>NZ_JBVVPA010000007.1:0-287290 GCF_055807555.1 Bradyrhizobium sp. Ken64 | reverse complement strand
GATCCAGCGCGCGCGCGGCAAATAGGCGCGGAATTCGGAGGCGCCGCGGCCGCACAGCATCGGCTGGCTCGCCGCGCCCGGATCGGGGAACTCCAGCTCCAGGCCGACCGCTTCGGCGCATTGCTGTTCGCCGAACCGCAGATCCTGATCTCCTGGCCGGCCGGCGACAATCGCGCGCAGATCTCCGGTGACATCTCCCTGGTGCTGCCGCGCGACTCCTCTCCACAGCGCGTGCTCGCATTTGGAACCTGGTTGCCGCCGGAACCGGCGCTCCGGATGGATCACGCCGTCGATGCGCTGCGCGACCGCGGCGACGGGTTCCAGCTGACGCTCACCACCGCGCATGGCCACACGCTTGAGGCCATCGGCCGCGCCATCGGCGGCCAGGCCATCGTCAGGATTCGCGAACTCTCGGGGCTCCGCCGCGATCTGGCCGAGACCAATCTGCGTTATAAGGCCCTTTCCGACGAGACGGAAATGCTGCGCGGCTTCGCGACCGCCGCACCGTGGCCGATCTGGGCCAAGGGCGAGAACGGCGCGCTAACTTACGCCAACCCTGCCTATGTCCGTGCGACCGAGGCGGCCAGCATCACCGACGCCCAGGAGCGCAAGCTCGAGCTGCTCGACAGCGCCGACCGGACAGCGATGGAGCGGGGGCTGAAGGAAGCGGTCAATTTCACCTCGCGGCTGCCGATCGTGATCGGCGGCGAGCGGCGCATCTACGACGTGCGCGCCGTCAATGTCGGCGGCGGCAATGTCGGCGTTGCCATCGATGCCAGCGAGGCAGATGCCTTGAGCTCGGCGCTGGTGCGGATGGCGGAGGCGCATCGCCGCACGCTCGACCAGCTCTCCTCCGGCGTTGCCGTGTTCGACGGCCAGCGCCGGCTCGCCTTCTACAATGATTCCTACCGCCAGCTATGGGACCTCGACCGCACCTTTCTCGACGCCAACCCCGATGATTCCAGCGTGCTCGACAAGCTCCGCTCCTCGCGCAAATTGCCGGAGCAGCCGGACTTCCGCGCCTGGAAGGCGAAGCTGCACGAGGCCTATCGCGCGGTCGAGGCTGCCAAGGACACCTGGTACCTGCCCGACGGGCGCGCGCTCTCCGTCGTCACCACGCCGAACCCGGAAGGCGGCGTCACCTATCTGTTCGACGACGTCACCGAGAGCCTCGAGCTCGCCCGCCGCTTCGACGGCATGATCCGCGTCCAGCGCGAGACGCTGGATAGCCTCGCCGAGGGCGTCGCGGTGTTCGGCAGTAACGGCAAGGCGCAGCTGTTCAACCCGGCCTTCGTCCGGATGTGGAAGCTGTCCGCTGACGCCATGCGCGACGAGCCGCACATCCAGACGGTCGAGGGCTGGTGCCATCAGCTGTTCGACGACGCGATCGTCTGGCGACAGATCCGCGAGGCCGTCACCTCGATCGAGAGCCGCGCCGACATTCCGCTGAAGCTGGAGCGCAAGGATGGCAGCGTGCTCGACGGCATGATCCGGCCCCTGCACGACGGCGCCACGATGCTGACGTTCCAGGACATCACCGATACCGAGAACGTCGAGCGCGCGCTGCGCGAGCGCAACGAGGCGCTGGAGGCGGCCGACCAGATGAAGGTGGATTTCGTCCACCACGTCTCCTACGAGCTGCGCTCCCCGCTCACCACCATCATCGGCTTCGCGCATTTCCTCAGCGATCCCTCGACCGGGCCGCTGACGCCGAAACAGGCCGAGTATCTCGACTACGTCACCAAATCGACCAATGCACTGCTGGCGCTGACCAACAACATCCTGGATCTCGCCACCATCGACGCCGGCGCCATGAAGCTGGAACTCGGCCCCGTCGACGTCAGCAAGACCATCGAGCTCGCCGCCGAGGGTCTCCAGGACCGGCTTGCCACCGACCGCATCCGCCTCAAGGTCGAGATCGCGCCCGATGTCGGCAGCTTCACCGGCGACGAGAAGCGCGTCGTGCAGGTGCTCTATAACCTCCTCGCCAACGCCGTCGGGTTTTCTCCACCGGATTCCACCGTCGGCATCAGCGCCCGCCGCACCGAACGCAGTGTGGTCTTCACCGTGACAGATTCCGGGCCTGGAATACCTGCCGACATGAAGGACAAGGTATTCAACTGGTTCGAGAGCCGCTCGCAGGGCTCGCGTCATCGCGGCGCCGGGCTCGGCCTGTCGCTGGTGCGCTCCTTCGTCGAGCTGCATGGCGGCAATATCCGGGTCGATTCGATCGTGGGCAGGGGCACGGTCGTGATCTGTGATTTCCCGACCGACCAGGCGGCGCATCGCGACGCCGCCGAATGACTGCGCCAACCACATTCTCCGTCGCGCTCCACAACGAGACAGCGACTGCGCAACTGATGGCCGACGTCGCGCTGCTGGTCGGTCCCGGCGATGTCATCACGCTCACCGGCGATCTCGGGGCCGGCAAGACCGCGGCGGCGCGGGCCATGATCCGCTACCTCGCCGGCGATGATGCGCTGGAAGTGCCGAGCCCGACCTTCACGCTGGTGCAGGGCTACGAGCTGCCGCCATTCCCGGTGATGCATGCCGACCTCTACCGCGTCGAGGACGAGAGCGAGCTCGAAGAGATCGGGCTGTCGCCGCTGCCGGAAGCAACCCTCGTCCTGATCGAATGGCCGGAGCGCGCACCGTCGGCGATGCCTCAAGACCGCATCGACATCGCGCTGACGCACCGGCAGGCACTGGGCTCGAATGCGCGCGCCGCCGACATCACCGGTCATGGCAAGGCCGCCGCCATCGTCGCGCGGCTGCAGGCGCTGCGCGAATTCCTCGATGCATCCGGCTACATGGAGGCAACGCGCAAACGCATGGCGGGCGACGCCTCCACCCGCTCCTATGCGCGGCTGCTGCACGACGACGAGATTGTCATCCTCATGAATTCTCCGCAGCGCCCGGATGGTGCTGCGATGTACAACGGAAAATCCTACAGCGCCGCGGTGCATCTCGCCGAAAACATCAAACCCTTCGTCGCCATCGACGAGGGCCTGCGCGCGCAGGGGATCTCCGCGCCCGCGATCCATCATTCCGACCTCGACCACGGATTCCTGATCAGCGAAGACTTCGGCAGCGACGGCGTGATCGAGGGCGATCCGCCGCGCCCGATCGCCGAACGCTACGAAGCCGCGGTCGATTTACTGGCCGTGCTGCACGGCAAGACGCTGCCGGAGACGCTGCCGCTCGGGGACCAGACCTACGCCATTCCTGTCTTCGATACCGAGGCGCTGCTGATCGAAATCGGCTTGATGCCGGAATGGTACCTGCCCGATCGCAACGCGCCGCTGGACGACGGGAAGCGCGCCGAATTTTTCGCGATGTGGCGCGAGCTGCTGCAGAAGGCGCAGGCCTCGCCGAAGACGTGGATCATCCGCGACTATCACTCGCCGAACCTGATCTGGCTCAGCAATCGCACCGGCATCGAACGCGTCGGCGTTATCGATTTCCAGGACACCGTGCTGGGGCCGCAATCCTACGACGTGGTGTCCCTGCTCCAGGATGCCCGCATCGACGTGCCCGAGGCGATCGAACTGACGCTGCTGTCGCGCTACATCAAGGCGCGCCGCGCGAGCGACGCGAGCTTCGACGCGGCCGGCTTCGCGGAGCTCTACGCCATCATGTCGGCGCAGCGGAACACGCGTCTGCTCGGCACCTTCGCCCGCCTCAACCGCCGCGACGGCAAGCCGCATTATCTGCGTCACCAGCCGCGGATCTGGACCTATCTCCAGCGCTCCCTGGCGCATCCCGCGCTCGCTCATCTGCGCGACTGGTATCTCGCCAATGCCCCGCCGCCCCAAAGGTAGGCCCACGGCTGAGGCCCAAGGCTGAAAAGGCTAGTAGGGGCGGAAGAGGCTGATTCGGGGCCCGATTTACCGGCTGTTAGCCAAGACGCCGGTAATCTGGGGGCGACGCAGCCGGATGATTACGGGGCTGGAGCAGGGCAGATGGCGGTGAAGACGGACCAGCGCGGCAACAGCCGGGTTGTTTTCGAGCGCGGGATCGCGGCCCAGATGATGGGTATCGACGGCACATGGCGGCGCGACTGCACCATGGAGGACGTCTCCGACAGCGGCGCCAAGCTGACCATCGACGGCTCGGTCGAAGGCTTGCATCTGAAGGAGTTTTTTCTGCTGCTGTCGTCCACCGGACTTGCGTATCGGCGCTGCGAGCTTTCCTGGGTCAATGGCGACCAGATCGGCGTCAACTTTCTCAAGCTCGGCGACAAGAAGAAAAAGGCGCGTTCCACATCCATCGGGGCGTAACGGCAACACCCGTCGTACAAGCGTCACGGCAGGTGGCTAAGGCGGTCAAGACGCGGTGCGGTCAGTCGAACCTCGTGTTAGGATTGCTGCGAACGCGAAGTCAGTAGGTCTGAGAAAGCGAAGGATGCCCGTCAAACCGACCAAAGCCATGGTGCTCGCCGCGGGGTTCGGCCTGCGCATGCGTCCGTTGACGGACAAAATGCCGAAACCGATGGTTCCGGTGGCCGGCCAGCCGCTGCTCGACCACGTGCTCGACAAGCTCGGCCAGGCCGGCGTCAGCGAGGTGGTGGTCAACGTGCACTACCTGCCGGACCAGATCATCGATCACACCGCATCACGCCAGCATCCGCGCGTGACCATCTCGGACGAGCGCGATCAGGTGCTGGGCACCGGCGGCGGCGTGGTCAAGGCACTGCCGCTGCTCGGGGACGCACCGTTCTTTCACGTCAATTCCGACACGCTGTGGATCGACGGCGTGCGCTCGAACCTGACGCGGCTCGCCGAAAACTTCGATCCCGCGCGGATGGACATTTTGCTGCTGATGGCGCCGACGGCGACCAGCATCGGCTATAGCGGCCGCGGCGATTACGGCATGCTGGCCGACGGCGCGCTGCGCAAGCGCAAGGAAAAAGAGGTCGTTCCGTTCGTCTATGCCGGCGCTGCGATCCTGTCGCCGTCGATCTTTGCCGATGCCCCGAGCGGCGAGTTTTCGCTGACCAAGATGTTCGACCGTGCCAACGAGCAGGAGCGGCTGTTCGGGCTCCGCCTCGACGGCGTCTGGATGCATGTCGGCACGCCTGATGCCGTGCACGCGGCGGAAGAGGCGTTTCTGGAGAGCGTGGCTTAAGCCGCTCTTGTGTCCCGGACGGGGTGCGGCGCGTAATGCCGCTCCGGAGAGCCGGGACCCACTCCATCCTCACTTGCGGAACGAAGCAACCTGGGCCCCGGCTCAGCAGCGCATCGCTGCGTGATGCGCTGCTGAGCCGGGGCACGAGAGCGGGGATGCCGCGAACAGCGGGGACTAACCCCCTCCGCCCATATCCATTTGAGTCCGCCTCCCTATATTGGCGCCTGATTCCCGAATCAGGCAGCTCATGCGCGTTTTCAGCGTTCCAGTCTCAGTTCCGTTCCTGCGCACCGTCGTCGCAAGCCTGCTCGACGGCCGGCTGGTCGAGGGCTTTGAGGCGCGCAAGGAGCCGGCACGGTTGGCGGATGCCACGCTGTACCTGCCGACACGGCGCGCCATGCGCGTCGTCCGCGAGATCTTCCTCGACGAGATGAAGGCGGATGCGGTCGTGCTGCCGCGCATCGTCGCGCTCGGCGACATCGACGAAGATGAACTCGCTTTCGCCGATGAAGGCGAACAGTTTTCCGGCGCAACGCCGCTCGACATTCCGCCGCGGCTCGGCGAGCTCGAACGGCGGCTGACACTGGCGCAACTCGTCGCGGCCTGGGCCAAGGGTCCGGTGTTGTCTCCGCTGGTCGTCGGCGGCCCCGCTTCGACGCTGGCACTGGCGTCCGATCTCGCGCGCCTGATCGACGACATGGTCACGCGCGGTGTCGACTGGAGCGCGCTCGATGGCCTCGTGCCTGATATGCTCGACCGGTACTGGCAGCACTCGCTTGAATTTTTGCGCATCGCGCGCATCGCCTGGCCCGGTCATCTCGCCGAAATCAAACGCATCGAGCCCGCTGCCCGCCGCGACCTCCTGATCGATGCCGAAGCCAGGCGGCTGACCGCGCATCCCCATGGCCCCGTGATCGCGGCCGGTTCGACCGGCTCGATGCCGGCCACGGCAAGATTTCTCCACGCAGTCGCCTCGCTGCCGCATGGCGCCGTGGTGCTGCCCGGCCTCGATTCCGATCTCGACGACGATGCCTGGCGCAGCATCGGCGGCGTTCGCGACTCGCTCGGCAAGTTCGCGGAGCACCCGGTCTCGAACCATCCGCAATATGCCATGCACGCGCTGCTGGATCGCTTTGGCATCAAGCGCAGCGACGTCGATAGTCTCCAGCCTCCGGCGGAAGGCGGCCGCGATCTGCTGGCGTCGGAATCGATGCGGCCCTCGGCCAAGACCGAGATCTGGCACGACCGGCTGAAGCAACCGGATGTGGCCGCGAAGATCACCGGCGGCATGAAGAACCTCGCGGTTGTCGAAGCTCCCAACCCTGAAATGGAAGCGCTCGCCATCGCGATCGCGATGCGCGAGGCGCGGCACCTCGACAAATCCGCCGCGTTGGTGACGCCCGATCGCGCGCTGGCGCGGCGGGTGATGGCCGCGCTGACACGGTGGGATCTCGCATTCGACGATTCCGGCGGCGACGTCCTGATGGAGACCTCCGCCGGCGTCTTTGCGCGACTGACAGCCGAGGCTGCGACCAAGGGACTGGAGCCGCCGACGCTGCTGGCAATGCTGAAGCATCCGCTGTGCCGGCTCGGCCGGGCGCCTGGCGCATGGAAGGCGGCGATCGAAGGCCTGGAGCTCGCTTTGTTGCGCGGCACGCGCCCGCCTGCAGGCACTGCCGGCCTGCTGCGCGAATTCAATCGCTTTCGCGAGGAGCTGGCAAAGCTGTGGCGCAGCGAGGTCTCCGCCCTGCATAAGGCCGAGCCGCGTGCACGTCTCAAGGCCGAAGACCTCGATCGCATTCAGGTGCTGATCGATGGCTTACGACAAGCCTTGGCGCCGATCGAGAGTCTAGCCTCATCGAAGTCGTTCGATTTCGCCGAGCTCGCACATCGGCATCGCGAGATCATGATCGAGCTGTCGCGCGACGAGCAGGGCATCCCGCTGGCGTTCGAGGAGCGCGAAGGCCTCGCGCTCGCGAGCGCCTTTGACGATCTCCTGCGCGGCGGCACGACCAGCGGACTGATGGTCACGCTGCCCGACTACGCAGACGTCTTCCAGACCGCATTCGGCGATCGCGCGGTGCGGCGGCGGGACCGGCCGGGCGCGCGGCTGCAGATTTACGGCCCGCTGGAATCACGCCTGATGCAGGCCGACCGCGTCATCGTCGGCGGGCTGATCGAGGGGGTCTGGCCACCGACGCCGCGCATCGATCCGTGGCTGAGCCGGCCGATGCGGCACCAGCTGGGCCTCGATCTGCCGGAACGCCGTATCGGCCTCTCCGCGCATGATTTTGCGCAATTGCTCGGCGGCGAGGAGGTCATCCTCACCCACTCCGCCAAGGCTGGCGGTGCGCCGGCGGTCGCCTCGCGCTTCCTGCACCGGTTGGAGGCGGTCGCAGGCGATGCGCACTGGAAGGCCGCCATTCGCGCGGGCGAAAAATACGTGCAGTTTGCAGCCGCGCTGGACCAGCCCGACGAGGTGAGGCCGATCAAGCAGCCCGAGCCGCGACCGCCACGCGCGACCCGGCCGCTCAGGATGTCTGTGACCGGGATCGAGGATTGGCTGCGCGATCCCTATACGATCTACGCCAAACACATTTTGCGGCTCGACGCGCTCGATCCCGTCGACATGCCGCTGTCGGCCGCCGACCGCGGCTCGGCGATCCATGATGCGCTCGGCGAGTTCACGGAACGCTACGCCACGAATCTGCCCGACGATCCCGCGCGCGTGCTGCGCGCGATCGGCGAAAAACATTTTGCACCACTCATGGAGCGACCCGAGGCGCGGGCGCTGTGGTGGCCGCGCTTCCAGCGTATCGCACGCTGGTTCGGCGAATGGGAGACGGCGCGACGGGATGTGATCGAGGCGATCGCCGCGGAAACCCGCGGCGAGATCTCGATCCCGCTCGACCATGGGCGCAGCTTCCGTCTTTCCGCCCGCGCCGACCGCATCGAACGGCGCCAGGGCGGCGGCTACGCCATCCTCGACTACAAGACCGGCCAGCCACCGACCGGCAAGCAGGTTCGCATGGGCCTGTCACCGCAGCTCACGTTAGAAGCCGCGATCCTGCGCGAGGGCGGCTTTCCCGACATCGACGCCGGCGCGTCCGTGAGCCAGCTCGTCTATGTTCGCCTGAGCGGCAACAATCCGCCGGGCGAAGAACGCATTCTCGAGCTCAGATATAGGCAAGGTGACGAGCCGCAGCCGCCGGACACCGCGGCTGCGGAGGCAAGGGTCAAGCTCGAGGCACTGATTCGCGCCTTCGAGGACGAGAACCAGCCCTATACCTCGCTGAACTTGCCGATGTGGACCAACCGCTACGGCGCCTATGACGATCTCGCCCGGATCAAGGAATGGTCTGCGGCCGGTGGATTGGGGATCGAGGAATGGTGAAGGCACCGCGCCCCATCCCGGATGAGGTGCGCGCCAGGCAAGCGCGCGCATCGGACCCGACCGCGTCGGCCTTCGTGTCGGCCAATGCCGGCTCGGGCAAGACGCATGTGCTGGTGCAGCGGGTGATCCGCCTGCTGCTCTCGGGCGTGCCGCCGGAAAAGATCCTCTGCATCACCTTCACCAAGGCGGCTGCCGCCAACATGGCCGAGCGCGTGTTCACCACGCTCGGCCATTGGGTGACGCTCGACGACACGGCACTCGATGCAGCGATCCGCGACGTCGGGATTCCCCATCCGGATCGAAAGCTGCGCCGTGACGCGCGAAAGCTGTTCGCCTGCGCGCTGGAGACGCCGGGCGGCTTGAAGGTGCAGACCATCCACGCATTGTGCACTCGCCTGCTTCAGCAGTTTCCGTTCGAGGCCAATGTCCCCGCGCGCTTTGCCGTGATCGACGAGCGCGACCAGACCGACATGATGGAACGCGCCAATCTGAAGGTGCTGCTGGAGGCCGCCCGCGACCCCGACAGCGTGACCGGTCGCGCGCTGCTGACCGCAATGGCGAGCGCCGCCGATGTCACCTTCAAGGAGGTGGTGCGCGAGGCCTGCCTGAGCCGCGATCATTTCATGGCCTGGACCGATGAAGCCGGCAGCGCGGAGCTGGCTGCCGCGCAGATGGCGGCCGCGCTGGGCGTGGACGCGAGCGATCGCATCGAGGACGTCGAGACGGAGATCCTAGATGGTCCGTTCCTGCCGCGATCGCGCTGGGACGACATCTCCTTTGCGCTGGAGGAGGGCAGCAAGTCCGACAACGACCAGGCCTGCCGGCTCCGCGAGGCAAAGGTCTTTTCCGGCGCCGCGCAGGTCGATGCCTATCTCAGCGTCTTCCTCACGGACGAAAAGCTGCCGCGCAAGGCGGTGCTGACCAAGAAGTTCTGCGATCACAACCCGTCCGTCGCCCGCCTGTTCGAGAACGAGGCCGAGCGCGTCAGCGGATTGGTCGAGGCACGCCGTGCGGTGACCCTGCGCGACCGCACCGCGGCCCTGCTGCATATCGCGACCGCGGCTGCCGCAAATTACCGCCGCGAGAAGCAGGAGCGCGGGCTGCTCGACTATGACGACCTCATCGACAAGACGCTGGCGATGCTGGATCGCGTTTCCTCGGGCTGGGTGCATTACAAGCTCGACCGCGGCGTCGATCACGTGCTGATCGACGAAGCCCAGGACACCAGCCCGCGGCAATGGGACATCGTCGCGCACATCATCTCGGAGTTCACCGCCGGCGAAGGCGCACGCGAGGGCCTGAACCGCACCGTCTTCGCCGTCGGCGACGAGAAGCAGTCGATTTTCTCATTTCAGGGCGCTCAGCCCAGAGAATTCGATGCACGCCGGCGCGAACTGCACCGCAAGTTCACGGCGGCCGGGCTGAAATTCGATCCCGTCGCCTTCACCTATTCGTTCCGCTCCGGTGCCGCGATCCTGCATTCGGTCGACCACGTCTTCCGCGAGCCCGCGATCTACAAGAGCATCCATTCGATCGAGA
The DNA here is from genome assembly GCF_055807555.1 of Bradyrhizobium sp. Ken64. Taxonomy (NCBI): domain Bacteria; kingdom Pseudomonadati; phylum Pseudomonadota; class Alphaproteobacteria; order Hyphomicrobiales; family Nitrobacteraceae; genus Bradyrhizobium; species Bradyrhizobium sp. Ken64. The sequence continues at coordinate 277,230 of NZ_JBVVPA010000007.1, read as the reverse complement.
CCGGTCATCCCCTGCACAATGCACTCGGCGATGCGGGCCCCAGCGTGATCGAACTATGGGACCTTGCGGAGGCCGACGACAGGCAGGAGATCGAGGGCTGGCGCGCGCCGTTCGACGGCGTCGCCGCCACCAGCCCCGAAGTCAAGCTCGCGCGCCGGATCCAGACCGAGATCAAGCGGCTGGTCGAGAGCGGCACGCTGACCGGGCACGAGGGCGAACGCCGGCCGCTGCGTTATGGCGACATGCTGATCCTGGTGCGCCGGCGCGGCAATGCATTCGACGCGGTGATCCAGGCGCTGAAGCACGCCAACGTTCCGGTCGCCGGCGCCGATCGGCTCAAGCTCACCGAGCACATCGGAATCATCGACCTGATGAATCTTGCGGACGCGCTGCTGCTGCCGCAGGACGATCTCGCGCTCGCGGTGGCGCTGAAGAGCCCGCTGTTCGGGCTCGATGACGACGATCTGTTCCAGCTGGCCTGGGATCGCAAGGGATCGCTGCGCCGCGCGCTTGGCGAGCATGCCCCGACAAGCGAGACATTCACTGCGGCGTTGCGACGCCTCGAAGCCTGCGAAATGCGAGCCCGCGAGGAGACGCCGTTCGCCTTCTACGCCTGGCTGCTCGGGGGCGACGGCGGACGCGCGCGCATGCTGCGCCGGCTCGGTCATGAGGCCAATGACGCGCTCGACGAGTTCCTGGAGCTGGCGCTGAATTACGAGCGCAAGGCGCCTGCGTCGCTGCAGGGTTTCATGGCCTGGCTGCGCTCGGCCGATACCGAGGTGAAGCGTGACATGGAGATCTCGCGCGATGAGGTGCGGGTGATGACCGTGCACGGCGCCAAGGGCCTGGAGGCCTCGGTCGTGTTCATGGTCGACACCACATCGTCGCCTGCGGATTCGCAGCGGCTGCGGCTGATCCACGTCCCGCGCGGCAATGGCGGCGAGGTGGTGGTCTGGGCCGGACGCAAGGCGGATGATCCCAAGCCCGTCGCCGACGCACGCAAGGCGATGCTCGAGGAGACCGAGGACGAATACCGCCGCCTGCTCTACGTCGCCATGACGCGCGCCGCCGACCGGCTCATCGTCGGCGGCTGCATGCCCGGCAACATGAAGACGGTCCGCAAGCTGAGCTGGTACGATCTGGTCGACACCGGGCTCGCCGGCTCGGGCCTGGCGAAAGAGACAATCGAGACGCCGCTGGGCAAGGTAACGCGCTTCTCCCGTCCTGAGGATGTCGTGGCGCTGGGCACGCCCGCGACCTCATTGGATCAGGCGACCGCGCTCCCGGACTGGCTGCGGACACCGGCACCGCGCGAGACCATCGACGACGATCCGGTGCGCCCCTCCGGCCAGTCGTCCGGGGACGGCCGCGCGGTTCTGTCGGGCGAATCAGTGCAGTCCCGCGCGCTCGCGCTGCAACGCGGCACGCTGGTGCACCGGCTGCTGCAATCGCTCCCCGACATCGCCACCGAGCGCCGGCGCGAGGCCGCGCTCGGCTTCATGTCGCGCAATGCCGCGGACTGGGCGGAGGCCGACCGCGCCGGGCTGGCCGACAAGGTGCTCGCCTTGATCGCCGAACCACGGTTTGCCCCCGTGTTTGCCGCCGGCAGCCGGGCAGAGGTCGCGATCGTCGGCCGGCTGGAACGGCCGGGCCGCGCCCCGGCGCAGGTATCCGGCCAGATCGACCGGCTGGTCGTTCGCCCGGATGAGGTCCTGATCGTCGATTTCAAGACCAATCAAGCGGCTCCCAGGAGCGCCGCTGAGGCGCCCGTCGCCTATGTCCGGCAGCTGGCGCTATACCGGGCTGTGCTATCGAGGCTTTATCCCCAAAAGCCGGTCCGCGCCGTCCTGCTCTGGACCGAGGCCCTTGAATATATGGAGATTTCGGCTTCCGCGCTGGACGCGGCGCTGGCATCTCTTCATCTCGGTGTGAGCGTCCTTGACCCGGCAAGGAGCCATTCATAGGTTGACGCGATGATCTCGGGCGCGATTCCCGTCGCGCCCTTCTCTCAGGTACGAGGTACTCCCATGGCCGTTGGTAAGGTTTCTGACACCGATTTCGAAGCCGAAGTGCTCAAGGCAAACGGCCCCGTGGTCGTCGATTTCTGGGCCGAATGGTGCGGCCCCTGCCGGATGATCGCACCCGCGCTCGACGAGATCGCCGGCGCGATGGGCGACAAGGTCAAGATCGTGAAGCTCAACGTCGACGAGAGCCCGAAGACCGCATCGAAATACGGCGTGATGTCGATCCCGACCCTGATGATCTTCAAGGGCGGCGAGATGGCCTCCCGTCAAGTTGGCGCGGCGCCGAAGGCGAAGCTGCAGCAGTGGATCACCTCCGCCGTCTGATCCGCCTCGCGGAAGAATATTTTTGGAAACGGCCGGCGAAAGCCGGCCGCTTTGCGTTGATGGGACATGTCCAGCGTATGATGAGTCCCGCCTGTTGCCTCCTCCTCCCGCAAAGCGCGCGCGAAAATCGACTTCCCTCGTGGCGATGGAGGCACGCTCGGTCGACGAGATCCCGCGCGGCAAGGAGTGGCAATACGAGCCGAAATGGGATGGCTTCCGCTGCCTGCTGTCGCGCAACGGCGGCAGCATTGATCTGCGCTCGAAATCCGGCGAAGACCTCGCGCGCTATTTCCCCGAGATCGTCGCCGCGGCGCTGAAGCTGAAGGCGGATCGCTTCACGCTCGACGGCGAGATCGTCGTGCGGCACGGCAAGGGCTTTTCCTTCGACGCGCTGCTGCAACGCATTCACCCTGCGGCGAGCCGCGTGAAGAAACTCTCGGAGGAAACACCTGCGCTCTATCTCGCCTTCGATCTGCTTGCGACGGCCAGGGAGAAGCAGCTTGCCGGGCAGCCGCTGAGCGAACGACGACCGGCGCTGGAAGCGTTTGCCAAGGCCAATCTGAAAAGCAGCATCTTCCGCCTCTCGCCGGCGACGACGAGCTACGCCATTGCGAAAAAATGGCTGGCGCAATCGGGCGGCGGCTCGGACGGCGTCATCGCCAAGCGCGTCGACCTGCCCTACCAGGCGGGAAATCGCGACGGCATGCAGAAGATCAAGAAATTCCGCAGCGCCGATTGCGTGGTCGGCGGCTTCCGCTATGCGACCAACAAGCTCGCCGGTCGCAAGGTGGTGGGATCGCTGCTGCTTGGGCTCTATGATGACGAAGGCCTCCTGCATCATGTCGGCTTCACCTCGGCGATCAAGGCGACGGAAAAGCCTGACCTGACCGATCGACTGGAGGCGCTGATCGGCGAGCCAGGATTCACCGGCAACGCGCCGGGCGGGCCGAGCCGCTGGTCCACCGAGCGCTCGGCCAAGTGGTGTCCGCTCAAGCCGAAGCTGGTGATCGAGGTCTGCTACGACCATTTCAGCGGCGAGCGCTTTCGCCACGGCACCTCGATCCTGCGCTGGCGCCCCGACAAGGCCCCGCGGCAATGCAGCTTCGAGCAGCTGAAGCAGAAAGCGGTGGATCCGATGAAGCTGCTGAAACAACCGTAGCCGGTAGCCCGGATGGAGCGCAGCGCAATCCGGGGCCGTCGTCATTGGTGGCACGATTCCCGGATTGCGCTTCGCTCCATCCAGGCTACGAAGCGAACTATCCGATCCATCCCGTCGCCAGCGCGTTCGCCAGCTCCGGCTGGCCATTGCGGCGAGCGAGCGCGGCCATCGCCTCGTGATCGTAGACGACATGGCGGAACGTGACCTGCCAGGCACCATCGGTCAGCTCGAGGATCGCATAGCGTGCGTGCGGCGTACCGGCATCCACAACATGCGGGAACGGATGCTTGTCACGAAAGCCGGGGCCGCCGACGCTGCCGGGATTGACGATCAGCCTTCCGTCGCGAAGTCGTACGGCACGGGCGAGATGGGTGTGGGCGCACAGGATCAGCGTTTGCGTGATGCCTTGCGCAAACTGTTCGATGCGATCGAGCGGCGACAGCGCCACCGCGCCGTCGGGATGCACGGTATCGAGCCAGTAGACTTCGTCACTGTCGGGCGTCGCATGACACATGAAAACCTGATCGCGAAAGACGCGCGTCATCGGTTGCGCGCGTAGCCAGTCGAGTTGCGCAGCATTGAGCTGCGCATGGGCCGGGCGATCCCACGAGCCCATCTTCTCCGGCGGACGATCGAGCAGATAGCGGTCGTGATTGCCGAGCACGTGCACGGCATCGAGCTTCATCAGGATCTCGATGGTCCGGCGCGCATCGAGCGGGCCGCTGAGCATGTCGCCGAGATTGACGATGCCGGAGATGGCTTGCGCGCGGATGTCGGCGAGCACAGCTTCCAGCGCGAGGTGATTTCCGTGAACGTCGGCAATCGCTGCAAAACGCATGGGCATTTCTCACTCTATCGTGCCCCGGACGCAGCGCAGCGCTTCTTCAGCGGTGCGCTGCAGAGCCGGGGCCCATGTTGCGGCATTCTGGGTCCCGGCTCTGCGTCGCGTCATTTCATGCCGCGCCGCGTCCGGGACACGAGACCCTCTATACAGGAGGCGTGCCGTTGATGGCGAGCACGTGGCCGGCGAGATAGAGCGAACCGGTGATCAGGATGCGCGGCGGCACTTCGTAGGCGAGCTTCGCCAGGGCGCGCAGTGCGGCCTCGACGCCTGGCGCGGGCTCGACGCGCATGCCGAGGCTGCGGGCGGCATCGGTGAGACGGTCGACCGGCATGGCGTTGTCGGTGTCGGGAATCGGCACCGCGATGATGTGACGGGTCAGACCGGCGAAATTGGCGAGAAAACCTTTCGCATCCTTGTTGGCCATCATGCCTGCGATCACGACCAGCGGCCGCGACACCCGCTCTTCGAGATCGCCGAGCGCGGCCGCCGCGACGCGGCCGCCTTCCGCATTATGGCCGCCGTCGAGCCAGATCTCCGAGCCCTGGGGGCCGAGAGCGAGCAGCTCGCCCGAAGCGATGCGCTGCATCCGTGCCGGCCATTCCGCACCGACGATCCCGGCCTCGAACGCCGCCTGGTTGATCTTGAAGGCGTTGGTGGCCCGCAACGTCGCGATGGCGAGACCGGCATTGTCGAACTGGTGGCGGCCGAATAGGCGCGGCGCCGTGAGATCCATCAAGCCGCGCTCATCGGAATAGACCAGCCGACCGTGCTCGACATTGACGTGCCAGCTCTCGCCCGCGGCAAACAACGGCGCGCGCATGCGCTTGGCCTGCGCCTCGATCACGGCCATCGCCTCAGCCGGCTGCTCGGCGCAAACGACGGGCACGCCGCGCTTGATGATCGCGGCCTTTTCGCCAGCGATCGACGTCAAGGTATCGCCGAGGAAATCCATGTGATCCATGCTGACGGGCGTGATCACGCAGGCCGCCGGTGTATCGACCACGTTGGTTGAATCCAGCCGGCCGCCAAGGCCAACCTCCAGCAGAACCACATCGGCCGGGTTCTGCGCGAACAGATGAAACGCAGCCGCCGTCTTGAGCTCGAACAAGGTGGCCGGCTCGCCGGCATTGAGACGCTCGACCTGTTCCAGCGCCGCGCGCAACTCGTCGTCACCGACCAGCACGCCGCCACCGACGCGGCCGAGCCGAAAACATTCGTTGATGCGAACGAGATAGGGCGAAGTGTAGGCGTGGACGCGCAGGCCGGCGGCCTCCAGCGTCGCGCGCAGATAAGCCAGCGTCGAGCCCTTGCCGTTGGTACCGGCGATGTGGATCACCGGCGGCAGCTTGCGCTCGGGATGACCGAGCCGCTCGAGCAGGCGGTGCATCCGCTCCAGCCCGAGATCGATGCGCTTCTGATGCAGGGCCGACAGCCGCCCGATCAATTCGTCGAGCGGCGGCTTTGCGCGGTCAGAGGAAGCGTTCACGCGTGCGGCGCGGTCGGCGCCGTTTCGGGAGCCGATACGATCTGCGCCGGGCTCACGACCGGCTGCACCGGTTTCGAGGCGGTCTCAAGCGCCGGCGCCCTGGTCAACAGGCGGCAGAGCCGCGCCAGGGTCGGGCGCAATTCGTGGCGGTGCACGACCATGTCGACCATGCCGTGCTCCTTGAGATATTCGGCGCGCTGAAAACCCTCGGGGAGTTTTTCGCGAATGGTCTGCTCGATCACGCGCGCGCCGGCAAAACCGATCAGCGCGCCCGGTTCGGCAATCTGGACGTCACCGAGCATCGCATAGGACGCGGTGACGCCGCCCGTGGTCGGGTTGGTCAGCACGACGATGTAGGGCTGTTTGGCTTCGCGCAGCATCTGCACCGCGACCGTGGTGCGTGGCATCTGCATCAGCGACAGGATGCCTTCCTGCATGCGCGCGCCGCCTGAGGCGGCGAACACGATGAAGGGTGACTTCTTCTCGACCGCAAGCTCGAGCCCGCGCACGATGGCTTCGCCTGCGGCCATCCCGAGCGAGCCGCCCATGAAGTCGAAATCCTGCACGGCGACGACGACGGCGGCACCTTCGAGCTTGCCGTAGCCGACCTTGATCGCGTCGTTCAGATTGGTCCGTGCGCGAGCATCCTTGATGCGGTCGGCGTACTTCTTCTCGTCACGGAACTTGAGCGGGTCGGGCGTGACGTCAGGCAGTGCGACGTCGTACCAGGTCTCGTTGTCGAAAATCGACTTCAGACGCGCCACCGCGTTCATGCGCATGTGATAGTTCGAACCGGGGATGACGAACTGGTTGGCCTCGACGTCCTTGTAGAACACGAGCTGTCCGGAATCCGGGCACTTGATCCAAAGATTCTCCGGCGTCTCCCGCCGCAGCATATTGCGGATCTTCGGCCGGACCACATTGGTAAGCCAGTTCATGGTTTGCTCCGATGTGCGATCCCGCCCGGGGACCGCCTGAAGGGATATATGGCGGCCGGGACCCGGCCCGGCAAGCCGCCGTATCGTCCGCCTTGCTCGTCGGACTTGGCAGCGGAATTAAGGCCTATTCCGCCGCCTGTTGCGCGCCTTTGACGCCCTCGGCCAGTGCCGCCGTCAGCTCAGCGACGGCGTTGACGGTTTTGCCGGTGGCGCGCCCGTCCGCATCGAGGCTGTTCTTGAGGGCATCGACCAGCGCGGTGCCGACCACGGCGCCATTGGCATGCGAGGCAATCGCGCGGGCATTCTCCGGCGTGCGGATACCGAAGCCGACGCAGACCGGCAGTTTTGTGTGCCGCTTGATGCGGGCAACTGCCTCGCCGACGGCCGTGGAGTCCGCAGCCGCCGCGCCGGTGATGCCGGTGATCGCGACGTAGTAGACGAAGCCCGAGGTGTTGGCGAGCACGGCCGGCAGTCGCTTGTCGTCGGTGGTCGGCGTCGCCAGGCGGATGAAATTGAGGCCGGCCTTCATCGCGGGCAGGCAGAGCTCGTCGTCCTCTTCCGGCGGCAGGTCGACGATGATGAGGCCGTCGATGCCGGCACTCTTCGCATCGACCAGGAATTTGTCGACGCCATAGATGTAGATCGGGTTGTAGTAGCCCATCAGCACGATCGGCGTGGCGTTGTCGTCCTTGCGGAAGCCGCGCACGAGATCGAGCGTCTTCTTCAGCGTCATGCCGGCCTTGAGGGCGCGCAGGCCTGCCGCCTGGATCGAGGGACCGTCGGCCATCGGATCGGTGAAGGGCATGCCGAGCTCGATCACATCGGCGCCCGCCTTCGGCAGCGCCTTGATGATCTCGAGCGAGGTCGCCGGATCGGGATCGCCGGCCATCACGAAGGTGACGAAGGCCGCGCGGCCGGCTTTCTTCAGGTCGGCGAAACGGGTGTCGATACGCGTGGTCACTTGCTCTTGCCCCTCAGGATGTCGCCGACCTGCGGGACGTCCTTGTCGCCGCGGCCGGAGAGGTTGACGACCATCAGGTGATCTTTGGTCCGCTTCGGCGCGAGCTCCATCACCTTGGCGATGGCATGTGCCGGTTCGAGCGCGGGGATGATGCCTTCCAGCTTCGACAGCAGCTGGAACGCTGCAAGCGCCTCGTCGTCGGTCGCGGAGAGATAGTTCACGCGACCGATCTCGTGCAGCCAGGAGTGCTCGGGGCCGATGCCGGGATAATCGAGGCCGGCGGAGATCGAATGCGCGTCCTGGATCTGGCCGTCGGCATCCATCAGGAGATAAGTGCGATTGCCGTGCAGCACGCCGGGACGGCCCCCCGCGATCGATGCCGCATGCAGTTGCGTCAGCCCGTGGCCCGCCGCTTCGACGCCGAAGATCTCGACGGTGGAATCGTCGAGGAACGGATGAAACAGGCCCATCGCGTTGGAGCCGCCGCCGATGCAGGCGACCAGCGAATCCGGCAGGCGGCCTTCGATCTCCTGCATCTGCGCCTTCGTCTCGTTGCCGATGATCGACTGGAAGTCGCGCACCAGCGTCGGATAGGGATGCGGACCCGCGACCGTGCCGATGCAGTAGAAGGTGTTGTGCACGTTGGTGACCCAGTCACGCAACGCCTCGTTCATGGCGTCCTTCAGCGTGCGCGTGCCCGATTGCACCGGGATCACCGTTGCGCCCAGCATCTCCATGCGGATGACGTTAGGTTGCTGCCGCTCGACGTCGACGGCGCCCATGTAGACGATGCATTCCAGGCCGAAGCGCGCGCACAGCGTCGCGGTGGCGACACCGTGCTGGCCGGCGCCGGTCTCGGCGATGATGCGCTTCTTGCCCATCCGCCGCGCCAGCATGATCTGGCCGAGCACGTTGTTCACCTTGTGCGAGCCGGTGTGGTTGAGCTCTTCGCGCTTGAGATAGATTTTCGCGCCGCCGAGATGCTCGGTCAGGCGCTCGGCGAAATAGAGCGGCGACGGCCGGCCGACATAATTCTTGAGATAGCCGTTCATCTCGATCTGGAAGGCCGGATCGGCCTTGGCCTCGGTGTAGGCTTTCTCCAGATCGAGGATCAGCGGCATCAGGGTTTCGGCAACGAAGCGTCCGCCGAAAATGCCGAAATGACCGCGCTCGTCGGGGCCGCTGCGATAGGAATTGGGTTTTACAACATTCATCGGACGCTCAACTCTTGACTTGCATCTTGGCTTGCGCGCGCGGCGCGAATGAAGGCCTTGATCATCTCGGGGTCCTTCACGCCCGGGGCGGTCTCGACACCGGAGGAGACGTCGACGCCGCCGGCGCGGGTCACGCGAACGGCTTCGGCGACGTTCCCTGCATGCAGCCCGCCCGAAACCATATACGGCAACGCGAGCTCCAGGTTTCCGAGCAGATGCCAATCGAACGGGGCACCGAGGCCGCCCGGCCGCGTCGCGTGTTTCGGCGCGCGTGCGTCGAACAGGATACGTTCGGCCACCTCTGCGTAACCGGGCAGCACGGCGAGATCGGCTGACGTTGCGACCGGCACGACCTTCATCACCGGGCGACCGAACCGCCGTTTGATGTCGCGCAGCCGCGCCACGCTCTCCGTGCCATGAAGCTGGAAGATATCCGGCGACAGCGCGTCCATGATGTTGTCGAGCGTGGCATCGTCGGCATCGACGGTGAGGGCGACCTTGAGCGCGCGCCGCTTCACCTGCCGGCCGAGCTCCCGGCCGGCTTCCAGCGACAAATGCCGCGGCGACGGCGGGAAGAACACGAAGCCCACCATGTCGGCACCCGCCTCGAGCGCCGTTTCGAGCGTCTCGGGCGTGGACAGGCCGCAGATTTTGACGAGCAGGGACATGTTCTCGACGGATATGGGCTCAAAGCAAATGGAGGCCGCAGGTCCGCGGCCGGAAAACGGGCTTTTCGGCTTCGGCCGCTTCTACAACGTCGCGCGCTGCTTGTCTCGCCCGACGGGCCCGTAAAGCCCCATCCCGGAGGGAACGGGCAGGCGCTGGGACTCAGGCCTTGCTGCGGGCGCATGGGCTCGCAGATCGGCCAGCTCGCCTCGCGCGGCCCGGGCATCCGCGTCGTGCCGTCGCGCCGCACGCCGCCAGTGCCGCTGCCCGAACCAGACGGCACACCCGCCGACGATGACCCCGAGCGCAGCCACCACGATCAGGAGCAGGAACAGCGGCAGCGTGACCGACAATGACGGGTCGTTGGAAACGAAGGGATCGAACGAGACCGTGACGAATTGCCGGTTGGCAACGGCAAAGACCACCAGGACCAGGCCCAGCGGAATCACGACCAGCGCGGTCAGGAATTTTCGCATCTCGGCTCGCTCGCCTTGAATCAAGGTTGCGGCCGCATCACTGGCGACCGCGGGAAACCCTGAGGTGGACCTCAGTCTGGCGCGCCTGGATCCGGGTGGTCGCGATTCAGCCGTTCGCGCATTTCCTTGCCGGTCTTGAAGAACGGAACGCTCTTCTGATCGACAGGCACATGGGCGCCGGTGCGCGGATTGCGCCCTGCGCGCGCAGGGCGATGCTTGACCGAGAAGGCACCGAAGCCGCGCAACTCGACGCGGTCACCGCGCGCGAGAGCCGCTACGATCTCTTCGAGAATCGCATTCACAATGTTCTCGACATCCCGCTGGTACAGATGCGGGTTGTGCTCGGCGATACGCTGAACAAGTTCGGATTTGATCATCGAGAGATAGGACCCGGGAGCGTGCGGACGACCATTTCCGTGAAAATACCGTGATCTGTCAAGACGCTAAATGAAGGTTGAGCGTCGCGAAAATACGTGACAAATGCCGAAAAAGCGGGCTGACCCTGCACGCGCCCAACGGGAAAACCATCCGGGGCTCGCCCGGCGCCGGTCAGTTCGATGCCGCCGGCTGCCACAAAGCCAGCATTCCATCCATTCCGAGCCGATCGACCGCCTGCACGACGCCGGTTTGTCCGATTTGATGCGCAATCGAGCCTAAACCCAGTGCTTCCAGCGTCACTGCGGCCGCCGTCTTGAGGAACGGCAGATCGCTGAAGCGCGGCTGCAGCTTGTAATCGCGCACGGAGAGCCCCTTCTTGACGCCCTTCTGCTCGACCAGCCAGGCCACGGCGGTCTTCTCGTCGCCGATCTGGTCGATCAGCTTGAGATCGATGGCCTGACGTCCGGTGAAGACACGGCCATCAACCACTTTCTCGAGCTGCGTGTCATCCATGCCACGCCGGTCCTTCACCAATCCCTTGAACCAGGCATAGGAATCCTTCACCAGCGCGTCGAGCGCGGCCCGTGCCTCGGGGCTGGTTGGCTCGAAACCGTTGGGCGCGGCCTTCAGCGGCGTGGATTTTACCTCCTCGACCTTGACGCCGACGGTCTTCAACAGCTCCGAGACGTTCGGAAACTGGAACAGCACGCCGATCGAGCCGACCAGCGAGCTCTGCTGGGCGATGATGTGATCGCTGGCAATCGCGGTGATGTAGCCGCCTGAGGCGGCGAGGCCTTCGACGACGACGACGAGCGGCTTCTTTGCCTTCACCCGTACAAGCGAATCATAGAGCTGCTCGGAGCCGGCGGTGGTGCCGCCCGGCGAGTTGATGTGAACGATGACGGCGGCAGCCTGCGAATTCTCCAGCCGTTCGAGCGCCTGCGTGCGGTCGGAATCGCTGCGGATCAGGCCGTCGATCTGGACCCGTGCGATCGAGCCGGCGGACGCGAACGTGCCGCGCGCACCCGGCGTCGCGACCAGCGCGAAGCCTGCGATCGCCGCGATCGCGATCAGCGCGGCCAATACGCGCCAGAACGTCAGCTTGCGGCGGATCCTGCGGCGATCGACGATGATGTCCGAATCGAGCGACATCTCAATATCTCCAAATGAAAGGCCAAGCGCGTTGTGCCGTCGCAGCGTCACCATTGACTTATCTGGATACATCAATTGCGGCGCAATTAGAAGAAAACAAGGCCCTGCCGCGTAACCCGGATGGAGTCCGCAGCCCGGATGGAGCGAAGCGCAATCCGGGAAAATCCCGCCGGCGCACGAATCCCGGATTTCGCTTCGCTCCATCCAGGCTACGGCCTCAACAACAAAAAAGCCCCGGCTCGCGCCGGGGCTTTGATGCAGCGAAACCTGCGTTTCGCTTACTTGGTGTCGCGGTTCTTGAGCGCGGTGCCGAGGATGTCGCCGAGCGTAGCTCCCGAATCGGAGGAGCCGTACTGCGCGATGGCTTCCTTCTCTTCGGCGACTTCGAGCGCCTTGATCGACACCTGGACCTTGCGGGCCTTCTTGTCGAACTGGATCACGCGGGCATCGACCTTCTCGCCGACGGCAAAGCGTTCGGCGCGCTGATCGTTGCGGTCACGGGCGAGCTCCGAGCGCTTCACGAAGGTGGTGAAGTCGGTACCGGTGATCTTCACCTCGATCCCGCTCTCCTTCACGTCGATCACTTCGCAGGTCACGACAGCACCCTTCTTGACATCGCCCGGCTCGGCGAAGGGGTCGCCTTCGAGCTGCTTGATGCCAAGCGAGATGCGCTCCTTCTCGACGTCCACATCGAGCACCACGGCCTTGACCATGTCGCCCTTCTTGTAGTTGTCGATCACCTGCTCGCCCGGCTGCTTCCAGTCGAGGTCGGAGAGATGGACCATGCCGTCGACGTCGCCCTCGAGGCCCAGGAACAGACCGAACTCGGTCTTGTTCTTGACCTCGCCCTCGACCGTCGAACCGGTCGGGTGACCTTCGACGAAGACCTCCCACGGGTTGCGCATGGTCTGCTTGAGGCCGAGCGAGATGCGGCGCTTGACGGAATCGACTTCCAGCACCTGCACTTCGACTTCCTGCGAGGTCGAAACGATCTTGCCGGGGTGCATGTTCTTCTTGGTCCACGACATCTCGGAGACGTGGATCAGGCCTTCGATGCCCGGCTCGAGCTCGACGAACGCGCCGTAGTCGGTGATGTTGGTGACGCGACCGGTGAAGCGGGCACCCAGCGGGTACTTGGCTTCGATGCCCTGCCACGGATCGTCCAACAGCTGCTTCATGCCCAGCGAGATGCGGTGCGTCTCGTGGTTGATCTTGATGATCTTGACCTTCACGGTCTGGCCGATCGAGAGCACCTCGGTCGGATGGTTGACGCGGCGCCACGCGATATCGGTGACGTGCAGCAGACCATCGATGCCGCCGAGATCAACGAACGCACCGTAATCGGTGATGTTCTTGACCACGCCGTCGATGACCTGACCTTCTTCGAGGTTCTGCACCAGCTCCTGACGCTGCTCGGCGCGGGTCTCTTCGAGAACGGTGCGGCGGGACACCACGATGTTGCCGCGGCGACGGTCCATCTTGAGGATCTGGAACGGCTGCGAGTTGTTCATCAGCGGCGCAACGTCGCGGATCGGACGGATATCGACCTGCGAACGCGGCAGGAAGGCCACGGCACCGTCGAGGTCGACGGTGAAGCCGCCCTTGACCTGGTTGAAGATGACGCCGTTGACCTTCTCGTTGTTCTGGAAGGCCTTCTCGAGCTTGCCCCAGCTCTCTTCGCGGCGCGCCTTGTCGCGCGACAGCACGGCTTCGCCGAGGGCGTTCTCGATCCGGTCGAGGAACACTTCCACCTCGTCGCCGACCTTGAGCTCGCTGTCGCGGCCGGGGCCGGAAAATTCGCGCAGGGCAACGCGGCCCTCGGTCTTTAGGCCGACGTCGATGACGGCCATGTCCTTTTCGATTGCAACAACCTTGCCCTTGATGACTGAGCTTTCCTGCAGGTTGCCGCCTGCAAAGGACTCGTCGAGCATCGCGGCGAAATCGTCGCGCGACGGGCTATAGGTATCAGCAGAAGTCGAAGCCATTTGTTCTCCAGTTGCGGATGTCGTGCCGGCCGTTGGGTTCTTGGGCGCATCGTACGCGCAGTGTCGGAAGGTCCGCAGAACCTTCGAGCGACCGCTCGCTGCTCCGACCTGGAGGGCGGAACAGCGGAAGCGGGCCGGCTGAGGCCCGCGCGTTCGATACGTGGAAATCTTTTGTCCGGAGCCTGGATCGCGTCGGCCCCAAGCAGGGACCGAGAGTATCGACCTCAAAGAGCGGGAGCGGGCGCTTCCTCCAATGACGGCAGCGGCTTAACCCCGCGACCGGCCCGCTCGGACAGCCTCGATAATGTCGATGGCGGCCCGGACGCCGCCTTCTATATCCAGTTGGGAGTTATCTAGCAAGTAAGCATCCGCGGCCGGTTTTAAAGGCGCAATCGCCCGGTTCTTGTCGCGTTCGTCACGCTGGATGATGTCGGCGAGCACGGCCGCCTCGTCGGCCTCCTCGCCCCGCGCCTTCGCCTCCATGGTCCGGCGGCGGGCGCGGACCTTGGGGTCGGCGACGACGAAGATCTTCACGTCGGCATGGGGGCAGATCACGGTTCCAATATCCCGCCCATCGAGCACGGCGCCGGGCGGATCGGCGGCGAATTGCCGCTGAAAACTGACCAGGGCCTCGCGCACCTTGGGAATCGCCGAGACGATGGAGGCGCCCTCGCCGGCCTTCTGAGTCTTCAGGGCGGGATTGCCGAACTTTTCGGGATCGAGTTCCAGCGCCGCAGCGACCGCCGCCGCCTCGTCCCGGAGATCATGCCCGGACTGCATCAGGGAATAGGCCACCGCGCGATAGATCACGCCGGTATCAAGATGACGGTAGCCGTAATGGTGGGCTAGGCGCTTGCCGAGGGTGCCCTTGCCCGACGCCGCGGGCCCGTCGATGGCGATGATCATGAAAACTCAGCCCCAAGCGAACGCATCATCGGGATGAAATCCGGAAAACTGGTGGCGATGAAGGCGGTGTCATCGACGGTCACCGGCTGGTCGGAAGCGCAGCCCATCACCAGCGCGGACATCGCGATGCGATGGTCCATGTGGGTGGCCACAACGCCGCCGCCGGGCACGTGGCCGCGGCCCTCGACGATCAAATCGTCGCCGGAGACCTCGACCTTCACGCCATTGACGCGGAGCATGGCGGCAGTGGCTTCGAGACGGTCGGATTCCTTGACGCGCAGCTCCTGGAGGCCGCGCATGATGGTCGTGCCCTCGGCGAAGGCAGCCGCCACCGCCAGCACCAGATATTCGTCGATCATCGACGGTGCGCGCTCCGGCGGCACCTCGACACCGCGCAGTTTCGAGGCGCGTACGCGCAGCTTCGCCATCGGCTCGCCGGCGTCGCCGCGAACTTCACTTTCCTCGATCGAGGCACCCATTTCGCGCAGCGTAGTGAAAAGACCGGTCCGCAGCGGATTGGTCATGACATCGGACAGGACGATTTCGGAGCCTTCGACGATCAGCGCAGCAACCATGGGGAACGCCGCCGACGAGGGATCGGCGGGCACGACGACATTGGCGCCATGCAGCTCAGGCTGCCCCACGAGCGTGATACGGCGGCCGTGCTGACCTTCCTGCACCGAGGTGATCTCGGCGCCGAAATGCTTGAGCATCAGCTCGGTGTGGTCGCGACTGGCCTCGGTCTCAATGACGGTCGTGGTACCCGGCGCGGCCAGGCCCGCGAGCAGCACGGCGGATTTGATCTGGGCCGAGGCGACCGGGGTCTTGTAGATGATCGGCAGCGGATCGCGCGCACCCTGGACGGTCAGCGGCAGACGGCCGCCCTCGCCACCGGAGACCACCTTCGCACCCATCTTTTCGAGAGGGTCCAGGATCCGGCGCATCGGCCGGCTCCGCAGCGAGGCATCGCCGTCGAAAATCGCAGAGATCGGGCAGCCCGCGACGGCGCCCATGACGAGCCGGCAGCCGGTGCCGGAGTTTCCGAAATCCAGCGGCGCTTTGGGCTCCGCGAAGCCCGCGACCCCCACGCCGTTCACCTTCCAGGCGAAATCTCCGGTGCGCTCGACCCTGGCGCCGAGCGCCTGCATGGATTTGGCGGTGTTAAGGACGTCCTCGCCCTCCAGGAGGCCCGAAATCCGCGTCTCTCCGATTGCGAGCGCGCCGAGGATGAGAGCACGGTGGGAGATCGACTTGTCTCCGGGCACCCGTACTTTCCCGGTCAGGGGACCGCTGGCGCGCGATTGGAGCGGCGTCGGCTTGTCGGAATCGGTCAAGTTTGTGTCCTTGGATAGGCCCGAAACGTCCCTGTGGGACTCGCGGGGCAGGTACCACATGGTCTCCCCGCCGTCACGGGCATGTCGTTCTCCCGCAATGCGCTATTGACAGCGGGCCGCCAACTAGCCAAGTGAAGCACCGCTTTTCAGACATTTCCAGGATTCCTCTGCCGTGGCCAAGTCCGAACTCGGAACTAAACGTATTTGCCCGACCACGGGCAAAAAGTTCTATGACCTCAACAAGAATCCGGTGATCTCGCCTTATACCGGTGAAGTCGTGCCGATCGCGCCCATCGCGCCGGCTCGCGCGCCCCGTGGCGCCGAAGCCCGTCATGCAGCCGCTGCCGCCGACGCCACGCCGGAGCCGGCGGAGGTCGAGGAGGTCTCGCTCGAGGAGGCCGACGCCGAGGAGAACACCGGTAAGGTCAAGGCCGTCGTGCCCGAATCCGAGGACGACATCGAAGTCGATGAGACCATCGAGGACGATGACGACGACGATTCGACCTTTATCGCCGACGACGAAGAAGGCGATGAGGACGTGACCGACATCATTGGTGATGTCGGCGGTGACGAAGAGACTTGAGATAATTCCAGAACTGTGGTTCTGGGTCTTTCCCGACGCGTCGCCCAAGGCGCGTCGGACGGTTAAGGGGCCATAGCTCAGCTGGGAGAGCGCTTGCATGGCATGCAAGAGGTCGGCGGTTCGATCCCGCCTGGCTCCACCACGCTTCGCCCTTCGGGCTCCGCGTGGCGCAGCCGCGCACAGCCCGAAGGGCGAAGCGTGGTGTCCGGCGAAGCCCGAAGGGCGAAGACGGACTGGTGAGACTCCCACGCAGCGGCTGCCCAGGCGATAATCGTCAATGTGGTACGTCTACATCCTCCGCAGCATCGAATTTCCCGAGCAGGAATACGTTGGGGCTACGGAAGATCTGAAGCGCCGGATTCCAGAGCACAATGCTGGCAAATCCACCCACACCGCCAAGTTCAAGCCTTGGAAGCTGATCTGGTACTGCGCCTTCCCCGACAAGTACAAGGCGCTCGCTTTTGAAGCGTACCTGAAGTCCCACTCCGGCCGAGCCTTCACCAAGAAGCGGCTGTCCTAAGCACGCCCCCCTACTCCCCGATCACCGCATTCAGCCGATCACGCAACGCCACGATCTCATCCTTCATCGCGACCAGTTCCGAGACCGAGCAGTCCGAGGCCGCCAGGATCGATTGCGGCACGGCGCGCGCCTTGTCCTTCAAGGCGTGGCCCTGCGGGGTCAATGCGATCAGCACCTGACGTTCGTCCTCGCTCGAGCGCGTGCGCCTGACGAGGTGGGCCGCCTCGAGCCGCTTGAGCAGCGGCGTCAGCGTGCCCGAATCCAGGAACAGCTTTTCGCCGATGTCCTTGACCGGCACGTCGTCGCGCTCCCACAGCACCAGCATCACCAGGTATTGCGGATAGGTCAGGCCGAGCCGGTCCAGCAGCGGCTTGTAGACGCGGTTGAAGGCATGCGCGGCCGAATAGATCGCGAAGCAGATCTGGTTGTCGAGGCGCAGCGGCGCGTCCGCTGCCGAATGTTTCCGGGGCATGGAGAATCTCACAGGACTTGCTTCCATTCTGGGGCCTGCCGCCGCCACATTCAATTGCGAACAATTAAATGTGAGGCGCCATAATTTCAATTGCGCGCAATCTAATTGCTTGCGATAAGGATCGCACCCCACCCGAAAACACAGGGAGACGAAAATGTCAGTGAACGTCCTCTACAAGACCAGCGCAAGGGCCACCGGCGGCCGCGACGGCCATGCTGCGACCCTCGATGGCGCGCTCGACGTCAAGCTCACCACGCCGAAGGAACTCGGCGGCGGAGGCGGCGCAGGCAACAATCCCGAGCAGCTGTTTGCGGCGGGCTATGCCGCCTGCTTCATCGGCGCGATGAAGTTCGTGTCCTCGCAGGGCGGCCCCAAGGTTCCGGCCGACGCCTCCGTGACCTCGACCGTCGGCATTGGCCCGCGCGCCGAGGGCGGCTTCGGTCTCGACATCGACCTTGCCGTCTCGCTGCCGGGCCTCGCCCGCGCGGAAGCCGAGGCGCTGGTCGAGAAGGCGCACCAGGTGTGCCCCTATTCCAACGCGACGCGCGGCAATGTCGACGTTCGCCTGACGGTCGTCTGATCGGTTACGTGAAGCGGCCGGCCCGGGATCCCCCTCGGGCCGGCCGTTTCCCTTGATTTGCCATCCCGCGGGATGCGGCGAGAGGCCTGCATGACGCCCTACGCGGGAAGCCATTGCCGGCTCGGACGAACCTCGTTAGGCCTGTGATCAATATCGACACAGGGGACGCGAAGGCATGACTGAAGCCGCCAGTTCTGGAGCCGCCACGGGTGCAATGAGCGGCCTGCGCGTCATCGATCTCACGCGCGTGCTCGGCGGTCCCTATTGCACCCAGATTCTCGCTGACCACGGCGCCGACGTGATCAAGGTCGAGCCGCCCGCAGGCGACGAGGTGCGCGACTGGGGCCCTCCCTTCCACGAGGAGGACGCGGCCTATTTCATCGGCATCAACCGCAACAAGCGCTCGATCGGCCTCGACCTCGCCTCCGAGGGCGGCCGGACCGTGCTGCTCAAGATGCTGGAGAGCGCCGACGTCCTGATCGAGAACTTCAAGCCGGGCACGTTGGAGAAATGGGGCATCGGCAACGAGGTGTTGCGCGAGAAATTCCCGCGCCTCGTCCATTGCCGGATCTGCGGCTTCGGCGCCGACGGCCCGCGTGGCGGCAATCCCGGCTATGACGCCATCATCCAGGCCATGACCGGCATGATCGCGGCGACCGGCTCGCCCGAGAGCGGACCGATGCGGATCGGCGTGCCGCTGGTCGACATCGGCACCGGCCTCTATGCGGCGATCGGCATCCTGATGGCGCTGTCGGAGCGTCAGCGCTCGGGCCAGGGCCAGTTCCTGGAGACCACGCTGTACGAGACCGGTCTCGCCATCATGCATCCGCACACCGCGAATTATTTCATGCACGGCAAGCCGCCGGCGCTCACCGGCAACGAGCATCCCAACCTCGTGCCCTATGCGATCTTCCCGACCAAGACCGACAACATCTTCATCGGCGTCGGCAATGACGGCACCTTCCGCAAGCTCGCCAAGGAGATCGGCAAGCCCGAGCTCGGCACCGATCCGCGTTTTGCGCGCAACAAGGACCGCATCGCCAATCGCGAAGCGCTGCGGGCCGAGCTCGCCACCGTGTTCAGCCAGCACGAGGCCGAGCCGCTGTGCAATCGCCTGCTTGCCGCCGGCCTGCCCGCAGGCCCCGTGCAGAAGATCGACCAGGCGTTGACCAACCCGCACACGATCGCCCGCGGCGATATTATCGAGAAGGACTGGTACAAGGGCGTGGCGTCGCCGATCCGGCTCGACCGCAGCAAGCCGAGCCTGCGTCGCCTGCCGCCGAAATTCAGCGAGCACGCGGCCGAGGTGCTCGGCGAATTCGGCTACACCAGGTCCGAGATTGACGCGATGGTGGAGCAGGGCACGGTCTGCGGACCCCAGCGCAAGCGCTGAGATAAGACGAAGATCGAGCCTCACCGTAGGTGCGCTCCCTCGCCCGCTTGCGGGAGAGGGTTGGGGAGAGGGTGTCTCCGCAACGGGACAATCCCCAAGCGGAGAGAGCCCTCACCCGCGCCTTCGGCGCGACCTCTCCCGCAAGCGGGAGCGGTTTTCGAGCCCGCAGCGGCATCGGCGATCTTCCACTGCCATTCCGCGATGACGTCCAATGCCGCACTGCGGCGCGGACGCTCCGTGCAGCGCGAACGGAGGGCGCTGCGCGCGCGGCATTCGCCTATTTGACGGCTTCCCTTTTGCCGCGCTTGCCGCTTTCGTTTCGGCCGCTTACACAGTCATGTGAACGTCATATGGCGCTGCTAGCGCAAGCGATCATTTTTGACGGCCCAAGAGAACGGCCAAGGGAGGTTTACTTGATGGCTCTTAGACACTTTGGAGCGGCTGCCGCTGTTGCACTCACGGTTGGCCTATCGGCCTCACCGGTCTTGGCCGCGACCGAAATCCAGTGGTGGCACGCGATGACCGGCGCCAACAACGACGTCATCGTCAAGCTCGCCACCGACTTCAACGCGTCGCAGAGCGACTACAAGGTGATCCCGACCTACAAGGGCAACTATCCCGATACGATGAACGCCGGCATCGCGGCGTTCCGCGCCGGCAACGCCCCGCACATCATGCAGGTGTTCGAAGTCGGCACCGCGACCATGATGGCCGCGACCGGCGCCGTGAAGCCCGTCTACAAGCTGATGGCCGACGCCGGCGAGAAGTTCGACCCCAAGATCTACCTGCCCGCCATCACCGGCTACTATTCGACGTCGAAGGGCGAGATGCTCTCATTCCCCTTCAACTCGTCCTCGACCGTGATGTGGGTCAACCTCGACGAGCTCAAGAAGGCGAACGTCGAGATTCCGAAGACCTGGCCCGAAACGTTCGAGGCCGCCAAGAAGCTGAAGGCTGCCGGTCATGACACCTGCGGCTTCTCCGGCTCCTGGGTCACCTGGGTCAATCTCGAGCAGCTCTCCGCCTGGCACAACGTTCCGCTCGCCAGCAAGGCCAACGGCCTCGACGGATTCGACACCGTGCTCGAATTCAACGGACCGCTTCAGGTCAAGCATCTCGAAACCCTGGTCGAGCTGCAGAAGACCAAGACCTATGACTATGCAGGCCGCACCAACACCGGCGAGGGTCGCTTCACCTCCGGCGAATGCCCGATCTACCTGACCTCGTCGGCGTTCTTCGGCAACGTCAAGGCGCAGGCCAAGTTCAACTTCACCGCCGTGCCGATGCCCTATTATCCCGACGTCAAGGGCGCACCGCAGAACTCGATCATCGGCGGCGCTTCGCTCTGGGTCATGGGCGGCAAATCGGCCGAGGAATACAAGGGCGTCGCGAAATTCCTGACCTTCCTCTCGGACACCGATCGTCAGGTCTATATCCACAAGGCCTCGGGCTATCTGCCGATCACCAAGGCTGCTTATGAGAAGGCCAAGGCCGAGGGCTTCTACAAGGATCAGCCCTATCTCGAGACCCCGCTGCTGGAGCTGACCAACAAGGAGCCGACCGAGAATTCGCGCGGTCTGCGCCTCGGCAACATGGTTCAGTTGCGTGACGTCTGGTCGGAAGAGATCGAGCAGGCGCTGGCCGGCAAGAAGACCGCCAAGCAGGCGCTGGATTCCGCCGTCGAGCGCGGCAACACGATGCTGCGGCAGTTCGAAAAGACCGCCGTCAAGTGAGGCAATGAGCGGCAGGCCGCGACCCGGCCTGCCGCCCTGCTGGCATCATGCAAAAGCAAGCCATTTTCCAGTCAAGGCTGTTACCGTACGCGCTGGTTGCGCCGCAGCTCGCGATCGTCCTGATTTTCTTCTATTGGCCGGCCCTGCAGGCGGTGATCCAGTCCTTCCTGCTCCAGGACGCCTTCGGTCTGTCGACCACCTTTGTCTGGTTCGAGA
Organism: Bradyrhizobium sp. Ken64; assembly: GCF_055807555.1. Lineage (NCBI taxonomy): Bacteria > Pseudomonadati > Pseudomonadota > Alphaproteobacteria > Hyphomicrobiales > Nitrobacteraceae > Bradyrhizobium > Bradyrhizobium sp. Ken64. The sequence continues at coordinate 255,886 of NZ_JBVVPA010000007.1, read as the reverse complement.
ATTACATCGAGCTGTTCAAGGACGCGGCCTATTTCGAGGCGATCGTCCGGACCTTCTTGTTCTCGTTCGCCATCGCGGTCTCATCGCTATCCTTCGCGCTGCTGCTCGCCGTGATGGCGGACAAGCCGCTGCGTGGCTCGATGCTCTACCGCACGCTGCTGATCTGGCCCTATGCGGTGGCGCCACCCGTGGTCGGCGTGCTCTGGATCTTCATGCTGCATCCCTCGCTCGGCGTGCTCTCGCGCTATCTGCGCAACATGGGCATCGACTGGAATCCGCTGCTCGACGGTGACCAGGCCGCGGCGCTGATCATCCTCGCCGCCGCGTGGAAGCAGATCTCCTATAATTTCCTGTTCTTCCTCGCCGGCCTGCAGGCGATTCCGAAGAGCGTGTTCGAGGCCGCCGCGATCGACGGCGCGCGGCCGATGCGGCGGTTCTGGACCGTGACTTTCCCGCTGCTGTCGCCGACCATCTTCTTCCTGCTGGTGGTCAACATCGTCTACGCCTTCTTCGACACGTTCGGCATCATCGACACCATGACCCGCGGCGGTCCCGGAACGTCGACGGTCACGCTGGTCTACAAGGTCTATTCCGACGGCCTGCTCGGCGGCAATCTCGGCAGCTCGGCGGCGCAGTCGGTGATCCTGATGGTCATGGTGATCGTGCTCACCGGAATCCAGTTCCGGTTCGTCGAACGCAAGGTGACCTACTGATGGTCGAGGAAGAGGGCTTCCGGCGCTACGTCGCCCACATCATCCTCTGGATCGGGATCGCGGTCGTCGCCTTCCCGGTCTACATCGCGTTCGTCGCCTCGACCCAGGACAACGCGCTGATCGCCAACGGGCAGATGTCGCTGCTGCCGGGCGGTCATTTCTTCGAGGTCTACTATCAGACCATTTTCGTCGGCACGAGCGGATCGACCCGCGAGCCCGTCGGCAACATGATGCTGAACTCGCTGGTGATGGCGCTGCTGATCGCGGTCGGCAAGATCGCAATCTCGATCATCTCGGCCTATGCGATCGTCTATTTCCGCTTTCCGTTCCGGATGCCGATCTTCTGGATCATCTTCATCACCCTGATGCTGCCGGTCGAGGTCCGCATCTATCCCACCTACAAGATCGTCGCAGATCTGCACATGCTCGACAGCTATGCGGGCCTGTCGCTGCCACTGATCGCCTCGGCCACCGCGACGCTGCTGTTCCGCCAGTTCTTCATGACGGTGCCGGACGAGCTGCTGGAGGCCTCGCGCATCGACGGCGCCGGTCCGCTGCGCTTCTTCTGGGATACGCTGCTGCCGCTGTCGCGCACCAACATGGCGGCGCTGTTCGTGATCCTCTTCATCCTCGGCTGGAATCAATATCTCTGGCCGCTGCTGATCACCACCCGCGACGACATGCAGACCATCCAGGTCGGCATCCGCAAGATGATCACCACCACCGACGCGCTGACCGAATGGCCGATCGTGATGGCCACCGCCGTGCTCGCGATGCTGCCGCCGGTGTTCGTCGTCGTCGTGATGCAGAAACTGTTCGTGCGCGGACTCGTGGAGACGGAAAAGTAAATCCCATGGCTAACGTCACCCTGCGCAACGTCCGCAAGACCTATCCCGGCGGCTTCGAGGCCATCAAGGGCGTCAACGTCGATGTCGGCGACGGCCAATTCTGCGTGCTGGTCGGCCCCTCCGGCTGCGGCAAGTCGACATTGCTGCGCATGGTCGCAGGCCTCGAAACCGTCACCGGCGGCGAGATCGACATCGGCGGCCGCATCGTCAACCAGATCGAGCCCGCCGACCGCGACATCGCGATGGTGTTCCAGAACTACGCGCTCTATCCGCATATGAGCGTCTTCAACAACATGGCCTACGGCCTGCGCAACCGCGGCATGAAGGAGGCGGAGGTCAAGACCCGCGTCGATGAAGCCGCGCGCGTGCTCGAGCTCACATCGATGCTGGAGCGCAAACCGCGCCAGCTCTCCGGCGGCCAGCGCCAGCGCGTCGCCATGGGCCGCGCCATCGTGCGCCAGCCCAAGGTGTTTTTGTTCGACGAGCCGTTGTCCAACCTCGACGCCAAACTCCGCATCGCGATGCGGGTCGAGATCCGCAAATTGCAGCGCCGGCTCAACACCACGTCGATCTACGTCACCCACGACCAGCTCGAGGCGATGACGCTCGCCGACATTCTCGTGGTGATGAACGGCGGCCAGGTCGAGCAGGTCGGCAATCCGCTCGCGATCTACGAGAAGCCGGCGACGACCTTCGTCGCCTCCTTCATCGGCGCGCCGCCGATGAACCTGATGTCGACGCGGCCCGAGGAGATCCGGTCGCAGCTCGCCGGCAGCGGCGCGGCTGACGCCGGCATCCTCGGCATCCGCCCGGAAGACTTCGTCATCACCGACCAGACCCCTGCCGACGGCGTCGTATTGCCGCTCACCGTGGAAGCGATCGAGCGCGTCGGCGCCGAAACCTTCGTCTACGGCACGCGGGCCCAGGACGAGCAGCGCATCGCCGCCAATCCCGGCGAGCTGCCGCCCGGCGAGGTCATCGTCCGCATCCCCGGCTCAGAGGCGCCGCCGATCGGCGAGAAGATCCGTGTCGCAGCGGTACGCCAAAAGCTGCATCTGTTCAGCGGCGACGGCCGGACGCGGATCGAGGCCTGACCGGGTTCCGCGGGGCCGTCGATTAAAAAACGCGAAACAACCCCATGCACAGTAGAAGGGGGTTTGTTTTCGTTGAGAAAAATCGCGCCGCAATTTCGTCGTGCCGGGCTTGTCGCAGGCGTTTCGCGGCCATGACGACAAGTCGGCATTTGTGCATGGCAGACTGGGTGAGCTGCCAATCCACAGCCCCCGCTACGTCCTTGAACACACACGCGGATATGCCCATATTGCTGATCAAGGGGTGCCTGTACGGGCCCTGATGCACCAAAGTCGCTTCGAGAGGACTTTGTAAACTATGTCTCGTGTTCCCACGCTTTCCAGTCCGTTCCTTCTGGGCTTCGACGAGATCGAGCGCGTGCTCGATCGGGTCGTCAAAGGCGCCGACGGTTACCCTCCCTACAATATCGAGAGGTGCGACCGGTCGGAGGGCCAGCCCGAGCGGTTGCGGATCACGCTGGCGGTCGCCGGATTCACCCGCGACCAACTCGATGTAACCATTGAGGAAAACCAGCTCGTCATTCGCGGACGGCAGCAGGACGACAAGACCCGGCAATATATCCATCGCGGCATCGCCGCGCGCCACTTCCAGCGCACTTTCGTGCTGGCGGAGGGGATGCTGGTGCTGGGTGCGGATCTGAAGAACGGATTGCTGGCGATCGATCTTGCCCGGCCGGAACCGGAGAGGATCGTTAAGACAATCGCTATCAATGAGCACGAATAATGGAACGAGTAGCGGACTCGACCGCTTAGTTTCTGTGAAGGAGTCGAGACCATGAGTGAAGGTCACGTTGCGTTCGAATACGAAGCCAAGAACGTCTCGCCAGAGACGCTGGCAACCCTCGGCGAAGGCCATATCGCCTATGTGAAGCAGATCCGCTCCGAGGATGTGCCGGGCCTGTTTCCCGAAGCGCCGAAGATCGCGCCGGGCCTCAAGCTCTTCGCGCTCCACGCCGCCGACGGCACGCCGATCATGCTGACCGACAGCCGCGAAGCCGCGATCGCCAACGCCTGGAGCAACGAGCTGCAAGCGGTGAGCGTGCACTGAGCACGCGCGCGTCGCACGAATAGAGTTTTGGCGGGCATGCCTTCGCAGGAAGGCGTGCCCGTTTTGGTTTGGGCGATACACGCCTATCCTCGCTGGAATGTGGCGCGCGAAATACTTCGTCGACGAGCGTTGGCACCATTTTAGAAACGCGGGAGTCGCTCGCCAATGAGGGCGAGTCAAATCGACTCATTCGCGCATCAATACTGCCGCGCAACAGCTGCGCGATAGCGTGGTGAGAATAGATTGAGACGACGGCAGTGCCGAGTTCATCGCGGGGTCGAATCGATCGAGAGGCGTGCCTCTTTCATTGCGAGGAGCACTTGCGACGCAATGACGCTGTGTGCGGCGATAGCTCGCGTCCCGGATGCACCTCAACGCCCGGCCGGAAGCAGTGCCCGCAGGATGTCCGGCTTCCAGGCTTGACGCGCGCTGTCGAAGGCCGCGAAATCATGATCGAACTGCCAATAGGCCCACGCCCAGCCAAGCCGCTCTGCGCTCCGCGCCACGAATGACAGATATCTCGTCCGTGCTTCGGCTGGAGCGGCCTCGTACACGCCAAACTCGCCGAGATAGATCGGGCGCTTTTCTCTTTGGGACCAGGACCGAATCTTCTCGAAATCGGCGCGGGCCTTCTGTTCATCCTCCGGGGTACCCCAGTCGAGCGGGCCGATTCGCGAGAATGTGGGCGACCACGGTGCGCCCTGATGGGTGAAACGGATCGGAGCGTAATAGTGAAACGTGACGATCAGATTCCGGTCATCCGACGGGAGGACCAGGTCCTCGACCGGCATCTCGTCGACGTTGAGAACCGAAGCGATGACCGTCCGCCGGGGATTGGTGGCGCGGATGATGCCGAGGCACTCGTTCAAAAGGCCGTTCCAGCCGGTGGACGTCATCTGCCCGCCCGGCTCATTGAGGACCTCGAAGACAAGCGCTGGATATTTCCCGGCATAGCGCGCGGCGATTTGGGTCCAGAAAGATTTCAGCTTATCTGTGCACTCGGAGATGTCGCGCTGACAAACATGGGTATCGTGCTCGTCCAGGATCGGGATGAGGTTTCGGGCGAGCACTTGCTCGATGACGCCATCGAGCCGCCTCAAGACGACTTCATCCATTATCTTCTCCGGGTTCATGAATTTAAAGCCGAAGAAATTGATCCGAACGTGCGAGAACCCGGCGCGTCTGATCGCAGTGAGGTTGTCCAGACGAAATGGCGCGTTTCGGCCTCCCTCCCAGACGCCGTCGTAGCCGAGGATGTTGATGCCGCGCCCCAATTTTGGAGGCGGGAGCGTGTTGGCCTGCCCGGCTGCCTCGGTCCGGAAGCAGATCGGAAGCACGGACAGTGCCAAGACAAGACGAAAAGCTACCGTCCAGCGGACGCGGATGGCATTCATCCTGTTTGCCCCGTCATTGCTGCAGGCCCTGCTGCGGCACCGGCCTGCACACTGCGAAGAAGAATGCGACGAGCAGCACCGACGTGAACATTGTCGAGCGAAGAAACATCGTCTCCGTGAAATTCGATTGAAAGCTCAGGACGACGAAGCCGATGATCAGCGCGCAGTGATAACGATCGATCGACCGGGTGGCGATCAAATAGAGCACCTTTTCCGAGAACAGATAAACGCTCGTGACGAACAGCAAATATCCCAGAAATCCAGTTTCAATCGCGACCGCGATATAACCGCTATGGTAATTGTCGAGCACCCAGCCATGATTCTGGTTGAAATAGTCGTAGATCGCGGGGCGCGTCCAGAATCCGTTGATGCCGAAGCCCAGCAACGGCGCATCGTTGAAATGGCTGATGGCGTACTGCCAAATGAAGGTCCGCTCGGTCAAATCGACGGTCGCCTCGCCGAGATGGATGGAATCGTACCCCGTCACGTAAAAATACAGCATCAGCAGAGCGGCCAGGATGCACATGATGAGTGGCAACACCGCATAGGTTTTCATGCAGCGGATCGACCACATGGAAGTCACGAGCAGGCCGCCCGCCGCAAATGCGACAGCGCCGGCACCACGCGACTCCGAGGCGATGACGCAGGTCGATGCCAGAATAAACGACACGAGGAATGCGATCCATCCCTGCCCCGTGATCTTCTGATAACAGGCAAAGAACATCAGATATGCGCTGATAAAGCCGAGCGTCTGCTTCGATTCGTAGATTCCTTGCCACTGGCCGTTGTGCATCCAGCTCTGGTCGACGCCGATCTCGGGCACGAAGACCGCGCACAACGCCGAGGCGGCGACCAGAATGAACAACCCGAGCGCCGTGGATCCGACGATCTCGTCGATGTCGATACGCGTGATGAGGCAATACGCACCGAAAGTCGTCACCACAAGTGCAGCGCTCTTCATGATCGCTGCGATGGAAAGCGTGGTCCAGAGAACGGAAATGGCCGCGAGAGCATAAAATGTGACCAACGCGATGAGATCTGGATTGGGCTGGATCCGGACGCACGGCCGTACGAAGATACTGGCATAGATCGAGACGATCCACATCAGCAGCGCGACCGCCTGCTGCACATAGCTCCACTCTGAAGGTAGTAGTGCGGGATGAAGAACACCCATTGATGCGATCACGTTGACGGTGATCGAGCTGCGGATCACGTTTCTGGCCAGCCGTTCCACGCCCGCGCTTGGCGCTTTCCAGATCGCGCTTTCATATGCATCGGAGTCCGCCGCGGTGTGCAGGGCGGCGCCGAGCTGACCACCCTGAAGCACGGTCGCTGGCCGCTCTTCCGCCGCGGCACCGATTTGCAGCGGCGCCCTTCCATTCCCAGTCACGTGCATTCAGTCCACAACTGCGAACGGCCCTTGTTAGGGCCGCCCCATATGCCCCACGTCTCAAACGGGAAGATATTCGCGTCTTCTACCTTTGAGATCAAGATGAGCATGACGAGATTGCTGCGTGCCGCGCAATCCAGGTGCCAGAATCGATCGGGCCTTATCCTGCAAGAAGGAGGGAGTTACGCCGCGGTCGCCGGCGGCAGTGCGAGCACCGAATAGATCGCCTGCGCATCGCGCGAGGCGCGGAGCTTCTTGGCGATGTCCTGGTCGCGGAGCAGGCGGGCGATGCGGGCGAGCGCCTTGAGGTGATCGGCGCCGGCGCCTTCGGGGGCGAGCAGCAGGAAGACGAGATCGACCGGCTGGCCGTCCATCGATTCGAAATCGATCGGACGATCGAGGCGCGCGAACAGGCCGAAGATCTTTTCCAGCTTGGGCAGCTTGCCGTGGGGAATGGCGACGCCGTAGCCGACCGCGGTGGTGCCGAGCTTCTCGCGCTGCAGGAGCACCTCGAACACGGAACGCTCGTTCTGCCCGGTCAGCTCGGCGGCCTTGGCCGCGAGTTCCTGAAGCGCCTGCTTCTTGCTGTTGACCTTCAATGCCGGGAGAATCGCCTCGGGCGCGACCAGATCGGTAATCGGCATGGAAGTCTTCCGAGGTGAATGAAAACGTCAGGTTCCGAATTGGCCAGCCTGGACAAAGAACCTGGGCGGGCCGACGTCGAGAAGTTGAAGCAGGAGGCGGACTTAGCTCGCCCCTGATGTGGGGGGCTTCTACTCCAACGCAATCCCGGTGCCAACTCCCGCGTGCAGCTTTGCCCCGGTCATTGTTAAGGCGGAAAGGACCCGGCGGGAGGGCCCCAGAGGGTCGGCCGCGGCTCAGGCCTTGCCATCCGCCTTGGTGGCGTCGGCCTTGACCCCCGGGGGGTCGATCCACCCGACATTGCCGTCCGCCCGGCGGTATATGATGTTCACCCGGCCGGAGGAGCCGTGCTGAAACACCAGGCAAGGCGCTCCGCTGAGGTCGAGTTCCATGACCGCTTCGCTGACGGACAGCGGCTTCAGCGAGGTGGTGGCCTCGGCGATGATGACGGGGCTGTAGCCGGTGATCTCGTCCTCGTCCTCACCCTCGCCCGGTGCCTCCAGCACGTAGCTGGTGGCATCCATGGCGGCCAGCGCCGCTGAGGCGACATGGGCCTTGCGGGCGGAGCGGTCCTTGAGCCGGCTCTTGTAGCGCTTGAGCCGCTTCTCGATCATCAGCAGCGCCTGGTCGGCACTGGCATAAGCGTCCGGTGCGTTCGAATCGGCCTCGAGCGTAATTCCCGAATCAAGATGCAGCGCACAGTCGGTGCGGAAGCCGAAGCCGTCCTTGCTCAGCGTGATGTGGCCGGAATAATTGCCGTCGAAATATTTGCGCAGGACCTCTTCAGTCCGGTCGGTGACGCGCCCGCGCAGGGCCTCGCCGACGTTGACGCTCTTTCCCGAGATGCGGAGAGTCATGTGAACCTCGCTTGGTTCGTGCCTGGCCAGGATCGGGCCCGATAGCAGATCGAGAGTAGCGCGATTTGGCGCCGGCGCAATCAGGCCGGTTCGGGATTGCGGGAGCGATCGGCCATGGCGGTGGAGAGGACGTTACCAAGAGCGCTCTGCTTGTCGCGACGGCGTTGCACCGAGGAAGGAATGCGCATGGCTTCGCGGTACTTCGCGACCGTGCGGCGGGCGATATCAATGCCCGAGCCGCGCAAGCGTTCCACGATCGTGTCGTCGGACAGGATCGCGGACGGCGCCTCCGCATCGATCAGCTGCTTGATGTGGTGGCGCACGGCCTCGGCCGAATGCGCCTCGCCGCCATCGGCCGAAGCGATCGAGGCCGTGAAGAAATATTTCAGTTCGAAGGTGCCGCGATTGGTCGCCATGTATTTGTTGGCGGTGACGCGCGACACCGTGGATTCATGCATCTGGATGGCGTCGGCGACGGCCTTCAGATTCAGCGGTCGCAGATGCGCCACGCCATGGGTGAAGAAGCCGTCCTGCTGGCGCACGATCTCGGTTGCGACTTTCAGGATGGTGCGGGCGCGCTGGTCGAGCGCGCGCACCAGCCAGGTCGCGTTCTGAAGCGCGTCGGTGAAATAGGATTTGTCGCCGTCCTTGCCGATCTTCTTCGAGAGCTGCGAATAGTAGGTCTGGTTGACCAGCACGCGCGGCAAGGTGTCGCTGTTGAGCTCGACATGCCAGCCGCCATCGGGACCGGGGCGGACATAGACATCGGGCACCATGGTCTGGAGCCGGGCCGAGCCGAACTTCATGCCGGGCTTGGGATTGAGCCGGCGGATCTCGCCGATCATGTCGGCGATGTCCTCGTCGTCGACGCCGCAGACCTTGCGCAAGGCCGCGACGTCGCGCTTGGCGAGGAGATCGAGATGCTCGACCAGGGCCTGCATCGCGGGATCGTAGCGGTCGAGCTCGCGGAGCTGGATCGCCAGGCATTCGCTCAGATTGCGCGCGCAGACGCCGGGCGGATCGAATTTCTGCAGCACGGCAAGAACGTTCTCGACGTCCTGTTGCGATGCGCCCAGCCGTTCGGCGGCCTGGCCGAGATCCGGTGGCAAATAGCCAGCCTCGTCGACGAGGTCGATCAAATACTGGCCGATCATGCGCTGCGCGGCCCCGGTGAAGGCAACCGAGAGCTGCTCGGCGAGATGGTCGCCGAGCGTGGTTTCCGCGGCAACAAAGGCTTCGAGATTGTAGTCCTCGTCACCGGAGGCGCCGCCGCCCCATTCGGTATAGGTGGTCGGCGCCGCATCCTGGGCGTTGCGCGCGGCCGCTTCGGCCGGTTCCTCGGAGAAGACGTTGTCCAGGCCGGTGTCCATCGTCTGCTCGATCTCGGCGCGGGTGCCGAGATCCTTGCTCATCCACTCTTCCTGGCCGGGCTCGAAGGCTTCGCCCGGGCCGCCGCCCGGCTCGTCGTTGTGGCCGCCGTCGCTGTCGTTGAACTGGCCCGTTTCGGCCGGGCCCTCGCCCGCGGGCGGCTCGTCATTGGCCCGTTCCAGCAGGGGGTTACGCTCGAGTTCCTCTTCGACGAACGTCGTGAGATCGAGATTGGACAATTGCAGCAGCTTGATCGCCTGCATCAACTGCGGCGTCATGACCAGCGACTGCGATTGCCGGAACTCTAATCTCTGCGAAAGCGCCATGAAGCAAGAACCGATCCCAAAAGTTGGTCCGATTTTTGCTTATCCTAGTCCAAGCCCGATGTACACGTCTTGACGAAATCGAAAAACGGGCTAGAGGCGGAATTCCTCGCCAAGGTAAAGGCGGCGCACGTCCGGATCGGCGACGATCTCATCCGGGCTGCCCTCGGTCAGGATTTCACCGGCATAGACGATGTAGGCGCGATCGGTAAGGCCGAGCGTCTCGCGCACATTGTGGTCGGTGATCAGCACGCCGATGCCGCGGTTGGTGAGGTGGCGGACGAGGTCCTGGATGTCGCCGACCGCGATCGGATCGATGCCGGCAAAGGGCTCGTCGAGCAGCATGTAGTTCGGACGCGTCGCCAGCGCACGCGCAATCTCGACGCGCCGCCGCTCACCGCCGGACAGCGCGATCGACGGCGATTTCCGCAGGCGCGTGATGTTGAATTCGTCGAGCAGCGAGTCGAGCTGCTGCTCGCGCTTCTTGCGCGAGGGCTCGACCACTTCGAGCACGGCGCGAATGTTCTGCTCGACGGTGAGGCCGCGGAAGATCGAGGCTTCCTGCGGCAAATAGCCGATCCCGAGCCGCGCGCGCTGATACATCGGCAGCTTGGTGACGTCGTGGCCGTCGAGCTCGATCGCGCCGCGATCGGCCTTGATCAGGCCGGTGATCATGTAGAACACGGTGGTCTTGCCGGCGCCGTTGGGGCCGAGTAGGCCGACCGCTTCGCCGCGGCGCACATAGATGCTGACGCCGCGCACGACCTGGCGGCTGCCAAAGCTCTTTTCCACGCTATGCACAGCCAGGAAGCCCGGGCGCTTCAAGAGCTGAGGCCCGCTGGCGCCGTTGGGCCTGCCGGCAGCCCTGACGGGATGAACCGCCTGGGCCCGAGGCTGCTCGGCCTGATAGTCGCCTTGATAGTCCCCTTGGAACTGATCGGGCGCATGCATCGGCTGGTTACGGGCGATCGGCGGCGCGTCCCTGACCGGGCTGGCCACGAGACCACCGACGCTGTCACCGAGCGCGGTGATGTCCTGGCGCGCAAATCCTGGCCGGCCGCGTTTGGCGGGGCGCCGACGGAACATGCTGAAGAGATCGACCATCCCCGCCTTCTAGCCTTTCGCGACGATCCTGCGCGGTCTTCGCGCGATCTGCCGCGCCGGCCTCAGGATTCGCCGACGCAGCATGAATGAAGGGATGTCTCATGCCCAGTGAAACACGCCCGAAAAGCGGCGAACCCCGCTCGAAAGCCCTTCGCGCTAGATACAGTCTCGGCGGGCAAGCTTCAACCTCGGATCGGGCGTGATCAACCCAAGCACCTGGAATCGCTCTTCAAATTTACTTTGGCGGACTTGGGCTTACGTTGATTTATTTGGGCTTGGTTGCGCCAGGCAATTGCAGAGGTCCCGCGCCGGGCTTGCCCGCGCCGCCGGATCCGCAATCATTGCCGCCGCCCTGGGGCAGCAGCGCCTGCACCCGGCCGCTGTCGGATTCCACCCGCGACACGCCCGTGGTCATGTCGACCGCCAGCCGGTCGCCGCGCAGCACGTTCTTGCATTGCGTCAAGACGACGCCGCCGAGCATGGTGATGAGGTTGGTCCTGGTGTCGAACACGGCGGTCTCGCCCGTCACCACCTGGTCCTTCTGGGTGACGACGACATTGCCGCGGGCCTCCAGCCGCTTGATCGAGGAGTTCCCCCCCGGCCCCGGCGTCGCCGACTGCATCGGCGCACCCTTTGCCGCCTTCGCCGCAGGCTGTGGCGTGGCCGGCTTGTCGCCGCCCGAATCGTAAAACACCACCAGCGTCTTCGAGGTCATGGTGGTGTCGCCCTGGATGACCTTCACATTGCCGGAGAAGGTCGCTTCCTTTTTCTTGTCGCGCATCTCGAGCGAAGCGGCTTCGATCTGGATCGGCTGATCGCGGTTCTGCGAGAAGCCCTGCATCGCGTTGGGGACGCCTTGCATCGTGCTCTGCGCGATGGCCGCACCCGTCGCGATCAGTGCGATGCCGACGGCGAGCGCGGCCGCACCAGGGATGACGCGCCGCTTGTCATTGTTGCGCGGAAAAAACCTGATCATGAAAATCACTTTGAATTGGCGGACTTGTTCTGGGGCGTACGTGTCTTCGCTGGCGACGCGGGCTCGGCCGGCGCAGGCTGAGCGGCGGCAGGGTCGTCCAGCTTGTCGAGGTGCATCACCACATTGCCTTCGAAGCGGATGACGTCTCCGCCCTCCGTGATCCGCAGCCGATCGGCGGTCAGCGTTCCGTTGGTCAGCTTGACGTCGACATGCTCGTCCGAGGAGACCGTGCCCTTGCCCATGTCGACGAAGGCCGAGTTCAGTCGCGCCTCGTAGCCGCTCGAGGTGCGCAGGAAGATGTCCTTGTGCAGGTCGAGCTGCTGCTGCTTGTTGTCGAACCGCCCAGTGCGGGCATCGAGGAACAGCGTCGATTGATCTTCCATCAGCACCTTCGCGCGCAGATCGTGGAGATCGACATGATCGGGATCGGTGATGTCCTGGGTCGCGGTCTTGGCCCAGAGCTCATAGGGCCGCTGATCCGGCGTGAAACCGGACATGTGCGGTGATTCCATCGTGATCTTGGTGCCTGTCACCACGAGATTTCCGGAGTCGAGCTTCACGGGGATCTGGAACGGGTTGAAAATGGTCGAGATGAGGACGAGCAGACCCATTGCCGCAGCTACTGTCGCCGGCACCGCGATGCGCAGAATCCGCACCAGGCGGCTGTGGCGCGCCGCGCTGGCGAACTTCGCCGCAAGCGCGGCGTCGTAGGTGACATTATGGGCCGAATTCACCTGGGCTCCTGAGGTGTCGCTCGCCTTGTCCGGCTGGCGGGCGCCCCATTGTAGCCGGCAACGCCAGAATATGCAGCCAGCGACAGGCCGTTACGAAAGTGTCTGAAACGGGGCGACCGCCCCACCTGGCCGCCACCCGAAACGCTAGGAATGGGCGAAAATGTCCTCTTCGGCCCAGCCCTGGAGATCGAGCAAAGCGCGAGTCGGCAGGAAATCGAAACAGGCTTTGGCCAGCGCCGTGCGGCCTTCCCGCACCAGCATGGCATCGAGCCGCTCGCGCAAGCCGTGCAGATGCAGCACGTCGGAGGCGGCGTAGGCGAGCTGCGGCTCGGTCAGGCTGTCGGAACCCCAATCGCTCGATTGCTGCTGCTTGGAGAGGTCGACATTGAGCACCTCGCGCACGAGGTCCTTGAGGCCATGGCGGTCGGTATAGGTGCGGATCAGGCGGGAAGCGATCTTGGTGCAGTAGATCGGCCCGGTCATGACACCAAACGTCTGGTACAGCACCGCGACGTCGAACCGCGCAAAGTGGAAGATTTTCGTGTTGGCGGGATTGGCCAAAAGGGCCTTCAGGTTCGGCGCGTCGGTATGCCCCTTCGGGATCTGCACCACGTCTGCGCTGCCGTCGCCGGGCGAGAGCTGCACCACGCAGAGCCGGTCGCGATGCGGGTTCAAGCCCATGGTCTCGGTGTCGATCGCCACCGCGCCGGTGTAGCGGGACAGATCGGGCAGGTCGCCGCGGTGCAGGCGTACGGTCATGGCGTTTCAAACCTCAGTCGAATCGATGCGCCTAGCAGGCTAATCCCCGGGACAGACGCTGGCGAGGGCCGGCCGCGATGTATCCGCTGGCAGCCGCCGGCGCAAGCATCCGGCGCGGCTGGCCATACAGAGCCGCGGCGCTACTCGTCATTATCGTTCGTCATTGTGTTTTGGTTCGCTAGCCAAACCGGATTGCGGCCTGACGTAAACGGTCTCGTAAGCGCCGGTGTATTGCTCGCGCCAGCCTCGCCGCTCCACCTTGCACGCGGACTCGCCGACGCAGGCCGGACCAGGCCGGGCTCTGACGTGTTCGATCCGCTCGAAGCCGGATTGGCGGTCCAGACGGACGGCAAGTGATCCTCACCGTCACCGCTGAGGCAGAGGCCGTGCGTGCCTTGACCGGTCCCGCCGTCATTATTCGTCAGCGTAGCTCCTGTTCCACATTCAGGTGAACCAACGCTGGGCCTTCGATGACCAAAGTTGCATGTATCACCTATTGGTCGAAAATCTCGTGAGTCAGGTCAAGGCGCATTCAAAGGCATTGATTGGAGAGGGCCTAGCCGAAGCCGCATACCCCCTCGTTTTCCCTTCGCACTCGCCGTCCGGCCCTTTCGCCACAGCCGCCGGTCTACCGTCTCGCTGAGCTTCGTGCGCTCGCAGTGGTATTGTGTTCCCTATTTTCGATGCGCCGAACGGAGATCTCCAATGAAGCTCAAACTTGCCGCCGCGATGCTCGCCGCAAGCCTCCCGCTCGCATCGATGGCTTTCGCCCAAGGCACCGCGCCAGCCGACCTTGCAGTGATCGATGGCTGCCTGAAGACCGCGGAGAAAACCGGCGGTTTCGGCGGCGCGTGCGTCGGGCTCGTCGCCGACCCCTGCATCAAGGCGGCAAAGGGCGCGAATGACGACGTCGCCAAATGGAAAGCCTGCGCGGCGCGCGAACTCGCCATTTGGACGCAGAAAACCAGTGAGGCGCTAAAGAAGGTTCAGGCCGGCGGGTTCGCCGACGTGATCCAGGCGGTCAATGACTCGCAGAAAACTTTCGCAGCGTCGCGTGATCGCTTCTGCGCGGTCTTCGACAAGGTCGAGCCCGGCATGTACCCGGGCGACGCGAGCTACTGCCGCCTGCGCGAAACCGCGAACCGCTCGCTGAGCCTGATCAAGCTCGGCGCTGCGGTCAACGAGCACTGAGATGCCTGAGCGACTGAAGCCAGCCGCCTCCAGATCGCCTGCGATCCGAACCGCCCCGACGAGCGATGTAGGCCATTCGGTACGCCATGAGCGCCGTGCCTCGGTTTTGTGTACCGGTCAGCAGCTCAAATTCCCTGCAAAAGCGATTTCAATCGCTTGAGTAGGAGGTGGTGCCCAGGAAAGGACTCGAACCTTCACGGCCGTTAAGCCACTGGCACCTGAAGCCAGCGCGTCTACCAATTCCACCACCTGGGCATGCCGGTTAGGCACGGAGGCGGTTACTACGGTTCGGTGACGCGGTTGTCAATTCATGCTTGAACCCCGCTTCGGGATGCGGATTGCGCATCGCAAACCGGCCCGATACAAGCCTGACGAGACGCACTCTTCCCGCAGGATATGGACCCCAGGAATGGATCCCATGGCATCGAATCTGGACACGCTCGTCACGGTTTTCGGCGGATCGGGGTTTTTGGGCCGGAATGTGGTCCGCGCGCTGTGCCGGCGCGACTACCGGATCCGGGTCGCGGTGCGGCGGCCGGAGCTGGCCGGATACCTCCAGCCCTCGGGCAAGGTCGGGCAGGTCCACACCGTGCAGGCCAACGTGCGCTATCCGGCCTCGATCGAGGCGGCGCTGCGTGATTCGCATGTGGTGATCAATCTGGTCGGCATCCTCGCCGAGGGCGGCGCGCAGAGCTTCGATGCCGTCCAGGCCAAGGGCGCCGAAACCATCGCCAAGGCGGCCGCGGCCGCGGGGGCACAGCTGATCCATGTCTCGGCGATCGGCGCCGACGCGGAATCGCCCTCGCGTTATGCCAGGGCCAAGGCGGCCGGCGAAGCCGCAGTCATGGCCGCGGTGCCGTCGGCGACGATCTTCCGCCCCTCCGTGATGTTCGGCCCCGAGGACCAGTTCACCAATCGCTTCGCTGCGCTGGCGCGGATGTCGCCGGTGCTGCCGCTGATCGGCGCCGACACCAGGATGCAGCCGGTCTATGTCGGCGACGTCGCCACCGCGGTCGCGGATGCCGTCGACGGCAAGGCCAAGGCGGGCGCAACGTACGAGCTCGGCGGCCCGGAAGTGCTGACCATGCGCGAGATCATCGAGGCCATTCTCGAGATCGCCGATCGCAAGCCGATGCTGCTGCCGCTGCCGTTTGGTCTCGCCCGCTTCAAAGCCAACTTCCTGCAATTCGCGCCGGGCGCGCTGAAGCTGACGCCGGACCAGGTCACGCTGCTCGCGCGCGACAATGTCGTGTCGGATGCGGCGAAGGCCGCTGGGCTAACGCTGGAAGGCCTCGGCATCACGCCCGACTCGCTTGAAGCGATCGCCCCGCAATATCTCTGGCGCTTCCGCGCCGCCGGGCAATTCCAGCGCAAGAGCGCGTAGGTTTTTTTACCTCTCCCCGCTTGCGGGGAGAGGTCGGATCGCCCTTGCGATCCGGGTGAGGGGGTACGGGTCCCACCGCGATCTCACACGTGGAGAGAGGCCCCTCACCCCAACCCTCTCCCCGCAAGAACGGGGCGAGGGAGTGACCGCAGCCGCGGCCTTAGTGCGAATTTCCGCTTCTTAGCGCGTCGACCTCTTCAGAAGTTTACCGCCCCAGCGCCAGCGCGATCAGGCCGAGCGTGCCGACGATCACGCGCCACCAAGCGAACACCACGAAGCCGTGGCGGGTGACGTATTCCAGGAACGTCTTCACCACGATGATCGCGGTGACGAACGACACCACGAAGCCGATCGCGACGATGCCCATGTGGTCCATCGTCATCTCGGAGCGGTTCTTGTAGAAATCGTAGGCGAACGCGCCGATCATGGTGGGGATGGCGAGGAAGAACGAGAACTCCGCCGCCGCGCGCTTGTCGGCCCCTAGCAGCATGGCGGAGACAATGGTTGCGCCGGAGCGCGACACGCCCGGGATCATTGCCAGACACTGCGCGATACCGATGTAAAGATACATCAGCAGCGGAAACCGGGTGGCGTCGTGCTCGCGCGCCTTGAGATCGAGCTTGTCGACCCAGAGCAGGATGGCGCCGCCGACGATCAGCGAGAAGCACACCACCCACGGATTGAACAGCATGCTCTTGATGTATTTGCCGGCGACGAGACCGACGACGACAGCAGGCAGGAACGCCACCAGCACGCCGATCACGAAGCGGCGTGCGGAGGCGTCGCCCGTGAACATGCCGATCGCGACGTCCCACAACTTCTTGAAGTACAACACGACGATCGCGAGGATCGCGCCGAGCTGGATCAGGACCGTAAACGAATCCCAGAACGCGCCCTCGCCAAGATGGAAAAAGCGCTCCGCAAGCAGCAAATGGCCGGTCGAGGACACGGGAAGGAACTCGGTCACACCCTCGATGATGCCGAGGATCACCGCCCGGATTGCATCTGACATATTTACGGTCCATTTCGGCTGGAAAAGCGGGGCTCTTCTCGCCCATCCGCTCCCTTGCTGCAATCGCAAAATGCGGCGTCGCGCCCTTGCTTCGCGGTTTTGAATGACTAGTGTGGCGCCGCACAAAACATTGATGGATTCTTAAGCACCATCACATAGTCAAAGGCTTCATGTTTACGCTGTTTCATCATCCGTTCTGCCCGCACTCGCGGTTCATCCGCCTGATCGCGGGAGAATACGGGCTTGAGCTGAAGCTGATCGAAGAGCGCAGCTGGGAGCGGCGCGAAGCGTTTCTGCTGCTCAATGCGGCGGGCACGACGCCCGTCCTGGTGGACGACGAGCAGCCGCCGATCCCGGGCGCGGCGATCGTCGCCGAATATGTCGACGAGGCCTATGGCTCCGAGATGGGACTGAAGCGCCTGATGCCGGACACGATCGGCGAGCGCGTCGAGGTCCGCCGGCTGATGGCCTGGTTCAACGAAAAGTTCTTCGAGGAAGTCTCCCACCCGCTCGTCACCGAGCGCATCTACAAGCGCTTCATGAGCGAAGACAACGGCGGCGGCCCGCCCTCGGCCGACGTGATGCGCGCCGCCAAGGCAAATGTGCGCTATCATCTGGCCTATATCGGCTGGCTGGCGCAGACGCGTAATTTCCTCGCCGGCGACCGGCTCAGCTACGCGGATCTCGCCGCCGCGGCGCACCTCTCGGCGATCGACTATCTGGGCGACGTGCCATGGAGCGAGGACGACGCGGCAAAGGCCTGGTACGCGCGGGTGAAATCCCGCCCGTCGTTCCGTCCGCTCCTGAGCGAATGGCTGGCCGGCGTGCCGGCGTCACGGACCTACGTGGACCTCGACTTCTGAACTCCGATCCGACCGAACTGAAGACGGCGCTCGCAAACGAGGCACGCGCGCTCGGCTTCGACTGCATCGGCATCACGGAGCCCGGCACGATCGAAAGCGCCGGACAACATTTTCTCGAATTCATCGCATCCGGCGGCCATGGCGACATGGACTGGCTCGCCGCGCAGCCGGAGCGCCGGGTCGATCCACGCGGGCTGTGGCAGGACGTGCGTAGCGTCATCATGCTCGGCGTCAATTACGGCCCCGACCAGGATCCGCTCGCGATCCTGCAACAGCGCACGCGCGCGGCGATCTCGGTCTATGCGCAAGGCGACGACTATCACGACCTCATCAAGAAGCGCCTGAAGATGCTGGCGCGATGGCTGGTCGCGACCGCAACTTGTGAGGTGAAGCCTTGCGAAGTGAAAGTGTTCGTCGACACCGCGGCCGTGATGGAGAAACCGCTGGCGCAAGCCGCGCATCTGGGCTGGCAGGGCAAGCACACCAATCTGGTCTCGCGCGAATTCGGCTCATGGCTGTTTCTCGGCGCGATCTACACCACGCTGGAGCTGCCGCGCGACGATTCCGAGATCGATCATTGCGGCTCGTGCCGGGCGTGTCTCGACATTTGCCCGACCGCGGCCTTTCCCGCGCCCTACAGGCTCGATGCGCGGCGCTGCATTTCGTATCTCACCATCGAGAACAAGGGACCTATCCCGCGCGAATTTCGTAAGGGCATCGGCAACCGCATCTATGGCTGCGACGATTGCC
The DNA here is from genome assembly GCF_055807555.1 of Bradyrhizobium sp. Ken64. Classification (NCBI taxonomy): domain Bacteria; kingdom Pseudomonadati; phylum Pseudomonadota; class Alphaproteobacteria; order Hyphomicrobiales; family Nitrobacteraceae; genus Bradyrhizobium; species Bradyrhizobium sp. Ken64. Next base: position 237,439 of record NZ_JBVVPA010000007.1, on the reverse strand, counting down.
TCGCCGCCTGTCCCTGGAACAAGTTCGCGCAGGAGGGCCGTGAGGCCAAGCTCGCCGCACGTGACGCTTTGCGCGCGCCAGGTCTCGCCGAGCTCGCGCGGCTCGACGACGCTGCGTTTCGTGCGCTGTTCACGAAGTCCCCGGTGAAACGCATCGGCCGCGACCGCTTTTTGCGCAACGTGCTGATCGCGATCGGCAACTCCGGCGATGCGGCACTGGCGGACGAGGCGCGGCGATTGCTGGAGGATGACAGCGCGCTGGTGCGCGGGGCTGCGGTGTGGGCGCTGGCGCAGTTGATGCCTGATGAAGAGTTCGCGGCGTTGAGGACCGAGGCGATTGCTGGCGAGAGCGACGAAAGCGTGCGTGAGGAATGGCGCGCCGCCTCCTAGCACTCCGCTCCTTCCCCTCATCCTGAGGCGCCGCGCAGCGGCGTCTCGAAGGATGCAGGCCGAACTGCTTCAGCGGGGCCTTCATGGTTCGAGACGCGCGTGCCGCGCTCCTCACCATGAGGGTTGGGGACCTTGATTTCCCCACACGTTCCTTCAAGCTCGCCGTCATGACAAACATGCCTTTCTTCACCCGCGACGGCGACACATTCCACCCGACGGAAGTCGCCAACGGCCCGTGGGATCCGAAATCACTGCACGGACGCGTCATCGTCGGCCTGCTCGGCTTCGCCATCGAGGAACGCCATTCCGGTCCTGAATTCGTGCCGGCGCGGTTGACCGTCGATATGTTTCGGCTGCCGACCATCGACAAGCCGATCGAGGTGACGACACGGCTGGTGCGCGACGGGATGCGCATCCGCGTCGTGGAAGCAGAGTTCTTGTCCGGCGGCGTCGGCATGGCGCGCGCCTCGTGCCAGCTGTTGCGGCGAACGCAAAATCCAGACGGCAATGTCTGGTCGCCGCCGAACTGGGACGTGCCGAAGCCGGCCGACATTCCCAAGCCCACCGATCCCAGGCTCGGCATGAACGGCAAATGGACCACGCGACCGATCGTCGGCCACATGGGCTCGCTCGGGCCACGAAAACTCTGGATGAGCGAGCTGCGCGAGCTGGTCGCGGGCGTGCCGATGACGCCGTTCGTCCATGTCGCCACCGGCGCCGACTTCGCCAGTCCGTTCGCGAACGCCGGCGACAAGGGGCTCGGCTACATCAACAGCGACGTCACGATCTATCTGCACCGCCTGCCGGTGACGAACTGGATCGGCTTCGAGGTGGTGAACCACCATGCCACCGACGGTGTCGCGATCGGCGAATGCTGGCTCTATGACGAGCAGGGCCCGATCGGCACCGCCACGGTCGCGGCGCTGGCGCAGCGCAAGCCGATGGTAAATCCGTCGAAGCGGTAAGGACGCCGAACGACGGCTAACCCAAGTGTCGTTTCATTTCCGGCCGCGCCTTGAGCTCGGCGCCCTGCCTGGCGATGATCTTGGCTATGCGCTCCGGCGCAAACTTCAAATCGACAAACGCCGGCGCGGTGTTCGCGACCTCGTGATAGCTGACGATCCTGCCGTCGCGAAGCGTCATGATCGCAACGCCCTCGAACATCGCCCGCGCGCCATTCGCCTCCGGCAAGGTCGAGCGATAGCTGAACGTGTAGCGCGCATAGAGCGTGATGCCGTTCGACACCGGGTCGTGCATGTCCCAGCGGAAGTCGGTCGCCGTGCGATAGAACCAATCGTCGATCATCGCGGCGATCTTCTCGCGGCCGGCGAAGGCGCCATAGAACACGTCGTGATAGACGCCGTCCTCGGTGAAGAGATCCGCGAAGGCTTTTCCGTTGCGTTGTTCGACGGCGTCGCAGAAGGCACGCAGCATGGCGGCGGTCATATTTCCTCCAGTGCTTTTTATTGTGCCCTCGCCCCTTGCGGGAGAGGGCAGCTCCGCTCTTTGACACGCATTCACTTGGGTGAGGGGTCTGTCTCCGCGGAAAGAACCCCTCATCCGGCGCTGCGCGCCACCTTCCCCCACAAGGGGGGAAGGAAGACAGCACTTCACCCGATCTCGGCCACGGCGGCAAGAATGCGGGCGATGTCCTGCGGGCGCGAGAGGCGGTGATCGCCGTCCTGGATCATGGTCAGCACGACGTCGTCGGCCGGCAGGCGATGGGTCAATGCGAACGCGTGCTGCCAGGGCACGTCAGGATCCTGCGCACCTTGCAGGATGCGGACGGGACAGCCGAGATCGATGCCGCTGCCGAGCACGAGATGGTTGCGCCCCTCCTCGATCAGATTCCGCGTGATCAGATAGGGCGAGCCGTCGCCATAATCCGACGGTCTCAGCCAAACGCCTTTGGTCTCGATCTCTTTCTTTACCGCGGCCGGAAAATTCTTCCACATCAGCTCCTCGGTGAAATCGGGCGCTGGCGCGATCAGCACCAGGCCCGCCAGCGATGCTTTGGCTTGCTGTTTCTCTTGCCGCTTTTTGATCTCGCGCGCGAGCAGCAGCGCCATCCAGCCGCCCATGGACGAGCCGATCAGGATTTGCGGGCCGTCGCAGAACCGCTCGAACACCGCGACGCTTTCCTCGAGCCAGCGCCCGATGGTTCCGTCGACGAAATCGCCGCCGGATTCGCCGTGGCCGGAATAATCGAACCTGACCACGGCGCGGCCGTGATCCCTGGCCCATTCGTCCAGCGCGACGGCCTTGCTGCCCTGCATGTCGGACTTGAACCCGCCGAGCCAGACCAGCCCAGGTCCATGAGCAGATTCTTGACCAGATTCTTGATCAGATTTTTGGGCCGCGCGGCGGCGCACCGCGATCCGGCGCGCGGACGGGCCCTCGCCCACATCGATGAAGTCGAGCACGGCATCGGGAATTGGCTGGTTCATGGAACGTTTACTCTGGCTGTGCGGTTTAAGCTGTCCGGACGTGCTCCGCAGCGCAGCCGAACGTCGGCATTTGCCCTTTGGGACGCTTGCGGAACAGAAGCAAGGTGTCTATGTCGGTCTGCGTGCCCCGCCGTGGCCAAAATGCCTCGCATTTGAGGCTTTTTCGACCGCCGCACGAGCGATTGCTTGCCGGCAACCGTATCTTCCTGCAAAATAGCCGCCTCTTTTCATAACTTTGGAGAACCACCCATTCGCCGTCCCAATAAAGCCCCGCCCACTGCCGCCAAAGACGGGCCGCGCATCAATGACGACATTCGCAATGCGCAGATCCAGTTGATCGATCAGACCGGTGACAACAAGGGCACCATCGAGACCGTCGCGGCTATCCGCCTGGCCCAGGAAGCCGGCATGGATCTGGTCGAGATCTCGCCGAACGTCAGCCCTCCCGTCTGCAAGATCATGGACTACGGGAAGTATAAGTATTCCGCGCAGAAGAAAGCCGCCGAAGCCCGCAAGCGGCAGAAGATCGTCGAGATCAAGGAGATCAAGCTCCGCCCGATGATCGACGACCACGATTACGAAGTGAAGATGCGCGCCATGCAGCGGTTCTTCGAAGAGGGCGACAAGGTCAAGATCACCCTGCGCTATCGCGGCCGCGAAATGGCGCACCAGGAGATCGGCACCAAGCTGCTCGACAAGATCAAGACCGACGTCGCCGAGCTCGCCAAGGTCGAGCAGGACGCGCGGTTCGAGGGCCGTCAGGTCGTCATGGTGCTGGCGCCGCGCTGACGCCGATACTTTGAACGAGCGAATTCAACGGCCCGTCCGGATGTCCGGCGGGCCGTTTTGTTTTCTTGGGCACCCGTCCTGTTGGTGATAGTTACGTCCTCGTCGCCTGCCAAGTGCCGCTGCACTGATCGCCGGAGATGATACCCCTCCACGAACCGGCGCCGTTCACGCCAGCGAGCCGGCCGCCCCCGTTCGCATGGGACGCGCCGACCGAGACCTGGACCGCCACGGTACCGCTGCGCTTGACCGTGCCGGAGACCCGGCCACCGCCGGCGGACGACACCCGGCTGCCGGTGACGGTGAAGGGGACGCTGTAGCCGGAGCTGCAATTGCCGCGGGTGGTGGCGAAGGTGACGTTCCAGACGCCGTCATAGCCGCGAGCGTCGGCAGCGGAGGGAAAGGCGGCCGTGGCGAGCACAGCCAATAGCGCCAGGCGGCGCGGACGGGCGACATCGGTCAAACACGACAGCGACTGGGAAAAATGGGGCATTTTAATCCTGCTCCGGGCGACACGGCCCGGACATGAGGTTAGCAATTCCGAATAGTCGCCGGCTAGGTTCCACCGGTTCATCGTTGCCAATTCGCCCGTCCTCTGTCATAAGCCCAGCCTTCATTGCCCGGCTGATTAAGGGCTGCCGTGGCGGTGTCCGTGCGGGTTTCGCGCTTGTTCGTAAAACCTGAGCACAATCAACGCTCTAACGAGCATTTTGACGGCCAGCCGCCTTCGCGGGCGGATTTCTATGGCCATTAGGAGAGCCAAATGCCCAAGCTGAAGACCAAATCGGGCGCTAAAAAGCGCTTCAAGGTGACTGCCACCGGCAAAGTGATGTTCGCGCATCGTAGCAAGCGTCACGGCATGATCAAGCGGACGAAGAAGCAGATCCGGCAGCTGCGCGGCACCGCCGTGCTGTTCAAGACCGACGGCGACAACGTCAAGAAGTACTTCTTGCCGAACGCCTGATCGCGTCCACGATCATTGCCACCCGCGCCGCAGCTTTCGCGGCGATCCGAACATCAAGTCATCTTTCGGAGGATTTTTGTCATGGCTCGCGTCAAACGCGGTGTGACCGCCCACGCCAAGCACAAGAAAGTCTACAAGGCCGCCAAGGGTTTCCGTGGCCGCCGCAAGAACACGATCCGCACCGCCAAGCCGGCGGTCGAGAAGGCTCTCGTGTATGCCTTCCGTGATCGCAAGCGCAAGAAGCGGACGTTCCGCGCGCTCTGGATCCAGCGCATCAACGCCGCCGTGCGTCCGTTCGGCCTGACCTACAGCCGCTTTATCGACGGCATGGCCAAGTCCGGGATCACCGTGGACCGCAAGGTGCTGTCGGATCTCGCGATCAACGAGCCCGCGTCGTTCCAGGCGATCGCCGAGAAGGCCAAAGCCGCTCTGGCGGCCTGAAGCCTAACGGCCGGCTCCGCCGGCCTTCAGCGCGCGTTGCGAGTAGCGCTGGGCGATCTCCGCCCGGCAGAATGCCGTGAATGACAGATACATGGTGCCGGATTTATTCCGGTACTTCCGGTCGCACACGCGCATCTCGCGTTGGTAAGCCTGTTTCCGCGCCATGTTGAGGCCGGGCATGAAGTCCGCCTCGCATTTCTTCTCGACGGCGGCGCCGAGCTGGACATCGCCGCTCGCGGTCAATTGGCAATCCTGAAACACCCTCATCGCGCTCTCGCAGCCCTTCTGGGCGCCGATGGTGTCGACGACCTCGTCCAGCGTCATGGATTTCTCCATGCAGACCATGGCGCGCGCTGAGGTACTCGCGACCAAGAGAACGACCGCGAGAGCAGCCAGACAGGATCTCGAGAGCATCGCGAAAGCCTCCTTGAATCCCCTTGGTGCCAGGCCCCCGCGCGAGGTTCAACCCAGCCGCTCGTCAGCCCGAATGACCGGCTTTTCGCTTGACGTTACGGCCTTCGGGCGGCGACAACCCAGCCGAATTTGGCAGCAGGGATTTGACCGTGTCCGACCTCGCAATGCTCGAAACATCCATCCTCGACCAGATCGCCGCCGCCGGCGACGAGGCCGCCCTCGAAGCGGTGCGGGTCGCTGCGCTCGGCAAGAAGGGGTCGATCTCGGCACTTCTTTCCACGCTCGGCAAGATGTCGCCGGACGAGCGCAAGACCCAAGGCGCTGCGATCAACCAGGCCAAGGACAAGGTCACCGAGGCACTCGCCGCGCGGCGCGACGTCTTGAAATCGGCGGCGCTCGACGCGCGGCTTGCGTCGGAAACCATCGACGTCACCCTGCCGCTGCGCGATACGCCGGCTGAGGCCGGCCGCATCCATCCGCTGAGTCAGGTCTGGGACGAGCTGACCACGATCTTTGCCGACATGGGATTCTCGGTCGCCGAAGGCCCCGATATCGAGACCGACGACTACAACTTCACCAAGCTGAATTTTCCGGAAGGCCATCCCGCGCGCGAGATGCACGACACCTTCTTCTTCCATCCGAAGGAGGACGGCTCCCGCATGCTGTTGCGCACCCACACCTCACCGGTGCAGGTGCGCACCATGCTGAGTGAGAAGCCGCCGATCCGCGTGATCTGCCCGGGCCGCACCTATCGCATCGATTCGGACGCGACCCACACGCCGCAATTCCACCAGGTCGAAGGCCTCGTCATCGACAAGCACTCGCATCTCGGCCACCTCAAATGGATCCTGCACGAGTTCTGCAAGGCGTTCTTCGAGGTCGACCACATCAACATGCGCTTCCGGCCCTCGTTCTTCCCGTTCACCGAGCCGTCGCTGGAAGTCGACATCCAGTGCCGCCGCGACAAGGGCGAGATCCGCTTCGGCGAGGGCGAGGACTGGCTCGAGATTCTCGGCTGCGGCATGGTGCATCCAAACGTGCTGCGCGCCTGCGGCATCGATCCCGACGAGTACCAGGGCTTCGCTTGGGGCATGGGCATCGACCGCATCGCCATGCTGAAATACGGCATCGCCGATTTGCGCCAGCTGTTCGACAGCGACGTCCGCTGGCTATCCCATTACGGCTTCAAGCCGCTGGAAGTGCCGACGCTGGCGGGAGGGCTGAGCTCGTGATGGGCTTGCTCGGACATGACCTTCCGAAGACTCTCTGCGTTCCCTTCGCGGAGAGAACCCTCTCCCTGCCCCTCCCCCGCAAGCGGGGGAGGGAATGGATGGAGCGCGTGCGGGGCGTCCATCTCATGGATACGTATTCTCGCTCCACGCGAGAGGTCGGGCTCCCTCCCCCGCGTGCGGGGGAGGGTTGGGGTGAGGGTGTCTCCTCGATGGGGTTGCCAATGGTCGATCCTGAACATCCGGACTGGAAAGTACCGGCCAAGATACGAGCCAATGCGCGCGCGCTCAGACGCAATTCGACCGATGCGGAGCGCATCCTCTGGTCGGAGCTGCGCGCCGGCCGATTGAACGGCGCGGGTTTTCGCCGCCAAGTACCGATCGATAGTTACATCGCCGACTTCATCTGCCACGCGGCCAAGCTCGTCATCGAGCTCGATGGCGGCCAGCACTTTTCTGATGAAGGCGAGCGCGCCGATGCACGGCGCTCTGCCGTGATCGAGGCGGAAGGCTTCATGGTGCTCCGTTTCAGCAACCTCGACATCATGACCAATCGTGTCGGCGTTCTCGAAACAATCGCTGCTGCCGTTGCGGAGAGAACCCCCACCCCAGCCCTCCCCCGCAAGCGGGAGAGGGAGCAGACCGTCGTCGTGGAGAAAAAGCAGCCATGAAATTCACTCTCTCCTGGCTGAAGGAACATCTCGACACCGACGAGCCGCTGGACAAGCTGGCCGAGAAGCTCACCATGATCGGGCTCGAGGTCGAGAACATCGAGGACAAGGCGAAGGCGCTGAAGCCGTTCACCATCGCCAAGGTGATATCAGCCGAGCAGCATCCGAATGCGGATCGGCTGCGCGTCTGCATGGTCGACACCGGCGACGGTGGCGCGCCCGTGCAGGTGGTGTGCGGCGCGCCCAATGCGCGGACGGGGCTCGTCAGCGTGTTTTCGCCGCCCGGCACCTACATTCCCGGCAAGGACATCACGCTCGGTATCGGCACCATCCGGGGTGTCGAGAGCCGCGGCATGCTGTGCTCGGCGGCTGAATTGCAGATTTCCAACGACCATGACGGCATCATGGAATTGCCCGCCGATGCGCCGATCGGCGCTCCTTACGCCGCATGGGCCGGCCTCGGCGATCCCGTGGTCGAGATCAATCTGACGCCGAACCGGCAGGACTGCACCGGCGTGCACGGCATCGCGCGCGATCTTGCCGCCGCCGACATGGGCAAGTTCAAGGACCCCACCATCAAGCCGATCAAGGGCGAACTCCCGTGCCCGGTGAAGGTCACGGTCGAGGACGCCGCGCTGTGCCCCGGCTTCGCGCTACGCCTCGTGCGCGGCGTGAAGAACGGCCCGTCGCCGGAATGGCTGCAGAAGCGGCTGACCGCGATCGGCCTGCGTCCGATCAACGCGCTGGTCGATATCACCAACTTCATGACCTACGACCGCGCGCGGCCGCTGCACGTGTTCGACGCGAAGAAAGTGAAGGGCAATCTCGTGGTGCGCCGCGCCCGTGACGGCGAGACGCTGCTCGCGCTCGACGGCCGCACCTACAATCTCGATCCCGCGATTTGCGTGATCGCGGACGAGCACGGCGTCGAATCGCTCGCCGGCATCATGGGCGGAGAGGCCTCGGGCTGCGACGAGACCACCACGGACGTGCTGATCGAATCGGCGCTTTGGAACGAGATCAACATCGCCCAGACCGGCCGCAAGCTCGGCATCAATTCGGACGCGCGTTATCGTTTCGAGCGCGGTGTCGATCCGGCCTTCATGGTGCCGGGACTGGAGCTCGCGACGAAACTCGTGCTGGAGATGTGCGGCGGCACGCCGTCCGAGAACGTCGTGGTCGGCAAGAGCTTCGGCGACGACCGCGTGATCGATTTCCCGGTCACCGAGGTCAAGCGGCTCTCGGGCATCGAAGTGCCGATGCCGGAGATGAAGCGCATCCTGAGCCATCTCGGCTTCATGATGGCGGGCCCGGGGCCCGTCGTGAAGGTCGCGGTGCCGTCGTGGCGGTCCGACGTGCACGGCAAGGCCGACATCGTCGAGGAAGTCGTCCGCATCCACGGCGTCGACAAGGTGCCGATGACGCCGTTCGAGCGCGGCGAGGACGCACGCAAATCCGTGCTGACCCCGCTCCAGCTCCGCACCCGCCGCGCCAGGCGCGCGCTGGCGAGCCGCGGCATCATCGAAGCGGTGACCTGGTCCTTCATCACCAAGTCTGCCGCAAAGCTGTTCGGCGGCGGCCAGCGCGAACTCGAGGTCGCCAACCCGATCGCGGCGGATTTGTCCGATATGCGCCCGACCCTGTTGGCCGGCCTGATCGCGGCGGCGCAGGCCAATGCCGACCGCGGCTTTGGCGATGTCGCACTGTTCGAGGTCGGGCAGGTGTTCAAGGGCGATCGCCCGCAGGATCAATTCGTGGCGGCAAGCGGCGTCCGCCGCGGCTTTGCGTCGTCGCAAGGCCTCGGACGGCACTGGTCGGGTTCGGCGCAGGCTGACTTGTTCGACGCCAAGGCCGATGCGCTCGCGGTGCTCGCCGCTGCCAGCGCACCGATGCAGGCCCTTCAGATCGTCGCGGGCGGCCCATCCTGGCTGCATCCCGGGCGCTCCGGTACGATCCAGATCGGGCCGCAAAACGTGCTGGGTTATTTCGGCGAAATGCATCCGCGCGCGCTCGAGGCGCTCGGTGCCGGCGGCCCGCTGATGGTGTTCGAGGTGATCCTCGACCGCATCCCCGAGGCGAAGAAGAAGCCGACCCGTGCCAAGCCCGTGATCGAGCTGTCGGCCTTCCAGCCCGTCTCGCGTGACTTCGCCTTCATTGTCGACCGCACCGTGAAGGGCGGCGACATCGTGCGCGCGGCCCAGAGCGTCGACAAGAAGCTGATCACCGCCGTGAACGTGTTCGACGTCTACGAAGGCAAGGGCATCGAGGACGGCAAGAAGTCGATCGCGATCGCGGTGACGATCCAGCCGCGCGAAAAGACCCTCACCGACCAGGAGATCGAGGCCGTCGCCGCGAAAATCGTGGCGGAGGTGACGAAGAAGACCGGCGGCACTTTGAGAGCATGATCATGCTCGAGAAATAATAGAGCATGAATCTCACTGACTTTCTTCCAAAGGACGTCAGCCTCACCATTGCGATGGCGCTCTGCGCCGTCGCTTTCGTTTCGGGCACCGCGCGCGGCTTCTCGGGCTTCGGCTCGGCGCTGATCTTCATGCCGCTGGCGAGCAGCATCGCGGCGCCGCGTCTAGTTGCCGCGCTGCTCCTCGTGATCGATTTCGTCGCGGCCGCGCCGCTGCTGCCTGACGCCTGGCGCAAGGCCGACCGCAAGGCCACCGCCGTGATCGTGCTGGGCGCGCTGGTCGGCGTGCCCGTCGGCACCTATTTCCTCAGCGTGCTCGAACCCGTCACGACGCGATGGATCATCTCCTGCTTCGTCGCCGCGCTGTTGCTTCTGCTGCTGTCGGGCTGGCGCTATCGCGGCAAGGACCACGCCTGGCTCTCGGTCGGCATCGGCAGCCTCTCCGGCTTCTGTAGCGGCCTCGCACAGACCGGTGGGCCGCCGATCGTCGGTTACTGGCTCGGTCGCCCCATCGCCCCGATCGTTGCGCGCGCCAACATCTTGCTGTTTTTTGGCGCGTCGGATTTCTTCTCGATGGTCAGCTATGCGACCACAGGACTGATCTCGCGCGAATCACTCGTGCTCTCGCTGATCGTCGGACCGGTCTATGCGATCGGCGTCGCCTTCGGCGCGTCGCTGTTCGGCCGTGCCAGCGAGAAAGTGTTTCGCGCCATCTGTTACGGGCTGATCGCGATAGCGGTGATCGCCGGACTGCCGGCACTGGATGGGGTGTTGCGCTAAGCCATCCACAGTCGTCCTGGCGAAAGCCAGGACGACGACTGAATTAGTTCCTCTGCTGCCGCGGCGCCCGCCGCTTCTTCGTCGACTGCGTCGGCACATCGGCCGGCTCGTCCTTGAGCGCGCCGATCTTGCGCAAGGCCGCGTCCGCGGCGCGCTCGCCGCTTTCCCAGGCGCCGTCGACGGTGCCCCACAGCGTCTCGTGCGTGGCTTCGCCGGCGAGGAACATGTTGCCGATCGGCTCGGCGAGGATTCTTCGCGAGAGCTGACCGCCCGGCGAGGCCGCCGACATCGCACCCATCACGAACGGCGAGGCGTTCCAGCGCGTCGCGCTGGCTTTCTGCACGGCGGCGGCCACTTCGCTGCCGAACAGCTTCGTGATCCATTCTCTGGCGAAGGCCGTCATCGCCTTCTCGCCTTGCCCGGACAGATCGCGGCCGAACGAGCCGCCGACATCGATCGAGCACAGCGAGGATCCCCCGATATTGGCGAACATCAGCGCCGTGCGCGTCGAGTTGCTCTGCTCGATCAGGATATCGTCGCGCGACAGGCCGAGCGGATTGCCCGGCAGTTGCAGCACGATGTGATCGTAGCTTCCGAGCGTGAGCTTCGAGGCGGCATCGAGCGTGCGCTTTGGAATGTCAGGCCCAAACTTGATCGCGCCCGAAATCAGCACATTGGTCGAGACCGTGATGATGGCGGCGCGCGCGGCGATCTTGCCGGCCTGTGTCTCGACGCTGACGTCGCGATTGCTCCAGACGATCCGGCTCGCCGGCGTCGACAGCGCGACCGGCGCCTGCTCACCGAGTTTGGTGATCAGGGTCCCCAGGCCCTGGCGGCAGGCGATCGCGGCGTTGCGATCCTGTGCCCGCGCCTTGTCGATCGCAGACAGCTCCTTCAGGTCCTTGCCGGCGAAGCTCGCGCCCAGGATGAACTCGGCCGCGCCGGCCCAATCGCCGAGATCCTTCGGCAGCACCGAGGCGCAGGCGGTATCGAGCTTGCCGCGCGCTGCCTCGTCGATGGCGCGGTTGGCGCGCACCAGCGCCGCCAGGAATTCCTCGGTCTCGCCGGCCCGCGCGTTGCGGCGGCCGATGCGCATCTTCTGGCCTGATGGCGCCGGCAGAACGTCGAGCCCGGCACTGCGCGCCAGCCGGATCATCGGATTGGTGTCGGGATTGTGCATCCAGCGCGCACCGCGATCGAACGGTGTGTCGAAGGTGGTCGTATCCGTGATGCAGCGCCCGCCGATCTGCGACGCCGCTTCCACCACCACGACCCTGCGATTGGCCGCCATGATGCGCCGCGCCGCGGCAATTCCGGCCGCGCCCGCGCCGATCACGACGATGTCAGCCTCGCGCGGCAGGGGCGCGGCGGTTGCGCGCAGGACCGGCATCGCGGCAAGGCCCGCCGACGCCGATAGGAAGCTGCGGCGCGTGATTGTCATGGCATGGTTTCCGGAGACTTGCAGCAAACGGGAACAGCTAGCGAACCTTGCCGTATCTGATGTTGCGCGGCAACCATCATAGTGAATCAATCGTGCTTGATGTCACAGATCGATGAACCGAATTGCAACACGTTCCGACCATGGTAGAGAAGAGAAAAAGACGGCCGGAAAAGGCCGTGGGGGAGTTTTGAAATGGGGACGGTCCTGGATTCGGTCGGCAAGCTGATTGCCGCGTACCTCTCGAAGGAGGTGCCGGGCTATGAGCCGTTCACGCCGAGCGACCCCGAGCATCTGCGCGGCGTCATCGAGCCCGGCGACGTGCTGCTGGTCGAGGGCAACAACCGCATCTCGGGCATCATCAAATATCTGACGCAGTCGACCTGGTCCCACGGCGCACTCTATGTCGGCCCCATCGAAGGCGCGGAAGAGCCCGATGGCGAGCCGCACGTGCTGATCGAGGCCAATATCGGCGAAGGCGTCACCTCCGCGCCGCTGTCGAAATATTTCCCCTATCACACCCGCGTCTGCCGTCCGGTCGGGCTGTCCTATGAGGACCGCACCACGGTCTGCCGCTATGCGATCAACCGCATCGGCTTCGGCTACGACACCAAGAACATCGTCGACCTGATGCGCTTTCTGTTTCCGCTGCCGATCCCGCAGCGCTGGCGGCGCCGCATGATATCGATCGGCTCGGGCGATCCCACCAAGATCATCTGCTCGGCGCTGATCGCGCAAGCGTTCGACGCCGTGCGTTACCCGATCCTGCCCAAGATCACCAAGGCCGGCAGCCGCGCCGCCCGCCGCGAGATCCTGCACATCCGCGACTCCTCGCTCTACATGCCCCGCGACTTCGACATCTCTCCCTATTTTGAAGTCGTCAAACCCACCATCGTGCACGGCTTCGACTACACCGCCTTGCACTGGGCCGACAAGCAGAAGCCGCTCGAGGAGGTAGCCGGCACCTTCGGTGTGTTTCCAGAAACGTTCCGTGCGCCGCCGCTCGTTCCTGAAGCGACTGACGAAGAGGCGCCGGTTTCGGCTGAAGAAGTGATGCGTGAGGCGGCTGCGGAGATGAGCGTTGCCTTCTCCGAGCATTTTGTGCTGCTGAACGATCTCGCAAAGTACCGCGCGCAGGGACACGCGCTGGGGATGGCGGCGTAACTCCGCCGTCGTCCTGGCGAAAGCCAGGACCCATTATCCCAGGAAGACATTTGGCGAGGACCGGCCGTTCGGTACAGCTACCGCGCGCGATCGATAAGCTCCGCGGTATGGGTCCTGGCTTTCGCCAGGACGACATTGGTGGATATCGTTGGCCCCTCACAATGGCGAGTGAGTACGACCCTACCGCTCTGCCCGCCCAATCACCGCCATCAGCTCCGCGATCTTCTCGCGCTGGTCCGCCTTGTCGCCGCTCGCGATCGCATGCTCGACGCAATGGGCGACGTGATCTTTCAGAACCTCTTCCTCGACCCGGCGCAGCGCGGCGCGCACCGCCGAGATCTGCGTGACGATGTCGATGCAATAGCGGTCCTCCTCGACCATTTTCGAGAGGCCGCGAACCTGCCCCTCGATCCGGCCGAGACGTTTTCCGACAGATGCCTTGATGTCCTTGCGCATGCGGCCTATATACCCCCCTAGGGTATACGTTGCAAGGGCCGGAGCATCGCAATGAACGACGCCGAACACGAGCACGATCACAACGCGGAATCACATTCCGGATGTGGCTGCGCAAGCAAGGCTCCGCCGGTCGCCAAGCCCGCGGCCTCCTCCTGCTGCGGCAATCACGCCCATGATCACAGCGCCGCCGCGACAAAGGTCCTCGATCCCGTCTGTGGCATGACGGTCGATCCCGCGACCTCAAAACACCGCTTCGACCATCACGGGGCGACCTTCCATTTCTGCTCGGCCGGCTGCCGCACCAAATTCGCCGAGGATCCCGCCAAATATCTCGCCAAGCAAAGCACGCCCGAGCCCGAGATGCCCGCAGGCACGATCTACACCTGCCCGATGCATCCGCAGATCCGCCAGGCCGGACCCGGCACCTGCCCGATCTGCGGCATGGCGCTCGAGCCGGAAGTGGCGAGCCTGGAGACCGGGCCCAATCCTGAGCTTGCCGACATGACGCGGCGGTTCTGGATCGGCGGCGCGCTGGCTTTGCCGGCCGTGGTGCTGGAGATGGGCGGCCATCTCGCGGGCCCGCACAACTGGATCGATGCGACGCTATCGAACTGGATCCAGCTCGTCTTCGCCACGCCCGTGGTGCTGTGGGCCGGCTGGCCGTTCTTCGTTCGCGGCTGGCAGTCGCTGCTGACGCGCAACCTCAACATGTTCACGCTGATCGCGATGGGTACGGGCGTTGCCTATGTCTACAGCCTGATCGGCACCATCGCGCCGCAGATCTTCCCGGCCACATTCCGCGGGCATGAAGGCGCGGTCGCGGTCTATTTCGAGGCAGCGGCCGTCATCACCGTGCTGGTGCTGCTCGGGCAGGTGCTGGAGCTGCGCGCCCGCGATGCGACGTCGGGTGCGATCAAGGCGCTGCTGCAGCTCGCCCCCAAGACCGCACGGCGCATCGATGGCGATGGCGGCGAGCACGAGGTCGAGATCGACGCACTTCATGCCGGTGACCGCTTGCGCGTCCGTCCGGGCGAAAAAGTGCCGGTCGACGGCGTCATTCTGGAAGGCCGTTCCTCGCTCGACGAGTCGCTGGTCACGGGCGAATCCATGCCGGTGAGCAAGGAGACGGGCGCGAAGGTGATCGCCGGCACGCTCAACCAATCCGGCAGCTTCATCATGCGCGCCGACAAGGTCGGGCGGGAGACGCTGCTGTCGCAGATCGTGCAGATGGTGGCCGACGCGCAGCGCTCGCGAGCGCCAATCCAGCGCCTCGCCGACCAGGTCGCGGGCTGGTTCGTGCCGACGGTGATTGCCGTTGCCATCACCGCGTTCGCGGCCTGGGCCTGGTTCGGGCCGGAGCCGCGGCTGGCCTTCGGCCTCGTCGCCGCCGTCAGCGTACTGATCATCGCCTGCCCCTGTGCGCTGGGACTCGCGACTCCGATGTCGATCATGGTCGGCGTCGGCCGCGGCGCGCAGGCAGGCGTGCTGATCAAGAACGCCGAGGCGCTCGAGCGAATGGAGAAGATCGACACGCTGGTGGTCGACAAGACCGGCACCCTGACCGAGGGCAAGCCGAAGGTGGTCGCGATCGTGCCCGCAGCCGGCTTTGCGGAAGACGATATCCTCCGCATGGCCGCCAGCGTCGAGCGCGCCAGCGAGCATCCTCTGGCCGACGCGATCATGCGCGCGGCGAAGGAGAAGCAGCTCGCGCTGGGCCAGGTCGAACAATTCGATTCGCCGACCGGCAAGGGCGCGACCGGCAAGGTCGACGGCAAAACCATCGTGCTCGGCAATGCCAAATATCTGATGTCGATCGGCATCGACACCAAATCGCTCGATGACGAGGCCGAACGACTGCGCGGCGATGGCGCGACCGTGATCAACATGGCGGTCGACGGCCGGCTTGCCGGCCTGTTCGCGATCGCCGATCCGGTCAAGGCTTCCACGCCGGAGGCCCTGAAGGCACTGGCAGCCGAAGGCATCAAGGTCATTATGCTGACCGGCGACAACCGCACTACGGCGGAGGCTGTCGCGCGCAGGCTCGGCATCGCCGATGTCGAGGCCGAAGTAATGCCGGATCAGAAGAGCGCGGTGGTGACAAAGTTGCAGAAGGCCGGCCGCAGTGTCGCCATGGCCGGCGACGGCGTCAACGACGCGCCGGCGCTGGCCGCGGCCGAAGTCGGCATCGCCATGGGCACCGGCACGGACGTGGCGATGGAGAGCGCCGGCGTCACCCTGCTGAAGGGCGATCTCACCGGCATCGTGCGTGCGCGAAAACTGTCGCAAGCGACGATGAGCAACATCCGGCAGAACCTGTTCTTCGCCTTCATCTACAACGCCGCAGGGATTCCGATCGCGGCCGGCATCCTCTATCCGACCTTCGGCGTGCTGCTGTCGCCGATCATCGGAGCCGCCGCGATGGCGCTGTCCTCGGTCAGCGTGGTCGGGAATGCGCTGCGGCTGCGGGCAACGCGGCTGTGAGCGAGCGCCTTCTCTCTCGCACCGTTCACGAAACGCGGTAAGATACGCGTAGCCCGGATGAAGCGAAGCGCAATCCGGGGTCTGTCCACGCATCGAAACTGTCCCGGATTGCGCTTCGCTCCATCCGGGCTACCGACTACGCACCAAGCGGTACGCACGGAGAGGACTTGATGCAGCGAATCACGATAACCATCGAGGATGATCTCTTGGCGGAGATCGACGCGGCGGCGGAAGCGCGCGGCTATCAGAACCGCTCCGAGATCATTCGCGACCTCGCACGTGCCGGCTTGCAGCAGAGCAGCGAGGACACCGCGCAGACCGGGCCCTGCGTCGCCGGCCTCGTCTATGTCTACGACCATGCCGCCCGCGATCTCTCAAAACGCCTGGTGCAGGAATTCCATGGCCACCACGACCTCGCGCTGGCGACGCTGCATGTCCATCTCGACGATAGCAATTGCATGGAGATGACGGCGCTGCGCGGCGATGCCGGCGAGGTCAGGCATTTCGCTGATCATATCATCGCCGAACGTGGCGTGCGCTATGGGCGTGTGGTGATGATTCCGACGGGGGACAGCAAGCAGGCGAAGGCGCGCAAGCACGGGCACCGGCATGAGTAGATTCGCCGCATAGACGGTGCGTTTCCCTCTCCCCCTTGCGGGAGAGGGTGGATCGCCGCGAAGCGGCGAGACGGGTGAGGGGTATCTCTCCGCGCAGAAGAATCTCGCGTTCTGAGTGCGCGGAGGCAAACCCCTCATCCGGCGCTTCGCGCCACCTTCTCCCGCAAGGGGAGAAGGGAAGAGCAGCGCGCCCGCGGCTCCTACGCCGCCTTCGCTGCGCTCCCGCCCGGCAACCCGGCCCGCGCGATGCCGCCATACAGCGTTTCGTTCGGCATCTCCTCGCGCAGGATCCTGCGCACCGTGATCAGCTTCTCCAAATCGATGCCGGTCGCAAAGCCCTTGCTCTCGCACAGGAAGACGAGATCCTCGAACACGACATTGCCGGTCGCACCGGGCGCGAAGGGGCAGCCACCGAGGCCGCCGAGCGAGCCGTCGAGGATCCGCGCGCCTTCGTCGAGCGCTGAGGCCGCGTTCGCGATGCCCATGCCGCGGGTGTCGTGGAGATGGATGCAAATGGGCTTTGACCCTGCGAGCTTCACCGCGGCGCGCGTCAGATCCGCCACCTGCTTTGGCCCGGCATAGCCGACGGTGTCGGCGATGCCGACGAAATCGACGCCAGCCTCGAGGCATTTGTCGACCAGCCGCAGCACTTCTGCAGGGTCAACCGCCCCGGTGATCGAGCAGCCCAGCGCCATCGAGATCGCCGCGTTGACGAGCGGCTTGTGGCTGGTGGCATCGCGCAGTTCGCACAGGCGTTTCAGATTGGCGATCGCGGATTCGCGCGAGCGGTGCGCATTGGCCTGGCTGTGCTCTTCCGTTGCCGAGACCACCGAGGCGATTTCGCCGACGCCGGATTCCAGCGCCTCGTTCACGCCGCGTTCGTTGAGCGCAAGCGCGATGCCATGCGCGCCGGGCAATGAAGCGACGGTCGCAACAACGTCGCGAACATCGACGAATTGCGGAAAGGTCTTTGCCGGCAGGAACGAGCCGACCTCGAAATGCCGCACGCCGGCGGCATATTCCTCGCGCACCCAGCGTTGCTTGGCGTCGGTCGACGGAATTTTCTTCACGAGCTGGAGCCCGTCGCGCAGGCCGACTTCGCGCAGGCTGACGCGCTCCGCGGGGTAAATCTCCTGGATCCGGCTCATGCGCGCCTCCCTGTTGTTTTTGACGTCACGTCTTCATTTTCATTGTCGATCTCGGCGCGAACGGCCGCGGTGTCGGCCCCGAGCGGCGCGACCCTGAGGCCTTCGCCGATATGGCTGCCGTTCCATTCGATCGGCAGCGCCGGCACCCGGAACGGCTTGCCGTCGGCGGTGACATTGTTGACGAGCCCGCCCGGGCGCAGCACATGCGGATCGGCGAAGAGATCCTCGGGCCGGTTGATCGGCGAGAAGCAGATGTTGAGTGCATCGAGCCTCTGCGACAGTTTTGCCACGTCCCATTGCCTGATGATGTCGGCTGCGCGCGGAATGATCCGGCCTCGCGCCAGGATGCGATCGGTCGTGGTGCGCAAGGCGGGATCATCGAGGAATTCAGCCAGGCCGAACTCGCGGCAAAAGCTCTGCCAATGGCCTTCGGTGACGACGCCGATGAAGATTCGCTCGCCGCCGGCGGTCTCGAAGATGTCATAGATCGGCCAGGCATGCTCGCGCTCCGGCATCGAGCGCGGCTTGTTGCCGGTCATCTCGTATTCGACCATGTGCTGGGCGACCAGGAACAGGCAGTTCTCGAACAGGCCGATGCGGATATCGGCGCCGTCACGTTTTCCTCCGCGCTTCTGATACAGCGCCGCGAGGATCGCGATCACGCCGAACATGCCGCCCATGATGTCGTTGGCGGACGAGCCGACACGCTGGGGCTTTTCGCTGGTGCCGGTCATGGCAGCAAGGCCCGCCATCATCTGCACGACCTCGTCGAGCGCGGGGCGGTGCTCGTAGGGACCGGAGAGGAAACCCTTGTGGCCGGCGATGATCAGATTCGGATGCCGGCGGCGCAATTCGTCGGCGCCGAGCCCCTGCTTCGCGAGTTGGCCGTCGCGAAAATTCTCCAGGAACACGTCGGCCGTCGCCAGCAGCCGGTGCATGATCTCGCGATCCTCAGGCTTCTCGAAATCCAGCACGACGCTGCGCTTGCCGCGGTTGAACAACGGGAAGAAGGCCGTGCCCATGCCCCCCAGGCTCCGGGTCTTGTCGCCCGCGGGCGGCTCGACCTTGATCACGTCGGCTCCGAGTTGTGCCAGGATCATGCCGCAGGTCGGGCCCATGACCATGTGGGTCATCTCGACGACGCGCACGCCTGCAAGCGGCAATCCGGCCGCCGATTCTTCCATCGCCATATGAGCCTGTTCCTTTGCCCGGCTGGTTCCGCTTGTTGTCTAGCGGGTTGGTGAAGCAACAGTCTTGCCGAATTCATCGTGGCTTCGTTGATGCGAGCGGTCAATCCGGCCATGAGCGGTGCCGCCGATCTCCCTTGCCGAAGTGGCCCGGGGTGTCTACCTCTCGCGGGTGATTTCGTGAGAGGAACTCCCATGCTGGATGCCGCCGTCAAGGCGCTGTCGCAAATGATCTCGCCGCCGATGCGCTCGATCCTGTGGCGGTCGATCGGCGTCGCCCTGGTGCTGATCATCGTGCTGGCGATCGGCTTGCAGCGGCTCCTGAGCTGGTTTGCGACCTATGGTGAGGCCTGGCTGGAGGGCCTGCTCGGTCCGGGCTGGCACTCATCGCTCGAGGTATTGTCCTGGATCATTTCGATCGCCGCGGGACTCGGCGTCGTGTTCGGGGCTGTGTTCCTGATGCCGGCGATCACCTCGCTCGTCGCGAGCCTGTTCGTCGACGACGTCGCCGACATCGTCGAGCGCGAGCACTATCCGGCCGAGCGGCCAGGCGTCGCGCTGCCGTTCAGCCAGGCGATCTACGAGGGCGTCAAGACCGCGCTGCTGACGATCCTGGTTTATCTGGTCGCGTTGCCGCTGGTGCTTTTCGCCGGCGCCGGTTTCCTGGTCTTCTTCCTCGCCACGGCCTGGCTGCTCGGCCGCGAATATTTCGAGCTCGCGGCGATGCGGTTTCGCTCGCCGGAGGAAGCCAAGGCGATGCGGCGCGACAATGCCGCGACCATCTTCACCGCGGGCCTGTTCATCGCAGCCTTCGTCTCGATCCCGATCGTCAATCTGGCGACGCCGATCTTCGCCATGGCCTTCATGGTCCACATGCACAAGCGGCTCTCAGGCCCGCGGCCCGAGCTGATCGAGCCGGCGCGGCAGATGCGGTGACGGACGCTCCCTCTCCCGCTTGCGGGAGAGGGTCGGGGAGACGGTGTCTCCGCAATGGGGCAATCCCCCAGATGAGAGAACCCGGCACTTCGTGCCGACCTCTCCCGCAAGCGGGAGAGGTGACAACCCCGTCGCGCGATCGGAAGAACAACCATCATCGCATTCAGGCGACCTTCATCCCGCACTTCCGCAACAGCGACCTGGCGAAGCCGAACGGCGCCGGCGTGAACGGGCCAGGCGGGGCACGGGTGACCAGCGCGACGACGCCGAGCGCGGCCATTGCGACCCAGAAGCACAGCCAGAAGCCGTCGATATAGGCGAGCACATTGGCCTCGCGCTGGACCAAGCCCGCGAGCGTACCGACCGCGCGGGCCTGGGCCGAGCCCGCACCATGGGCCGCAAAATGGTCGGCGAGCTGTTTCAGCATGCGGACCACGTCGACGTCACCGACGCCGAGATTCTGGCCGAGATAGAAGGAATGGATCTGCTCGCGGACGCGCAGCCACGTTCCCATCAACGCCACGCCGATCTCGGCACCACCGAGCCGCATGATCTGGATATAGGCGGCGAACGAGGTGGCACGGCTCGGATCGGAATTGGACAGCAGCGTGATGATCAGCGGCAACAAGGTCAGCGACTGCCCGATCGCCTGGAGCAGCACGATGCCGGCGAAATCCTCGCGCGCCCAATCATGGCTGAGCTGCGTGCCCCAGAGATTGGCGGCGGCGAAGCAGGCAAATCCCACGACCACCACCGTCCGCGTATCGAAATGCCGCAGCAGCCAGATCGAGAGCGGCACCAGCACGAACATCGGCAACGCGCCGTAGATGAGCAGCAAGAGGCCGCTCTGCTCCGGCCTGAGCAGGGCGATGGTGGCGAGGAAGTTCGGCACGAGCGACGCGTTGGACAGGCTGGTCAGCGTGTAGAGCAGGATCAAGACCAACCCTAGGCCGATATTGCGCGAGAACAAGACGTTCACATGTGCCCAGGGCTGCCGCACCAGGGACTCGTTGACGAGGAAGCCCGCGACCAGCACCGCGCCGGCGGTGATCAACGCCATCACCGTCCCCGACCCCAGCCAGTCCAGTCGGTTGCCCTGGTCGAGCCCGGCATAGATCATCGAGACGCCGGCGCCGAGCAGCAGCATGCCGCCCCAATCGGCGTCGCGGAGCAAAGCGCGATTCACCGGCTCGTTCGGCGTGCCCCAATAGACCATCAGGCCCATCAGGGGCGCGATCACGACGCTCTGCCAGTACAGCCATTGCCAGCCGAGATGGTCGACATAGAAGCCGACCAGCGAGCTCGAGGTATCCAGCGCGAAGCCGACGCGAATCGAATAGATCGAGATCGCCGGGAGCCACCAGCGGATCGGCAGATTGCGGAACACGATCATCAGCGTCGCCGGCACGAAGGTGCCGAGCAAGAGGCCATGCACGACGCTGAGCGCGAGCAATGTCGGATAGTCGTGCACGAACGGGATGATCAGCGAGACCGCGGCATAGACGAGGCTAGGGATGCCGAGAACGCGGCGCAGGCCGAATACGGTGGCAAGCCAGGCCACCGCGGGTGCGATGAAGATCTGTGAGCCGATGCCTGCGGTGGAGAGCCACGCGCCCTCGTCGAACGAGAGCGAGAACGCGCCGCGCAGGTCCGGCAGGCCTATTGTGGTCAGCCGGCTGTCGAAATTGGCGAGGAACGAGCCGAGCAGCACCGCTGCCACCGCAAACAGCGGCTGCGGCGCGACGCCGCCGCGCGAGAGCGGCCCGCGACTGGAATCGTCATTTTCCGCCATTGCCGGCCTTGGTGTCGATGCTGGTGACGACCGACATCCCCGGCACCAGCCGCGCCAGCAGCGGCTGGTTGTCGTCGAACTGGATGCGCACAGGAATGCGCTGCACGACTTTGGTGAAGTTACCGGTTGCGTTGTCCGGCGGCAGCAGCGCGACCTGCGCGCCGGTCGCGGGCGCAATGCGCTCGACCCGCCCGCGCAGCTTCTCACGCGGGAAACTGTCGACGGTGATCTCGACCGGCTGGCCCGGTGCGACGTGGGTCAGCTGGGTCTCCTTGTAATTCGCGATCACATAGACCTTCGGCAACGGCACGACGTTGATGAGGTTAGTGCCGATGTTGACGTAGTCGCCGGGCTGGACCTGCCGCTCGCCGACGACGCCGTCGAACGGCGCCGATATCTTGGTGTAGCCGAGCTTGAGCTTCGCACTCGCCAGTGTCGCCTTGGTCGCTTCGAGATCGGCGGCGCGCTGCTTCCTGGTGCCTTGCAGCACCTCGAGTTGGTGCTGCTGGGCCGCGATCACGGCGCGGCTCGCGCGCACATCGGCCTGCGCCTTGGCATAGCCTGCGACCGCCTGTTCGAAGCGCTGCCGTGTGCCGGATTCGGTCTGCGACAGCGATTGCTGGCGCTCCTGCTCCTGCCGCGCCTCGACCTCCACGGCTTCGGCCGAGAGCCGCGCAGCTTGCGCCTGCGCGATCGTCGCATATTGCAGCTCGATCTGATTGGCCAGATTGTCGAGCACAGCTTGTGCAGCGGCGACCGCCGCTTCGGACTGCGCGACTTGCGCCTGATAGTCGGCAGGGTCGATCTGGATCAGGAGATCGCCGGCCTTGACGCGCTGGAAATCGGTAACCCCGACGGTCAGCACTTCGCCGGAGACGCGACTGGCAAGCCGCGTCAGCTCGGCGCGCACATAGGCGTCGTTGGTGGTCTGGACCACCGAATTGCCGACCCATTCGTCGAAGCGCTGCGTTGCCACCGCGACGAAGCCGAGCGCGACGATCACCGCGAACAGCGGAATCGCAAGCCGGCTCCACAGCGAACTCGCCGGTCGCTGCGAGGGCTTGGGTTGCGGAGCAGGCGCTGCGGTGGGAGGCGATGACGGAACTTGCTCTTGTGGACTCACGACATCACTCCAAAGCGCGCTCTCTCATCCTCGTCATTCCGGGGCGATGCGCCGCATCGAACCCGGAATCTCGAGATTCCGGGTCCGGTCCTACGGACCGTCCCGGAATGACGGACATTGCCATCAGACCGTCTTCTCCGGCCACCGGCAGAGATCGTTGATCAGGCAAACCTCGCAGCGCGGCTTGCGCGCGAGGCAAGTATAGCGGCCATGCAGGATCAGCCAATGATGGGCATGCAGCATGAACTCGGCCGGGATCACCTTTTCGAGACCGAGCTCGACCTCCAGCGGCGTCTTGCCGGGCGCGAGGCCGGTCCGGTTGCCGACGCGGAAGACATGCGTGTCGACCGCCATGGTGTGCTCGCCGAAGGCCATGTTGAGCACGACGTTGGCGGTCTTGCGACCGGCGCCGGGCAACGACTCGAGCCCGGCGCGCGTGCGCGGCACCTCACCGCCGAACTCGCTGAGCAGCTTCGCCGACAGCGCGATCACGTTTTTCGCCTTGGTGCGGTAGAGGCCGATGGTCTTGATGTATTCGCGCAGGCGCTCCTCGCCGAGGTCGAGCATCTTCTGCGGTGTGTCGGCGATCGCGAACAGCGCGCGCGTTGCCTTGTTGACGCCGGCGTCGGTCGCCTGCGCCGACAGCACCACCGCAACCAGCAGCGTGAACGGATTGACGTGCTCGAGCTCGCCTTTCGGTTCCGGATTGGCCTTGCGGAAACGGCTGAAGGCCTCGCGGACTTCGGGCGGCGTCCAGGGCTTCATGGCCTTAAGCGATTTCTTCGCGGGCCCCTTCGGTTTGGCCGCAGCCGGCCTTGCCTTTTTCTTCGGCACCGACGTCTTGCGCGGGGCCGGCTTGCGGGTGATTTTCGCCATGATCGGGATATACTGAGGGACGATGAGCACAGGCAACGAAATTGAGCGCGAACGATCTGGAAGCGAGGCCGAGCCTCAGATCTTTTCCGCGCGCCTGACGCCGCACCGCTCGCTGAACCGCACCGGCTTCCTCGCCGTGATGCTGTTCCTGAGCGCCGTCAGCTTCGTCACCGGCCTCGTCTTCCTGATGATGGGCGCGTGGCCGGTGTTCGGCTTCTTCGGCCTCGATGTGCTGGTGATCTGGTGGGCCTTCAAAGCCAATTTCCGCGCGGCGCGGGCCAGCGAGGAGATCGTGGTCACGCCATCTGAATTGCGCGTGCGGCGCGTCAGCCAGCACGGCCAAATCGTCGAATGGACCTTCAATCCGCTCTGGGTCCGGCTCGACATGGAAATCGACGAGGATTTTGGCATCGAGCACCTCTATCTGATCTCGCGAGGTCACCAGATCCAGATCGCCCGCTTTCTGGGACCGGACGAAAAATCCAGCTTCTACAAAGGCTTGGTTGAGGCATTGAATGCCGCCAGGCGCGGTCCGACCTACAATCCGGTCACCTGATTGCGGATCGGAAATCGGGTGGTTTCGCACCCTGCCCTCTCCTACATTTGTGGTCATGATGACACTCGCGATACATGACCAGCGCTTGGCCGGGCCGGGCTCCCAGAACGCCGCGATGCGCGACTATGATTCCGTGCGCCGGGCGATCGCCTTCATTTCGGAAAAGTGGCGCGCCCAGCCGACGATCGAGGCGATGGCGGATGCGGCCGGCGTCACCCCGGATGAGCTGCACCATTTGTTCCGCCGCTGGGCCTCGATCACGCCGAAGGCTTTCATGCAGGCGCTCACCCTCGATCACGCCAAGGGCTTGCTCAGGGATTCCGCGAGCATCCTCGATGCGGCGCTCGACTCGGGCCTTTCGGGTCCGGGCCGGCTGCATGATCTCTTCGTCACCCACGAGGCGATGTCGCCGGGCGAATGGAAGAACGGCGGCGCGGGGCTCATCTTGCGCTATGGCTTTCATCACTCGCCGTTCGGCACCGCGATCGTGATCGCGACCGATCGCGGATTGTCGGGCCTCGCTTTCGCCGATCCCGGTGAGGAACAGGTGGCGCTTGCCGACATGACGCGGCGATGGCGGAACGCAATTTACGTCGAGGATCACGAAGGTACCGCACCGCTGGCGCAGCGCATCTTCGACACAAAACTGTGGCGGCCTGACCAGCCGCTGCGCGTGGTGATGATCGGCACCGATTTTGAGGTCCGGGTGTGGGAGACGCTGCTGAAGATCCCGATGGGCCGCGCGGTGTCCTATTCGGACATCGCCTGTAACATCAACAGCCCGAAAGCCTCACGTGCCGTCGGCGCCGCCGTCGGCAAGAACCCGGTGTCCTTTGTCGTGCCCTGCCACCGCGCGCTCGGCAAGAGCGGCACACTCACCGGCTATCACTGGGGCATCACCCGCAAGCAGGCGATGCTGGGCTGGGAGGCCGGGCAGCTGGGGCTGCAGTAGGTCTTTTGCAAAACTGTCTCCAAATGGTCGTCCTGGCGAAAGCCAGGACCCATCACCCCAGGGAGATGTTTTGGCGCCGACTGCCAACCACCAATCATCGCAAAACCAACGACGGTGGTTATGGGTCCTGGCTTTCGCCAGGACGACGCTGATTATTTGGCCGGCTCCGTCGCGCGCGGACGTCTTTAGCCCGCCAGATCAAGCTTCGAGGCCACCGTCGAATCCGCATTGAGCCGGTAGATGATCGGTACACCCGTCGCGAGCTCGCGCTTCAAAATGCCTTCGGGGGAGAGCTTTTCCAGCACCATGATCAGCGCGCGCAGCGAGTTGCCGTGGGCAGCAACGAGCGTGCGCTTGCCG
The DNA here is from genome assembly GCF_055807555.1 of Bradyrhizobium sp. Ken64. Classification (NCBI taxonomy): domain Bacteria; kingdom Pseudomonadati; phylum Pseudomonadota; class Alphaproteobacteria; order Hyphomicrobiales; family Nitrobacteraceae; genus Bradyrhizobium; species Bradyrhizobium sp. Ken64. The sequence goes on along the minus strand of NZ_JBVVPA010000007.1, from coordinate 211,813 downwards.
TTGAGCACGCCCGGCAAAATCTCCTGAACGTAATACGGCAGTGCTCGCGCGAGCGTGTCTTTCAGGCTTTCACCACCGGGCGGCGGCACGTCGTAGGAGCGGCGCCAGATCAGCACCTGGTCCTCGCCCCATTTCTTGCGGGCGTCGTCCTTGTTGAGGCCGGAGAGATCGCCATAGTCGCGCTCGTTCAACGCGAGGTTCTTTTCCGTCGGCAGGCCCTTCTGGCCGAGCTCGCCGAGAATGAGATCGAGCGTGTGCTGTGCGCGCGTCAACACCGAGGTGTAGGCGACGTCGAACACGAGGCCCTGCGCCTTCAGCTTGCGGCCCGCTTCCGAGGCTTCCTTCACCCCGAGTTCGGTGAGGTCAGGATCCTTCCAGCCCGTGAACAGGTTCTTCAGATTCCATTCGCTCTGGCCGTGCCGCACCAGCACGAGAAGACGTTCGCTCATTGACTGCTTTCCGTTTGGTTTAGATGTCAGACAGGCCGAGCACGTCGGCCATCGAGTAGTGTCCCGGCTTCTTGCCATGCGCCCAGAGCGCGGCCTTCAGCGCGCCGTGGGCGAACAGCATGCGATCCTCCGCGTGATGCGACAGCGTCAGGCGCTCGAACGGGCCGAGGAAGCTCACGCTGTGATCGCCGGCCGCGGTGCCGCCGCGCAACGACGCAAAGCCGATGTCGCCGGGCTTGCGCGCGCCGGTGATGCCGTCGCGGCCGCGGTCTGCATGCTCGTCGAGCGCGATGCCGCGGCCGCTAGCTGCCGCCTGGCCCAGCATCAGTGCCGTACCCGAGGGCGCGTCGATCTTCATGCGGTGATGGGTTTCGACGATCTCGATGTCGAAGCTCTCGTCGAGCGCCTTGGCGACGCGCTTGACCACGGCGGCGAGCAGATTGACACCCAGGCTCATATTGCCGGACTGCACCACGACGGCGCGGTTGGTGACGCTCTTGATCACGGCGTTGTCGGAGCCCGACAGGCCCGTCGTTCCGACCACGTGCACGAGGCCGCGTTCGGCAGCGATCGCGACGTTGGCCAAGGTCGCCGCGGGCACGGTGAAATCCAGAATGCCGTCGGCGTCCTTTGACAATGCCCAGAGATCGCCGGAGAGTTTGATGCCATTGGCCGGCAGGCCTGCGAGCACGCCGGCATCTTTGCCGAGCAGCTCCGAGCCCGGCGCCTCCAGCGCGCCGGCCAGCACCGCGCCTTTGGTCTCGGCAATCGCCCGCGTCAGCGCCCGGCCCATCCGGCCGCCGGCTCCAGCAACAATCAAGCGCATGTCGGACATGGTGTAATCCTCTCACGGCCGTTGTAGCGGGGGGAGGCAGTTCCGGCAACCGAGGGGGATTGGGGGCAGGCGGGCTTCCACCTTCCTCTGGAGCGCCGGTCGCTTGCGGCCATCCTTCGAGACGCTCGCCTACGGCGGGCCCTCAGGATGAGGTCGGAATCCCTGGCAACAAATTCGACGGGCGCCGCTTCTGCTTAGCCTCATCCTGAGGAGACCGCGGAGCGGTCGTCTCGAAGGACGAGGCGCGCGCGCAGACCCAGCCTCAGCCGTCTGACGGCTGAGGGCCGTCATAGCCCTCGATGATGATGAGGTCGGCAACGGAGTGCGGCTGGCGCACCTTGATGTTGGCCTGGTATTCCGGCGAATTGTAGCAGGCGATCGCGGTCTCGTAGTCCGGGAATTCGATCACGACGTTGCGGGTGCGGCTACTGCGTTCGACGGTGGTGAACTTGCCGGCGCGGACGACGAAACGGCCACCCCATTTCTTGAAGATCGGACCATTGGCGACGGCATAGGGCTTGTAGCCCTCGTCATTACTCACGTCGACGCGTCCGATCCAGTAGCCTTTTGCCATTGTTCTTCTCCCTGTGTTGTTGGTTAGCCGAGCGCTTGCGCGATCTCGGCCTGGATGGCCTCGGCAATTGCCTTGGGGTCCGCGGCTTCCACCACCGGTCGACCGACGACGAGATAGTCCGCGCCGGCCGCAATCGCGCGGCCCGGCGTCATGATGCGTTTCTGGTCGCCGCTCGCCGCGCCCGCCGGCCGGATGCCGGGGGTGACGAGGCTCATCTGGTGGCCGACGATCTTGCGCAAGGCTCCGACTTCCTCGGGCGACGACACCAGCCCGTCGATGCCGAGCACCTGCGCCTGCTGCGCGCGCGCTTCGACGAGCTCGGAGACGCCGAGCCGGAAGCCCGCTGCGTGCAGATCGTCCTCGTTGTAGGAGGTCAGAACAGTGACGGCGAGGATCTTCAGCTTCGAGCTGCCGCGACCTTCGACGGCACCCTTCATGGTCTGCGGATAAGCGTGCACGGTGAGGAAGGTCGCGCCGAGCCGGGTGATGCTGTCGACGCCTTGCGCCACGGTGTTGCCGATGTCGTGCAGCTTGAGATCGAGAAAGACCTTCTTGCCCTTGTCCGCGAGCTTGCCGACCAGCGGCAAGCCGCCGGCATAAGCCAGCCGATAGCCGATCTTGTAGAAGGTGACGCTGTCGCCGAGCCGGTTGACCATCGCTTCCGCGGCATCAACGCCGGGCAGATCGAGCGCGACGATCAGGCGGTCTTTCGGGGCAATCTCGGCTGGCGTCATGTCACCTCACATCATCCGTTGGGAAATGTCGATCAACTGCCGCACCAGTTCCTTCAACGCGGCGATATCGCCCTCGTGCTTCAGCCTGTCCATATCGTCATAGGCCTGGTCGGCAAAGGCGAGCGTGAGCTGGCTGGCAATCACATTGGCGTGGCAGGAGGTCAGGATCAGCCGCAACGCCTGCAGCGCGCGAGCCGCGCCAAGCCGGCTCTGCGAGGCGCCGGCGAGCGCGAAGACGCGGTTGCGGAACACCTCGCCGCGCGGCTCGTGCAGCTCATGTACGCGACTGACCCAATCGATCGCGTTCTTCAGCAGCGGCGGCACCGAGGCGTTGTATTCGGGCGAGACGATCAGCACGCCATGATGCGCGCCGATCATGCGCTTGAGATTGATCGCGTGCTTGGGCACTCCGGACTTGGCCTGCAGGTCGCCGTCATAAATCGGCAGCGGAAAATCGGCGAGCGAGATCCGGGTGACGTCGACACCGGCCTGGTCGAATGCATAGGCGGCGACCGCTGCCAGCTTCGCATTGTGCGAGCCGGTGCGCAGAGAGCCGGGAATGATCAGGATTTTCGGTGCGGACATCCGCTTCCATGCATTCGGCGAAACGAGCCCGCCACGCAAACAGGAATGCCGGCGGAATTAGTCCTTGCGATACACCCAGACGCGGGCCGGCGGAAGGTTCATCCAGATCCGTTCCGAGGCCTCTGTGGACACGCCGGGCAGCGATTTCGGAATCGGCGGCACCACCGCATAGGTGAACTGGACGAAGGGCGCACCGGGCGCCAGCGCCGTGAAGGCGTCGCGGATGAGCCGCAGCCGCGTCAGCATCGGTTTTGTGACCAGCGGCAGGCCCGAGACGACCGCGGAGGCCGGCGCGCTCAGCACGTTCCAGAGCGTGTCGCGCAGACGATAGGCATCACCCTGCACCACCTTGGCCTGCGGATAGCGGTCGCGCAGCAGGGCGCAGAAGCCTGGATTGTATTCGACGAGGACGAGACGCTTCTGGTCGACGCCGCGCTCGACCAGGGCCGAGGTGATGGCGCCGGTGCCGGGCCCGAGCTCGACCACCGGTGCGTCCGAATTGACATCGACGTAATGGGCCATGGTCCGGGCCAGCAGCTTGCCCGACGGCATCACCGCGCCCATGTGGAGGGGCTTTTCGATCCATGACCGGAGAAAACGCACCTCGTCATCGAGACGGGGCTTCTTCAACGCACGCGCGGACGATGGCAATGGCATGTCGGGACCGGCCGGGACCGCGTGACCGCGGCGTGTCAGAAAATGGTCATAAAGACGTATAGGCCGAAGACGGCACGGTCAAGACGCGTCAACTCGCCCGATTACCGAAGAAATCCTTGACCTTGGTGAAGAAGCCCTCGGATTCCGGCTGGGTGTTTCCGGAGGAGAGCTTGTCGAACTCGGCCAGCAATTCCTGCTGCTTCTTGGTGAGGTTCTGCGGGGTCTCGACTACGACCTGAACGTACATGTCGCCCATCTGGCGCGAGCGCAGCACCGGCATGCCTTTTGATGCGATGCGGAATCGGCGGCTGGACTGTGTCCCTGCGGGGACCTTCACCTTGGTCTTGCCCTTCTCGATGGTCGGGACCTCGAATTCGCCGCCAAGCGCCGCCGTCACCATCGAGATCGGCACACGACAATGCAGATCGGCGCCGTCGCGCTGGAAGAACTGGTGCTGGGCCAGCGACAGGAAGATGTAGAGGTCGCCGGGCGGGCCGCCGCGGACCCCGGCCTCGCCCTCGCCGGCGAGCCTGATCCTGGTGCCGTCCTCGACTCCAGGGGGAATGTTGACCGACAGATTCCGCTCGCGGGTGACGCGCCCCTGACCCGAGCAGGACGGGCAGGCGTCCTCGATCATTTGGCCGCGACCCTGGCAGCCCGGACAGGTGCGCTCCAGCGTGAAGAAGCCCTGCGACTGCCGTACGCGTCCGGCGCCGCCGCAGGTCGAGCAGGTCTTCGGCTTGGTGCCGGCCTTGGCCCCGATGCCCGAACAGGCCTCGCAAGTGACCGAGACCGGGATCTCGATCTGCGCGGTCTTGCCACCAAAAGCTTCCTCGAGCGTGATTTCCATGTTGTAGCGCAGGTCGGCGCCGCGCTCGCGGCCGCCGCGGCCGCCGCGCTGTCCGGCCATGCCGAACAAATCTTCGAAAATGTCGGAAAAGGAAGAGGCGAAGCCCGCGCCGAAACCGGCGCCGCCACCGCCGCCCTGCTCGAAGGCGGCATGGCCGTAACGGTCATAGGCGGCGCGCTTGTCCTTGTCTTTCAGGACCTCGTAGGCCTCGTTGATTTCCTTGAACTTGACTTCGCTGGTGTCGTCCCCGGGATTGCGGTCGGGGTGAAACTTCATCGCCAGCTTGCGGAACGACGATTTCAGGACGGAATCGTCGGCATCGCGTTCGACTTCGAGGGTTTCGTAGTAGCAGCGCTTGGTGGACGTGGACATGATGAGCTCGGTCTATCCGATCGCGATTCAAGTCGGAGCGAAGCAACGTCGCCATGCAGCGATATAGGCACCCTTCCGCCTCGCGGCAGAGGATTGCACGGCAGTGTTCAGAATAACGGCTGGGAATTGATCGATCGTAACGGGGCCGGCTTTAACAGAGCCGATTTTAACAGAGCGTTGCCCCATCGAGCCCGACACGATGGCCTCCCCCGCGAGGGAGGAGGCCGTTGGCGCGTGTGGGGTCCAAGCCGTCCGCATCATCACCCTCGCAGGGTTCAGGCGGACTTCTTGTTGTTCTTGTCGTCGTCGACTTCGGTAAATTCCGCGTCGACGACGTCGTCCTTGGCCGCATCCTTCTTGGCGTCGGCCTCGGCCTGCTGCTTGTACATGGCCTCGCCGAGCTTCATCGACGCCTGGGCCAGCGTTTGGGTCTTGGCCTTGATCGCTTCGGCATCGTCGCCCTTCAGCGCTTCCTTGAGGTCGCTGACGGCATCCTCGATGGCGCGGCGCTCGGTCTCTGCGACCTTCGAACCGTGCTCGGCCAGTGCCTTCTCGGTCGAATGCACCAGTCCGTCCGCGTCGTTCTTGGCGGTCACGGCCTCGCGGCGCTTCTTGTCCGCCTCGGCATTGGCCTCGGCGTCCTTGACCATCTTCTCGATGTCGGCTTCCGACAGACCGCCGGAGGCCTGGATGCGGATCTGCTGCTCCTTGGACGTGGCCTTGTCCTTGGCCGAGACGTTGACGATGCCGTTGGCGTCGATGTCGAAGGTCACCTCGATCTGCGGCATGCCGCGCGGAGCCGGGGGAATGCCCATCAGGTCGAACTGGCCGAGCATCTTGTTGTCGGCCGCCATTTCACGCTCGCCCTGGAAGACGCGGATGGTCACCGCGTTCTGGCTGTCCTCGGCGGTCGAGAACACCTGGCTCTTCTTGGTCGGGATCGTGGTGTTGCGGTCGATGATGCGGGTGAACACGCCGCCCAGCGTCTCGATGCCCAGCGACAGCGGGGTCACGTCGAGCAGCAGCACGTCCTTGACGTCGCCCTGAAGCACGCCGGCCTGGATCGCGGCGCCGATCGCCACGACTTCGTCCGGGTTGACGCCCTTGTGCGGCTCCTTGCCGAACAGCTGCTTCACGACTTCCTGGACCTTCGGCATGCGCGACATGCCGCCGACCAGCACCACTTCGCCGATCTCGGCGGCGGTGAGGCCGGCATCCTTCAGCGCCTTGCGGCAGGGCTCGACGGTCTTCTGAACGAGGTCATCGACCAGCGCCTCGAACTTGGCGCGGGTGAGCTTCATCGTCAGATGCTTCGGGCCGGTCTGGTCCGCGGTGATGAAGGGCAGGTTGATCTCGGTCTGCGTCGTCGACGACAGCTCGATCTTGGCCTTTTCAGCGGCTTCCTTCAGGCGCTGCAACGCGAGCTTGTCGTTGCGCAGGTTGATGCCCTGCTCCTTCTGGAATTCGTCGGCGAGATAGCCGACCAGGCGCATGTCGAAGTCTTCGCCGCCGAGGAAGGTGTCGCCGTTGGTCGACTTCACCTCGAACACGCCGTCGCCGATTTCGAGAATCGAGATATCGAACGTGCCGCCGCCGAGATCGTACACGGCGATCGTGCCGGCCTTGGTCTTGTCGAGGCCATAAGCGAGCGCGGCCGCGGTCGGCTCGTTGATGATGCGCAGCACTTCAAGGCCCGCGATCTTGCCGGCGTCCTTGGTCGCCTGGCGCTGGGCGTCGTTGAAGTAGGCGGGCACGGTGATGACGGCCTGGTCGACCTTCTGGCCCAGATGGGCTTCCGCGGTCTCCTTCATCTTCTGCAAGATGAACGCCGAGACCTGCGAGGGCGAGTAGGTCTGGCCGTCGGCCTCGACCCAGGCGTCGCCGTTGGAAGCCTTCACGATCTTGTACGGAACGAGCTTCTTGTCCTTCTCGACCATCGGGTCGTCGTAGCGGCGGCCGATCAGGCGCTTCACTGCGAAGAACGTGCGCTCGGGATTGGTGACGGCCTGGCGCTTGGCCGGTTGGCCGACGAGGCGCTCACCGTCGTCCGTCACGGCGACGATCGAAGGCGTCGTGCGCATGCCTTCGGAATTCTCGATGACTTTGGCGTTCTTGCCATCCATTACGGCGACGCACGAATTCGTGGTGCCGAGGTCGATCCCGATGACCTTTCCCATGGTCCTGTATCCTTGTTTTTGCGGCAGGCTGGCTGGGCCCAGAAGGCACCCGAACCGAAACCCCCTAAGATCAAACATTCGCGATATTGCGATGGTTGGGGGTCATATAGGAGGGGGGGAGGTGCCCGCAAGGACCGAACGCAAGTTTCGGCCGTGAAAACATTGGGTTTTGGAAGAACATATCCGGGCTGCACCGCCCTTGCGGGTGAGGAATTATTAACAGGTCCCGCGATCGGCCGGCATCCGCTACCGCATTCCGCCCCGCCCTGTTGCGGCGAGTCCAAACCCGCTAAAAGGCGGGCAGCCGGCCGGGCTCGTCATCGGGCTGCCTTGCGCGACAAAGCGGCCGGCTGGCCACCATCGAACGGCCTCAATGTGAACCAATCAGAGTGCCCATGAAGCTGATCCGCCCCCTCGCCGCGCTCGCCCTCCTCGTCGCCTCTGCGCTTCCGGCTCTGGCTGCCGACGCCGTTTTCCCACCCGGCTTGCGCCTCGGCATGGTGCCATTGGTCGGCCTCAGCACGGCCAAGACCTTTCCCGGCTTCGAGAGCGAGGACGGCAACGTCAAGGTGCTGATCACAGAGCTGCCGCCGGCGGCCTATGGCGAGGTCGTGAGCGCCTTCAACTCCAATCCGGCCGGCACCAACGGCGTCAAGCAGGACAAGATCGAGACGCCCGGGGGTCTTGCCTATTTCACCACGGAGAGTGGCAAGGCCGGCGATACCCCGGTGCGGCGCTATTCGATGATCGTGCCGGGCGCCGGCTTCTCCGGCTATGTCGCGGTGCAGATTCCGGAGAATGCGATCAAGATCTACACCGACGAGGCGGTGCGGCAGATGTTCGCGAGCGTCGTCACCCGCAAGCAGGTCCCGGCCGACGAGCAGATCGCGCTGATGCCTTTCAAGATCACCGATCTTGCCGACTTCAAGGACGTTCGCACGCTGGCGCCGGGCTCGAGCATCATCCTGGCCGACGGCGACGAGAGCTCCGGCTATGAATCGAAGCCGTTCATCATCCTCGGCGTGATCGGCGCCACTCCGCAAGCCGCCGACGACCGCGCCCGCTTCGCCCAGGAGGCTGCACTCCAGATTCCCGGCGTGCGGGAGTCGCGCGTCACCATGTCCGAGCCGATCCGCATCAGCGGCCAACAGGGTTTCGAGACCCGGATCGACGGCATCAGCGGCAAGGACAAGACGCCGGTGACCGTGGTGCAGTGGATCCGCTTCAGCAGCGGCGCCTCGCTGCGCATCATCGCCAGCGCCCCGCGCGAGCAATGGCCGGCCGCCTTCCCCCGCTTCCGCGCGGTCCGCGACGGCATCCAGCCGAAGGGCTAGCCCGACATCCTTCGCCGGGACGACGCTGATATCCGGTCAGCAGCCCAACGACTCACCAAAGTCGGCCGCATTTTCGGGCTTCTGTTCGTATACGAACGGAACTAGGCTCCCCTTCCGTTGAGTTCATCCTGGAGGGAGGCGAATGATGCTGGATCGGCGACAAATCTTGGCGGCGCTCGGGACGAGCGCTCTCGTGGCGCTCGCGCCAACCGCAATTCTGGCAGCGGCATCGATCAAGCCGGACGATGCATCCGCGCTGCTCGTGATCGACGTGCAGAACTGCTTCCTGCCCGGCGGCAGTCTTGCCGTGAAGGAAGGCGAGCAGGTGGTGCCCGTCATCAACAAGATCTCGAAAGCGTTTTCGAACGTGGTGATGACGCAGGACTGGCACACGCAAGGCCATGTTTCCTTTGCGTCAGTCCACGCCGGCAAGAAGCCGTTCGAGACCGTCGATCTTCCCTACGGCAAGCAGGTGCTGTGGCCCGACCATTGCGTGCAGGGCACCGACGGCGCCGCGCTCTCGAAGGACCTTGCGATCCCGCACGCCGAGCTCATCATCCGCAAGGGTTTTCACAAGGACGTCGACAGCTATTCGGCCTTTCTCGAAGCCGACGGCAAGACCTCGACCGGCCTTGCCGGCTATCTGAAGGCGCGCAAGATCAAGCGCGTCTTCGTCGCGGGGCTGGCGACGGATTTCTGCGTCGCCTGGACCGCGCTGGACGCGCGCAAGGCGGGCTTCGAGGTCTATGTGGTGGAAGACGCGTGCCGCGGCATCGACAATCAGGGTTCGCTCGCAAAAGCCTGGGCCGACATGGCCAAGGCTGGCGTGAAGCGGATCCAGTCTGCGGATATCGCGGCGAGCGCGTAAGAGGCGCGATCGAACTGCAAGACCCTCGTCCTGAGGAGCGCGCTTCTTCGCGCGCGTCTCGAAGGGTGAAGGCCCTGTTGCTGCTGCTCGGCCGCATGGTTCGAGACGGCGCTGACGCGCCTTCTCGCCATGAGGATCAGTTGCCCGCGCCGTTCGGCTCGTTGCTGTTGGCAGCGGGCGCGGCCTTGGCGCCGCCCTTGGCGACACCGACCAAGGCGGGACGCAGCACGCGCTCGCCGATGGTGTAGCCGGCCTGCATGACCTGCACGACGGTGCCCGCGGGTACCGATGCATCGGGCACCTCGAACATCGCCTGCTGGAAGTTCGGGTCGAACTTCTGGCCCAGAGGATCGAACTTCTTCACGCCGTGTTTTTCCAGCGCGCTGAGCAGCGAGCGCTCGGTCAACTCGACGCCCTCGATCAGCGAGGCGAGGCCTGCATCGGCCGTCGCACGGGCTTCGGCCGGAACGGCATCGAGCGCGCGCTGGAGGTTGTCGGCGATGTCGAGCACGTCGCGGGCAAAGCCCGTGACGCCGTAGAGCTTGGCGTCAGCGACCTCCTTGGCGGTGCGCTTGCGCAAATTCTCCATCTCGGCCAGCGTCCGCAGCATGCGGTCGCGCGCCTCAGCGACTTCCTTCTGCAAAAGCTCGACCGAGCCGGGCTCGGGATCGTCGGGCATGATGTAGGGTTTTGACACCACGGGCTCGCCGGCCGCAGCACTCGTGTCTTCGGGTTGCCGGTCTCGATCGGTCATCGGCTCTCTTTTCGCATTCGTCTCAGGGGGTTTCTGGCCCGGATATCGTGCTTCGGGCGCCGAAAATCAAGCGCCCGTGATCGGGGGAGACGCCGGTCAGCCCCCCAGGAGCCGGCTGACGATGCGGGCAGCGTAGTCCACGGTCGGGATCACGCGGGCATAATTCAGCCGCGTCGGCCCGATCACGCCCAAAACGCCGACGATATGGCCGGCGGCATCCCGATAGGGCGAGATGATGGTGGACGAGCCCGACAGCGAAAACAGCTTGTTCTCACTGCCGATGAAGATCCGCACGCCTTCCGCGGTTTCGGCGCGGCCGAGCAGGTCGATCACGCCGCGCTTGGTCTCGAGATCGTCGAACAGCAGGCGAACGCGCTCGAGATCCTCCAGCGCATGCAAATCCTCGAGCAGATTGGCGTGACCGCGGACGATGAGCTGCCGGTCCTCGTTCTCGCCGCCCGACCAGCTGGCGATGCCGGCCGAGATCACCTTGTGGGTCAGCTGATCGAGCTCGGTGCGCGCCTCTCCGAGCGCGGTCTCGAGCTCCAGCCGGGCCTCGGCCAGGGTCCGGCCCCGGATCCGCGCATTGAGGAAGTTGCCGGCTTCGGTCAACGCCGAGGATGGAACCCCCGGCGGCAGCGTCAACACGCGGTTTTCGACCTGCCCGTCCTCGCCGACCAGGATCACCAATGCCTTTTCCGGTTCCAACCGGACGAATTCGATATGTTTCAGCCGCGCATTGGATTTCGGCGTCAGCACGACGGCGGCTGCGCGGGTCAGGCCGGAGAGCCGCGTCAATGCCTCCTCGAGGGCGGCCTCGACCGATTGCGCGTGGCCGACGGAGGTCAACTGGCTCTGGATCGCCTGCCGTTCACCGTCATTGAGGTCGCCGACCTGCATCAGGGCATCGACGAAGAAGCGCAGGCCGAGTTCCGTCGGCAACCGGCCGGCGGAAGTGTGCGGGGCATAGATCAGGCCGAGCTGTTCCAGGTCGGCCATGACGTTGCGGACCGAGGCGGGCGACAGCGGCATGGCGATCAAGCGCGAAATATTGCGCGAGCCCACCGGCTCCCCGGTCGCCAGATAGCTTTCGACGATTTGACGAAAGATGTCGCGGGAACGCTCGTTGAGCTGGGCAAGGCCCGCGCGCGGCGCGATCAGATGGATCGGATCGTGATGGGCCACAGACCGTAACTCCTCTAAGATACAGGTAATTTGTCTATCCCGGACGCTTCTGACAAGCGTGGCGTTGGCGGATTGAAAATCGCAGGTGAAGAAGGCCTCGATCTTCCCCCTTGCCGCCCACCCTCACCCCCCCTACAAGCACCGCCAACAGCCCTTTTCCGAGAGTTTTGGAGGATTTCCCATGCGGCCAAGCCGCCGTGCGCCCGACGAACTGCGCCCCGTGACGCTGGAGCGCGGCGTGGTCAAATATGCGGAAGGTTCGTGCCTGGTGAAATTCGGCGACACTCACGTGCTGGTCACCGCCACGCTGGAAGACCGCCTGCCGCCATGGCTGAAGGGCCAGGGCCGCGGCTGGGTCACCGCCGAATACGGCATGCTGCCGCGCGCGACCTCGGAACGCACCCGCCGCGAGGCCTCCGCCGGAAAGCAGAGCGGCCGCACCGTCGAAATTCAGCGCCTGATCGGCCGCTCGCTGCGCACCATCATCAATCTCGAAGCGCTTGGCGAACGCCAGATCACGGTCGACTGCGACGTGCTCCAGGCCGACGGCGGCACCCGCACGGCCTCGATCACCGGTGCCTGGGTCGCGCTCGCCGATTGCGTCAGCTGGATGAAGGCGCGCAACATGGTGAAGGCCAATGTGTTGCGCGACAACGTCGCCGCGATCTCCTGCGGCATCTACAAGGGCACGCCCGTGCTCGACCTCGACTATGCCGAGGACTCCGAAGCCGATACCGACGCCAATTTCGTCATGACGGGCGATGGCCGCATCATCGAAGTCCAGGGCACCGCGGAACGCGAGCCGTTCACGGAAGCCGAGTTCCTGGCGTTGATGGCGCTGGCACGCAAGGGCGTCGCGCGTCTCGTGGACTTGCAGAAACTGGCGGTAGCGTAGTCAATAGCCCGATGCATCGCCGAATCACCGGAAAGCTGGTCATCGCGACCCATAATCCCGGCAAGCTCGCCGAGATGAAGGAGCTGCTCGCGCCTTACGGCATCGATGCGGTCTCGGCCGGCGAGCTAGGTCTTGCCGAACCGGAAGAGACCGGAAACGATTTCCGCAGCAACGCCGCGATCAAGGCGATCGCGGCAGCGCAGGCGACGAAGCTGCCGTCCTTCGCCGATGATTCCGGCATCGTGGTCGACGCGCTCGACGGCGCGCCCGGCATCTATTCGGCGCGCTGGGCCGGTCCGAACAAGGATTTTGCCGCGGCGATGGCGCAGATCGAGCGCCTGTTGCAGGAGCGCGGCGCGACCACGCCCGCCAAACGCAAGGCGCATTTCGTTTCCGCGCTCTGCGTTGCATGGCCCGACGATCATTGCGAAGAGGTCGAGGCGCGCGTCGACGGCACGCTGGTGTGGCCACCGCGCGGCACCGCCGGCTTCGGCTACGACCCGATGTTTTTGCCCGACGGCCATAGCCGCACCTTCGGCGAGATGGAGAGCATCGAGAAGCACGGCCTGCCGCCGCTCGGTCTCGGCCTGTCGCACCGCGCCCGCGCCTTCGTGAAACTGGCGGAGATCTGCCTTGAGCCGCGCTAAGGAAGCCTTCGGCGTCTACGTGCACTGGCCGTTCTGCCTGTCGAAGTGCCCCTATTGCGACTTCAACAGCCATGTCCGCCACGCCGCGATCGACGAGCCGCGCTTTGCGTCGGCTTTCGCGCGTGAGATCGCTGCGACCGCCGAGCGCGCGCCCGGCCGCGAAGTCACCTCGATCTTTCTCGGCGGCGGCACGCCCTCGCTCATGCAGCCTGCAACCGTCGGCGCCGTGCTCGACGCCATCGGCAAGCACTGGACCGTGGCCAAAGACGTCGAAGTCACGCTGGAGGCAAACCCGACCAGCGTCGAAGCCACGCGCTTTGCCGGTTATCGCACCGCCGGCGTCAACCGCGTCTCGCTCGGCGTGCAGGCGCTCGACGATGCCTCGCTGAAAGCGCTGGGCCGCATGCACAGCGCGCGCGAGGCCCTCGATGCCGTCGCCATCGCGCGCCGCTCGTTCGATCGTTATTCGTTCGACCTGATCTACGCCCGTCCCGACCAGACGCCGGCGATGTGGGCCGATGAATTGCGTCTCGCGATCGGCGAGGCGGCCGAGCATCTGTCGCTCTATCAATTGACGATCGAAGAAGGCACGCCGTTCTTCGGCCTGTATCAGGCCGGCAAGCTGAAGACGCCGGATGAAGCCGTCGCACGCGCGCTCTACGACATCACGCAGGAGACCTGCGACAGGCTCGGCCTGCCCGCCTACGAGATTTCAAATCACGCGCGGCGGGGCGCCGAGTGCCGGCACAATCTGGTCTACTGGCGCGGCGAGGAATATGCCGGCATCGGCCCCGGTGCCCATGGCCGGCTCGACATCGACGGTATCAGGCATGCGACCGCCACCGAGAAGCGTCCCGAAGCCTGGCTGATGCGGGTCGAGACCAATGACCACGGCATCGTCACCGACGATCTCCTCAACAGCGAGGAGCGCGCCGACGAATTTTTGCTGATGGGGTTGCGCCTTGCCGAGGGCATCGACCCCGAGCGCTACCGCGCGCTGTCAGGCCGCTCGCTCGATCCCAAGCGCATCACGCTGCTGCGCGAAGAAGGCGCGATCACGGTGGACGCAACGGGTCGGCTGCGCGTGACGAGCAGCGGTTTTCCGGTGCTGGACGCAGTGGTCGCGGATCTGGCGGCGTAAGGTCTCTCTATCGTCGTCCTGGCGAAAGCCAGGACCCATTGCCCCAAAGAGCAGTTAGCGTAAAGCTGCCAACCACGAGTCTCCGCAAAACCACTTCCTGTGGTTATGGGTCCTGGCTTTCGCCAGGACGACGTCGAGGAAATAGCTACGCCCCAAAACTCTTCGGCGAGCCCGCCACGGCTACACCGCCACCGGTCGTCACCTTCATCACCGCGAGGCCGCGCTCGTTGGTGCCGTCGGCGCGGAAGCGGAACAGGCCGTCGATGCCGGCGAAGCCGGAGGGGTTGGTGAGAACGTCGGAGGAGAAGCGCGTGGTGCCCTGCGTGCGCGCGAGCGCGGCGACCAGGGCGACCGCGTCATAGGCGAGCGTTGCGGTGCGCACCGGCTCGGCGCCGTATTTGGTGCGATAGCGGCCGGAGAAGGCGCGGAAGCCGGCCGGGTCCGGCGCGGCGTAGAGGCCGCCTTGCAAGCTGGAGCTCGCATAGACGCGCGGACTGTCCCACAGGCCGGTGCCGAGCAGCTGGATATTGCGCAGATTCGCACCGGCCGCGCTCAACGCGTCGGCCACCGAGACGACGGCGTCGCCATCATCGGCGATGAACAGCGCATCGGCGCTGCCGAGCTGCTGCGCCACGGTCCGCGCCGGCGTAGCGCGATCGGCGCCGTATTTCTCGAACGCGACAATGCGCCCGCCACGGCGCGGCACCGCCGCCTTCACGGCGGCCTCGACCACATTGCCGTAGGCATTGTCGGGCACCAGCACGGCGACGGAGCGCTTTCCGATGCCGGCGGAATATTCGACGATGCGGTTGACGTCCGACTCCGGCAGGAAGCTCAGCAGATAGACACCGCGCCCGGCGATGCTGGAATCGGTCGAGAACGCCATCACCGGGATGCCGCGCGTGCGCGCGATCTGCGCCACCGCAGGCACCGATTGCGCGAACAGCGGCCCCAGGATGATCTCGGCGCCCTCGTCGACCGCCTGCTGCGCACTCGCCTGCGCGCCCTGCGGGCTGCCATTGTCGTCCTTGATCAGGAGCTGGATGTTGGGATTCTGGAACTCGGCCAGCGCCATCTCGGCGGCGTTGCGCATCGACTGCGCGGCGAGGCCGGCATTGCCGGATGCCGAGAGCGGCAGGATCAGGGCAACCTTCACCCCGCCGGTGCCGGCGGTTGTCGCCTGTTGCGGCGGGCCGGCCGGCTGGGCCGGAGGCGGAGAGGAACTGCTGAACGGACTGGAGAACTGGCTCAGGCTCTGCTGCACGCCGGCGCAGGCCGACAGCAGCGGCGCGCCGAGCAAGAGGCCGAGCGCGCTTCGCCGGGTCGCCCCTGACATCAGGGGCCCCTGAACGGGAGACTCCTCCGAAAAGGAAGATCTGGGATCACGCGGGCCGAGCATGGCAGTTTCTCTTCTGACCGACCGTCGCCAGCCGCTCACGACATTCTTTCCACGACACCGGCCATGGATTCAGGCATATTGTCGGCAAATAGTTAACTCAAACAAAAGGATAATGCCCGCTTAACGCGGCTTCCTCTCAAGTTCTGGCTAGCTGTCCGCCGTCCGTCACCCCCGCATCAAGGCGGCGTTTCCGCCGCGAATAAGGCGCTGACGCTTCATTCCCTCGGGAATGTGATGCCGAATGGATCACATTCCAGTCTTCCCTTGCCTCGCCTCTCGCCCAGGCACGATCTTTTTCCGGGGACCGGTTCCCAGCCCCGGGGATCATGCCTAAGTTCGTCTGATTATGCGCGCAAAGCCGTCCCCGATAAATACACCTGAGACGACGGAGCCCGCCTCGCGCGGTTTCTCCATCGATGCCCATCGGCTTGTCGCGCCGAAGGCCGCGCCGGGCCTGCACCTGGTCGCGACCCCCATCGGCAATCTCGGCGACATCACGCTGCGAGCGCTGCAGACCCTCGCGGGGGTCGATGTCATCGCCTGCGAGGACACCCGCATCACGCGGCGTCTGACCGAGCGCTACGACATCTCCGCGCAGCTCAAGCAATATCACGAACACAACGCGGAAGCGGCCCGCCCAAAGATCCTGGAGGCGCTTTCGCAGGGCGGCTCGATCGCGCTGGTGTCGGACGCCGGTACGCCGCTGATCTCCGATCCCGGCTACAAGCTGGTGCGCGAGGTCTGCGCCGCCGGCCACGCGGCCTACGCGCTGCCCGGCCCGTCCTCGGTGCTGGCGGCGCTGTCAGTCGCAGCGCTGCCGACCGACCGCTTCTTCTTCGAAGGCTTTCTGCCGGCGAAATCGGCGGCGCGGCGGTCGCGCCTGGCCGAGCTTGCGCGCATCGATGCGACGCTGGTGATGTTCGATTCCGGCAACCGCGTGCAGGACACGCTGGCCGAGCTCGCCGAGATCATGGGGACCCGCGAAGCCGCGATCTGCCGCGAGCTGACGAAACTGCACGAGCAGATTTCGCGCGCGACGTTGCGTGAGCTGGCGCGCGGTGCCGACACGCTGGAGACGCGCGGCGAATTCGTGCTGGTGATCGCTCCGCCTGCGCCGGATGCCGAGATGCTGACATCGAAAGCACTCGACGACGTCCTGCGCGAGCAGCTCGCCGCGAATAGCGTCAAGGATGCGGTGGCGCATGCGGTCGCGCTCTCGGGCCGGCCGCGCCGCGAGGTCTATGCCCGCGCGCTCGAACTTGCCAAGGAATTGCGGGGCGGCGATGGCGAAGAATGAGGCCCCGGCGGAACCGAAAATCGCCTCGCTCGAGCGCGTCGCCGCGTTTCGCACCGGCATCTCCGCGGAAAGCCGCGCCGCAGCCTATCTCATGGCCAAGGGGTATCGCATCCTCGCCAAACGCTTCCGCACGCCGCATGGCGAGATCGACATCGTGGCGCGCCGCCGCAATTTGATCGCCTTCGTCGAGGTCAAGGCGCGCGCGACGCTGGACGACGCCGCCTTCGCCGTGACGCCGCGCCAGCAGCAGCGCATCATCGACGCCGCGCAAGGCTGGCTCGTCGCGCATCCCGAGCATGCGGAATTTGAAATGCGATTCGATGCCATGCTGATTGCGCCGCGGTCACTTCCACGCCATGTGTTGGCGGCATTCGACGCCTCGACCTGAAAGGCAGACCATGAAACTGAACGTCGCCGTCCAGATGGACCCCATCGCCCGCATCAACATCAAGGGTGATTCCACCTTTGCGCTGCTCCTGGAGGCGCAGAAGCGCGGCCACGGCCTGTCCTATTACACGCCCGACAAGCTCTCGATGGTCGGCGAGGAAATCGTCGCTCCCGTTCAGCTGCTCACCGTGCGCGACGAGCCCGGCAATCATTTCACCCTGGGCGAGCCCAGGCGCGAAGCGCTCAACGGCTTCGACGTGGTGCTGCTCCGCCAGGACCCGCCGTTCGACCTCGCCTATATCACCTCGACGCACCTGCTCGAACGCATCCATCCAAAGACACTCGTCGTCAACGATCCCGCCTCCGTGCGCAACGCGCCGGAAAAGCTGTTCGTGATGAACTTCCCGCAGCTGATGCCGCCGACGCTGATCTCGCGCGACCTCGACGAGATCAACGCGTTTCGCGACAAGCATGGCGCCGTCGTGATGAAGCCCTTGCACGGCCATGGCGGCGCGGCGGTGTTCCGCGTGATGCCGCAGGACATGAATTTCGGCTCGCTGTTCGACATGTTCTCGGTGACGTTCAAGGAAGCCTGGGTGATCCAGCAGTTCATTCCCGAGGTGAAGCACGGCGACAAGCGCATCATCCTGATCAACGGCGAGTTCGCCGGCGCGGTGAATCGCGTGCCGGCCGCCGACGACCTCCGCTCCAACATGGTGCGCGGCGGCGCAGCGCAGGAGACCGAGCTCACGCCGCGCGAGCGCGAGATCTGCGCCACCGTCGGCCCGGCGTTGCGCGAGCGCGGGCTGTTGTTCGTCGGCATCGACGTCATCAACGGCAACCTCACCGAGATCAACGTGACCTCGCCGACCGGCATCCGCGCCATCGCGCGGCTCGGCGGACCGGACGTGGCCGCAAAGCTCTGGGACGTGATCGAGCAGAAGCGGGCGAAGTAGCCGCCGGCTTGTAGCCCGGATGGAGCGCAGCGAAATCCGGGATGCCACACCATCTTCAGCGGCCCCGGATTGCGCTTCGCTCCATCCGGGCTACCCAATGCATGCACGGCATCACCGCACCCATCACTAACGACCCATTCACCATGACACGGCGCGCATCGTTCGAACGCACGGGCCGCGACTGCGTGAAACTACGGGGCCAGTGGCCGACCGGCTAACGCGACGTTCACCATCTGCCGAAAGACCACAGCGTGGCCAGCGCTCACATTCGGCCTCGCAACACCCCTTATACTTTTACTGCCTACTCATCGACATGGGGGACCCGCCAGGTGCGGTTCGAGTGCCCCGCGTAAGAGTAGAAGCGTATGAACACCGCACGCATTGTCGTTCTCGTCATCGCGCTGGGCGCCGGCGGCGTCGCCGCCTATCTGGCGAGCGGCTATGACAACAAGCCCGCGCCCGTTCTCCCCGTCGCCGAAAAGCTGCCGACGGTCGAGGTCCTGGTTGCCAAGAACGACATCCAGCTCGGTCAGGCCGTGAAGCCCGATGACCTGCAATGGCAGGTCTGGCCTGCGGCGACCGCGAGCAGCGCGTTCATCCGCCGCGACAACAGGCCCGAGGCGCTGATCCAGATCGCAGGCTCGATCGCACGCGTGCCGTTGATGCAGGGCGAGCCGATCCGCGAGCAGAAGCTGGTCAAGGCCGACGGCTCCGGCTTCATGGCCGCGATCCTGCCGTCGGGCATGCGCGCCGTCTCCACCGAGATTTCAGCCGAGACTGCCGCCGGCGGCTTCATCCTGCCGAATGACCGCGTCGATATCATGCTGACCCGCCGCCTGAAGAATCCTGACGGGGCCGGCGGTAACGACCTCATCCTGTCCGAAGCGATCCTGACCAATATCCGCGTGCTCGCGATCGACCAGGCGCCGAAGGAAAAGGACGGCCAGAACGCCGTCGTCGGCAGGACCGTCACGCTCGAACTCAAGCCCGACCAGGTCGCCGCGCTATCGGCAGCGCGCCAGGGCGGCACGCTGACACTCGCGCTGCGCAGCATCGTCGATGCCAACTCGGTCGACAGCACGCCCGAGGACCAGACGAGCAAGCGGTCCGGCGGGGTCAACGTGATCCGCTACGGCGTACAGGCGCGGCAACTGACGTCACAGAAGTGATGGGGATATGATGAACTACGGGGATGATCGGACCGGCATGCGCATTCGGGGGAAGCGCGCGCGCTCGTTCTGGACGGGGACGATGCTGATCCTGGGGCTCCTCGCAGTCCCCGATGTCGTCAGCGCCGCAGATGCGCCTGTGGGCGACCAGGCGCCGATGCAGGCAGCCGATCTCGATGTGTCGCCGGTCGGGACGATCGCGCCGGCGAAGACGCGCTTCCTGTCGCTCGGCGTCGGCAAGTCCGCCGTGATCGACCTGCCGCGCGACGTCAAGGACGTGCTGGTTGCCGATCCCAAGATCGCCAATGCCGTGATCCGCTCGGCCCAACGCGCCTATATCATCGGCGGACAGGTCGGCCAGACCAACGTCGTGTTCTTCGCGGCCGACGGCCAGCAGGTGGCCGCCTACGACATCGCGGTGAAGCGCGATCTCAACGGCATGCGCACGGCGCTGCGTCAAGCGCTGCCGGGCGTGCAGATCGAAGGCGTCGGCGACAGCGTGATGCTGACCGGCTCGGTGTCGAGCCCGGTCGAGGCCCAGCAGGCCGGCGACGTCGCCGCGAAACTGGTCGGCGGCTCCGAGAAGGTGGTCAACAACATCGTCGTGCGCGGCCGCGACCAGGTGATGCTCAAGGTCGTGGTCGGCGAAGTGCGCCGCGATATCGTCAAGCAACTGGGCGTCGATCTCAGCGCCAGCCTGAACGCCGGCACCGCGGTGGTGAACTTCAACAATTCCAACCCGTTCTCGGTCAGCGGCGGACCGATCGTCAGCAACAACGGATTAGGTGTCGCCGGTCTGACCAAGGGCTTCGCGACCGTCAGCGCCACGATGCGCGCGATGGAAAGCGCCGGTGTCATGCGCACGCTCGCCGAGCCGAGCCTGACCGCGATCTCCGGCGAATCCGCCACCTTCATCGCCGGCGGCGAATTCCCCATTCCCTCGGGCTATGCCTGCGATCCCGTCACCCACGTTTGCACCACCCAGATCACCTACAAGAAGTTCGGCATCTCCCTGAACTTCACCCCGGTCGTGCTGAGCGAGGGCCGCATCAGCCTGCGCGTGATGACCGAGGTGTCCGAGCTGTCGAACCAGAGCGCCATCACGGTGACCCAGGCGCTGTCGTCGAACTCGACGAACTCGATCACCATCCCCTCGATCCAGACCCGCCGCGCCGAAACGACGCTGGAAATTCCCTCGGGCGGCTCGATGGCCATGGCCGGCCTGATCCAGCAGCAGACCAAACAGGCGATCAACGGCCTGCCCGGCGTCGACCAGGTGCCGATCATCGGCGCGCTGTTCCGCAGCCAGGACTTCGTCAACAACGAGACCGAGCTGATGGTGATCGTGACGCCCTATGTGGTGCGCGCGGTGGCTCAGAAGGAACTGTCCCGGCCCGACGACGGCTTCGCGCCGGCCTCTGACGCCCAGACGGCGCTGCTCGGCCGCATGAACCGCCTCTATGGCATCGCACGCCGCGTCGATCCGATCGCGGGCACGCCCGGTGATTTCGGCTTCATCATCGACTGACGACGAACAGGCGGCTTGGGGAATGGGGCAAGAGACGGGCAAGAGACGGGGCACGAGGATGAAGCGATGACGAAGACCATGACCGATCGACGTCGCACGTTGAGCGTCGCGCTGGCACTGACGGGGCTCTCCGTCATGCTGGGCGCCTGCAACACCACCGGCGAGATCGTCACCCAGACGGTGCCGACCGATTATCGCCAGCGTCACCCGATCGCGGTCGAGGAAGCCAAGAAGTCGATCGTGATCTTCGTCGGCAAGGCTCGCGGCGGCCTCTCGGCCGCGCAGCACGCGGACGTCGCCGGCATTGCCCGGGACTGGGTGCGCGAAGGCACCGGCTCGGTCGTCGTCGACGTCCCCGTCAACGCCGCGAATTCGCGCGCGGCGGCAGCGACCTATCACGAGATCCGTTCCGTGCTCGCATCCGTCGGCGTGCCCTCGCGTGCCATCGTCCAGCATCCCTATAGGCCCGAGGATCCCGGACTGCTGCCCACCATTCGCCTGAGCTATTCCCGGATCGCCGCGGTCGCCGGCCCCTGCGGGCTGTGGCCGGAAGATATCGGCCCCTCCATCCTCGACCCCGGCTACAACGAGAACCGGCCCTACTTCAACCTGGGCTGCGCAAGCCAGCGCAACCTCGCGGCCATGATCGACAATCCGGCCGACCTGGAGCAGCCGCGGTCCGAGACGCCGGTCTATAACGCACGGCGTGACATGGCATTCGAGCGCTATCGCAAGGGCACGCCGATCGCGACCAGCAATCCAGACGCCGACAAGGCGAAACTCAGCGACACAGGCAGATGACACGCGTCCACGACGAAGAAGCGGACGATCCGCAGCACCCCGAGGAACACATTGCGCCGGTTCCTCGCATCTCCGTGCAGGCCTTTTGCGAGACCGAGCAGACGCTCGCCGCGGTGACCGCGGCCGGGCAGGATCGCCGTCTCGCCAAGGCGCATCTCACCGCCAAGGACGGTGGCTTAGCTGCGGCAATCGAAGTCTATGAAACGATGCCGACGCCGAACGTCATCGTGATCGAATCCGACGGCACCCGCGACATCCTCGAGGGTCTCGACGACCTCGCCGGCGTCTGCGATCCCGGCACCCGTGTGGTCGTGATCGGCAATCCCAACGACACCGCGCCCTATCGCGAGCTGGTCCGCCGCGGCGTCAACGATTATGTGGTGGGACCGGTCGAAACGCTCGACGTCGTCCGCTCGATCTGCAGCCTGTTCTCGGCGTCCGAAGCCATCATCACCGGCCGCGTCATCGCGGTGGTCGGCGCCAAGGGCGGTGTCGGCGCCTCCACCGTCGCGCACAACGTGGCCTGGACCATCGCCCGCGACCTCGCGCTCGATTCCGTCGTGATCGATCTCGACCTCGCCTTCGGCACCGCGGGTCTGGACTACAACCAGGACCCGGTGCAGGGCATCGCCAACGCGGTGCTGTCGCAGGATCGGCCGGACACGGCCCTGATGGAGCGTCTGCTCTCCAAATGCACCGAGCGTCTCAGCCTGCTTGCTGCGCCTGCCACCCTTGACCGCGTCTACGATTTCGGCGCGGAGGCCTTCGATGCGGTGTTCGACACCCTGCGCATGACCACGCCCTGCATCGTGCTCGACGTTCCCCATCAATGGTCGGGCTGGACGCGGCGCGCGCTGGTCAACGCGGACGACATCGTGATCGTGGCCGAGCCTGATCTTGCGAACCTGCGCAACACCAAGAACATGCTGAACGTGTTGAAGGCGGCGCGGCCGAACGACCGTCCACCGCTCTACTGCATCAACCAGGTCGGCATGCCCAAGCGGGCGGAGATCGAGGTCAAGGCATTCGCCAAGACCATGGAGAGCCAGCCGATCGCGGTGATCCCGTTCGATTCGAAGCTGTTCTCGACCGCGGCCAACAACGGCCAGATGATCGCGGAGGTCTCCAAGAGCCACCGCACCACCGAGCTGTTCCAGAACATGGCGAATCGCCTCGCCGGGCGTGGCGAGGTGAAGAAGCCGAAGCACTCGCTGCTCGGGCCGCTGCTGAAGAGGCTGAAGGGCCGATCGGGGCGCGGCTCAGCCCCACATCGCAAGGTATCCTGACCAAGGCGTCCTGACCGCGCGGGCGGCGGGTTACTTCTCCGCCCGCTGCTGCTTCTTCACCAGCAATTGCCGCAGCGCCGTGACCTTTGCCGCCGCCTGATCCGGCGGCAGATCCGCCTTCACGATGGTTTCGGCCTCGGCCTGCTTTCCTTCCAGTCCCAGCACGAGCGCGAGATTGGCGCGTACGCGAAAATCGGCGGGATTGCGCTCGTGCGCCCGGCGCATCGTTTCCTCTGCTCGCGGCAGATTGTTCTGCAGCATGTAGGACAGTCCGAGATTGGACAGCACCGACGGCTCGTCCGGCACGATCTTCAGCGCGGCGGCGTAGTATTGCTGCGCTTCCTCGTTGCGGCCGAGCTGATCGAGCGCGGCGCCCTGCGCCGACAGGATATGCCAGTCGGGATCCTCGGGCGAATGCGCGCGACCGAGGACGTCGAACGCCTGCTGGAAACTGCCGCTGTCGGCGAGCGCGCGGCCATAGCCGGCGAGCAGCGCCTTGTTGTTGGAATGGGCGAGCACGGCCTGCTCCAGCACCGCGAGCGCCTGCGCGCGCTGGCCGGTCTGGCGCAACGCCTTGCCGTATTCGAGCGCGATGTTGGGATCGCCAGGCTTGGCGCGATAGCGCTCGCGCAGCGCGTCCATGTCCGGCTTCACGTCCGGCTTGGCGTCGGCCCTGCCAGCCGTGTCCGACTTTCCGCCGAGCGCGCCGGTGATGTCCTCGATGCCGGTGGTCTGACAGCCGCCGAGGGCCAGGATCAGAAGCGCGGAAAACAGATATCTCGCCGGAAGAGAGGCGACGGACAAACGCTTGGACATACTCTGATCACTCGGCGACTGATCAGAGATGCTTACCGATTAACGCTAAAGTCCGGTTAAGGCGGGGCGCTTCCGAAAGCTTAGTCGGTGAATTCGGCGCCGAACTCGCAGCCGATGCGCCAGCGCAGCCGGCACTGGCGGGAATAGTCGGGCGCGAAGATGATGGTGAATTGCGGCGGCACTTCCAGAAATTCCGCCACGACTTTCACGCCGCCATCCGAAATATCCGTGATCGTGCAGTCCCGCGGCAGCGAACCCGCGCCAAAATGAATCTTGGCGAGCCGCGTGCACATCCGTCGTTCGCTTCTCCGGCGATTTGCAAGCATTTGAATTGTTCACCCGTTAGACCACGGCCCATCCCGCAGCCCTAGGAGTAGCGGACATTCGTTGGGATGTGCTGAGCGGAGCAGCTTGCATTCGAAGCGTAGTGTCTTCGTCGTGTTTACGATCGGTTAGGGCCAGGCTAGCCCCCTCGACACGTTCCCGTATTGTTCTTGCCAGAACTGGCCCGCTCTGCTACCCCTAATTGTGCAAGAGGGCAGGCTGGTTCGGGCATGGTTCAGCGGGTTTCTACCGTCGCCTTTGAGGGGATCGAGGCCCGCGCGGTCGACGTGCAGGTGCAGGTCGCGCCGGGTCTGCCGGCCTTCGCGATCGTCGGTCTCCCGGACAAGGCGGTGTCGGAGGCGCGCGAGCGGGTCCGCTCGGCGCTGATCGCCTCAGGGTTGGCGCTGCCGGCGCGGCGGATCACCGTCAATCTTGCGCCCGCCGATCTGCCCAAGGAGGGCAGCCATTATGACCTGCCGATCGCGC
Organism: Bradyrhizobium sp. Ken64; assembly: GCF_055807555.1. Lineage (NCBI taxonomy): Bacteria > Pseudomonadati > Pseudomonadota > Alphaproteobacteria > Hyphomicrobiales > Nitrobacteraceae > Bradyrhizobium > Bradyrhizobium sp. Ken64. Next base: position 187,307 of record NZ_JBVVPA010000007.1, on the reverse strand, counting down.
TTGGGCTGATGGGGGCGATCGGCGCGATCCCCCCGGATGCGCTGACCGGCTTCACCGTCCTGGGCGAGCTTGGCCTCGACGGATCGATCGCGCCGGTGGCCGGTGTTCTGCCCGCCGCGATCGGCGCCAATGTGCGCGAGGAGGGGCTGATCTGTCCGGCGGCTTGCGGCTCGGAAGCGGCGTGGGCGAGTCCGGACATCCAGATCATCGCCGCAAGTTCGCTGATCCAGATCGCCAACCATTTCAAGGGAACGCAGGTGCTGTCGCGGCCCGTGCCGAAGGTGCACGAGGCCGCGGCCTCGCCGCTCGACCTGCGCGACATCAAGGGACAGGAGAGCGCCAAGCGGGCGCTGGAGATCGCGGCCGCCGGCGGTCATCACCTGCTGATGATCGGCGCGCCCGGCGCCGGCAAATCGATGCTGGCGGCACGCCTGCCCTCGATCCTGCCACCGCTGTCGCCGGGCGAGTTGCTCGAGGTCTCGATGATCGCCTCTGTCGCCGGCGAGATCGAGGGCGGGGCGCTGACGGCGCGGCGGCCGTTTCGCTCCCCGCATCATTCCGCCAGCATGGCCGCGCTCACCGGCGGCGGCATGCGCGCACGGCCCGGCGAGATCTCGCTCGCGCATCAGGGCGTGCTGTTCCTCGACGAGCTCCCGGAATTCGATCCGCGCGTGCTGGATTCGCTGCGCCAGCCGCTGGAGAACGGCGAGGTCTCGGTGTCCCGCGCCAATCACCGCGTCACCTATCCAGCACGGTTCATGCTGATCGCGGCGATGAATCCCTGCCGCTGCGGCAATGCGTTCGAGCCCGGCTATGCCTGCAAGCGCGGCCGCATCGATCGCTGCACCGGCGACTACCAGGCCCGCATCTCGGGGCCGCTGATGGACCGCATCGATTTGCGCATCGAAGTTCCCGCGGTGACCGCGGCCGATTTGATCCTGCCGCCGCCGGCAGAGGGCTCGGCTGAAGTCGCCGCTCGCGTGGCCGCTGCGCGCGACATCCAGCTCGCGCGTTACGCGGATATCGGCCTGCCGAAGGTTCGCACCAATGCCGAAGCACCGGCCTCGGTGCTGGAGGAGATCGCGAAGCCCGACGCCCAAGGCCAGAAGCTGCTGCGCGACGCCGCCGAGACCATGCGGCTGTCGGCGCGCGGCTATCACCGCGTGCTGCGGGTGGCGCGCACGCTGGCCGATCTCGACCACGCCGACAGGATCGGCCGGCTGCATCTCGCCGAGGCGCTGTCCTATCGCGCACTCGCGGAGGATGTGCGGCAGATCGCCTGATCATCCAGCGCATCAACCCGGCGGTAACGAGTTTCCTTTACGCTCTGCAAACCATAAGGCCCATCAGTTCGCGCCACGAGTTTCCCCAGGGCCCGGCGAGTAGCGTGTCATGTTGCGTTTCAAGATCCTGGCCTCGGTTATTCCCCTGTTGGCGGCCGCGGTGTTCGCGCGCAGCGAGATCGGATCGGTTTCGCATCCCTGCATCGCCCTCGGCGACACCTCGGTCGAGCTGACGTCGCTGTTCTGGACCGCCGGCGTGCATGTCGCCTTCACCGATGATCCCGCGCGCGCCACGGTGCGGGTTCAGATCACCGAGGATGCGGACGCTGCCGACTTCCCCGTCGTCGACGACGGCCCCGGTTCGGAATCGGAATCCTGCCAGGCCAACCCCTCGACTCGCCTGATCTCGATTGCCGCGCAGCCCGTCGACGGCGGTCAGGTGATCTATCTCTCCAGCGAGGGGCCGGCGGACTACCGCGTCTATGTGCGCTCGAAGACCTTCTCGCAGCGCGAGGCGGCGGCACTGATCGTCGGCGCCCGCGGCGGCCACCGTCATCTCCAAGCAGCCTCTCTTTGAGTCGCCTCGCTTTGCGCCGTTAACACCTCGTCAACCCTGTTTGGAAGCGGTCGCGACACCTCAAACTGTTCGCAAGGTCGGCGGCACATCGTCGTTCCAGCGAGCACAGCGATTTAAGATAAAGAGTCGGGTCGGTGGCGATGGATCGGACGTTCCGGATCAAGGTGCGCATGCGCCGCTTCAGGCGACAGTACCCCCGAATCGCCTTTGCGATCCGCTCCATCATGATCTTCTCGGCGACCTTCGGCGGCGCCTATGGATTTGTCTCCGGCAGCCGGTCCGAGACGTCCGGCTACGATCCCAATGCGTTTGCGATCGGCGTCAGCTTCCTGTTCGCGCTCGCCTGCCTTGGCCTCGCCACGCTCAGCATGCGCCTGCGCTTCGTCAACAAGCGGATGCGTGCGCTGGCCGCCCACAACGAAACGCTGATCGACCGCAATTGGGAGCTGAAGGAGGCCGAGGAGCGCGCTCGCAGCCTGTTCGAACAGCAGGGCGATCTGATCGTGCTGCGCGACACAAGCGGCCGCATCACCTTCGCCAACGACGCCTATTGCGCGCTTGCCGGACAGGCGCGCGGCGCGCTGGTCGGTACGCCCTTTGATTTCGACGTGCTGGAGCAGGGCGACAGCGCCCGCGAGAGCAACGGCACGCGCATTCACGACCAGAGGATCGCAACCCCGCTCGGCGCGCGCTGGATCGCCTGGCGCGAAGGCTATGTCCGCCTCGATGCCGGCCAACCCGCCGAATTGCAGAGCGTTGGACGCGACGTCACCGACCGCACCGAGACCGAGCGTGCGCTGTCCGACGCCCGCGATCAGGCCGACGCCGCCAACCGGGCCAAATCGCGCTTCCTGGCGATGGCCTCGCACGAGATCCGCACGCCGCTCAACGGCATCATCGGCATGGGCGGGCTGCTGCTCGACACCACGCTGACGCCGGAACAGTCGACCTACGCCAAGGCCGTGAAGACCTCCGGCGAAGCGCTGATGGCGCTGATCGAGGAGTTGCTCGACTATTCCAAGATCGAAGCCGGCAAGCTCGATCTCGAGCAGCGTCCCTTCGCCCTCTCAGGCCTGATCGAGGACATCACCGAGCTGCTCGCGCCCCGCGCGCAGGCGAAGCAGCTCGAGATCGCCGCCTATGTCGACGAGCGGCTGCCGCTCGAAGTGGTCGGCGATGCCGCGCGGCTGCGCCAGGTGCTGCTCAACCTCGCCGGCAACGCCATCAAATTCACTGCGAGCGGCGGCGTCGCGCTGATCGTCGAGCCCGGCATCTGGCCGAACGAGATCAGTTTTCTGGTGCGCGACACCGGCATCGGCATCGCAGCCGACGCGCAACAGCGCATTTTCCGCGAATTCGAGCAGGCCGACGAGCGCGTCGCCCGCAGCTATGGCGGCACCGGCCTCGGTCTCGCCATCAGCGAGCGCATCGTCAAGCGCATGGGCGGCCGCATCACGCTCGCGAGCGAGCCGGGCAAGGGTTCGACCTTCGAGGTCGCGATCCCGTTGGCGTCATCCGCCGTCGATGCGGAACAGACGGCATTCCCGAGTCCCGATCTCACCGGCAAGTCGATCCTGCTGATTGCCGACGGCATCGAGGCCTCGCTGATCGCGCGGCGGCTGGAGCGCTGGGGTGGCCAAACCTGCATGGTGACGGACGCGGCGGTGGCGGAAGCGCTGCTGCCGGAACGCTCATGGCATTCGGTGCTGATCGATCGCGCGCTCGGCGCTGCCATCGCCGACCGCCTCGGCGAAGCCGCACGCAGCCATGCAACGCAACGCCTCGTGCTGCTGACGTCCGGCTCGCGCCACGAGAAACTCTCGCCGGCCTTCACCGGCTTCCTGGTGAAGCCGTTGCGCGCGGCCTCACTCGCCGCGCGCCTCTCGCTGCCCCCGGAGGTCGCCTCACCCGATCTTGCGCCGGAGCCATCGGCTCCATCCACCGCCGCGGTACCGGCGAAAGGCCTGTCAATTCTCGTCGCCGAGGACAACGAGATCAACGCGCTGTTGATGCGCTCGCTGCTGACGAAACTCGGCCACCGCGTCGTCATCGCTGTCCATGGCGAGGCCGCGCTGGAATCCTGGCTCGGCGCGGCATCGGCCGGCACGCCCTATGATCTTGTGCTGATGGACATCCAGATGCCGCAGCTCGACGGCATCGAAACGACCAAACGAATCCGTGCGCATGAGGCAGCTAGAGCCGGCCACCACACGCCGATCCTCGCGCTCACCGCCAATACGCTGGTGGAAGATCGCTACGCCTGCTTTGAAGCGGGCATGAACGGGTTTCTGATCAAGCCGCTCGATCGCGAGAAGCTGCAAGAGGCGCTGGCCGGACTGGCGGCGGCGCGGCAGCTGGCGGTTTGATCCGGATTTCATAGGAACCCGATCTCGGCCGGCGATCGACAATTGAAATCGACCGCGTCGCGCGTCACCATCCTCTGGGGCATTTAAGCAGAGGATTTCGCATGAACGTGCTTTACCGCCTCGCCTTCGTGATCCTTCTCTGCGGTTCCATTCAGGCCACCGCGGCCGATAGCTCGCAACTGATCGCCTCGCTCAAGCAAGGCGGTTATGTGCTGGTGTTTCGCCACACCGCCACCGACGACAGCCAAAAGGATGTCTACCCTTTCAAGTTCGACGACATGAGCGCCCAGCGTCAGCTCAGTGAAAAGGGCCGCGACATGGCGGGCCAGATCGGGACGGCCATCAAGGGGCTCGCGATCCCGATCGGCGACGTCTACACCAGCAGGCTGAACCGCGCGATCGAGGCGGGCAAGCTCATCTCCGGCCGCGAGGTCAAGCCGGTCGATGCATTGACGGACAGCAGCAACGCGAGCGCGTCGGGCATGGCAAATCCGACGGGTGCCAATGCAAAGGCGGGCCAGGCCGTGCGGCAGCTCGTCGATGCGCCGCCCAAGGCCGGCACCAACACCTTCCTGGTCACCCACAAGACCAACATCGCCGATGCCTTCGGGAAGGATGCCGGGGACGTTCAGGAAGGCGAAGCTTTCGTCTACAAGGCCGGCAGCTCGGGTCCCGCAACCTTTGCAGGACGCATCAAGCTCGCCGACTGGACCGCGAAAGCAGACAAGTGACGGCCCGGACTTCAGGTCCGGATCATGCTCTGGCAACAGAAGGGTTGGCGAACACGTGAGAACATCGGAAGACCGCTCATTCCTCATCTTGCTTGCCGCGATCTCGCTTGCGTTCGGGTGGGTGCTTTGGCCATTCTCCGGCGCGTTGTTGTGGGCCACGCTTCTGGCGATCATCTTCGCACCACTCTATCGACGCGCCCTGGAGGCCCTTCCGGGAAAGCGCAACCTTGCCGCATCGTTCACAGTCGTCGTCGTGATCGTCATGGTCCTCATTCCCGTGGCGGTCGTCATCGCCTCGCTCGTCGACCAGGGTGGGGAGCTGTACCAGCGCGCTCAGAGCGGGGAGATCAGTTTCGCCCATCCCCTGCAGCAGCTGAAATCCGCGCTGCCCGCCTGGGCCGCTTCCCTGTCGGATCGCTTGGCCGGTATCGATTTTTCGGCCCTGAAGGAACGTCTGTCGAGTCTGGTCGTCCCTGCCGGCCAACAACTGGCGGGGCACGCCATCAACATCGGTCAGTTGACGCTGGAGTTCGTCGCAAGCTTGCTTGTGATGTTGTACCTGCTGTTCTTCCTGCTCCGCGATGGTGACGAGCTCAGCGCACGGATCCGCGACGCGCTCCCGCTGCGGCCGAGCCACACCACCGAGATTCTAAATGCGTTCACCCTCGCGGTTCGTGGGACGATCAAGGGGATCGTTCTCGTTGCCTTGATTCAGGGTGCGCTTGGCGGGTTGATTTTCTGGCTGCTCGGCTTGACTGCGCCGCTGCTGGCGGGCGCCCTGATGGCGCTGCTCTCGCTCCTGCCCGTGCTCGGCTCCGCCCTGGTTTGGGTTCCGGTCGCACTCTATTTGCTGGTGGCAGGCTCGGTCACGAAAGGGATAATCCTGCTCGCTTTCGGGACCTTCGTGATCGGTCTTGCGGACAATTTTCTCCGCCCGATCCTGGTCGGCCAGTCGATCCAAATGCCGAGCTATGTCGTGCTGCTCGCCACCTTGGGCGGCCTTGCGGCTTTCGGAGCGAACGGATTCGTCATCGGCCCGCTCATAGCCGCGATGTTTCTCACGGCGTGGCACATCTTCATCGGTTCAAAAGCGCGACAGGAGGTCCGGAAATGACCGCCCTGTCGAGTCACGACCCGGCGGTCAGCCGAGCGCCGAATCCGGCCGACGCCGAGCGGTAGGCGGCATAAGCCAGAAAACGCGGTGCGGAGAGCTTGTCCGGCAGCACTTGCTTGCCCTTGAAAATGGAATCCGCCTGGGCCGCGCGCTTGCAATGCGGACACACGAAAAGATGCGCGATGATCGGGGTCGGCTCGTCCGCCAGCAGCTCGGAACGGAACCACTTCATCTCGATAAGGCAGTCCGGGCATATCGGTGCTTCGAGATGCTCGGCAGCGCTTCTGAGACGATCAACCATGGTGCCCGTGTGCGTTTCCGAAAGCCATAGCCAAATGCCCCTCGCCGGTCTGCAACAAAAGATACTCAGCCCGAAATTTAACAAGGGCTGCGTTCATCAAGGCTGTTACAGCCGCCTGAGCGCCACGCTTGCCACCGTGTGGTCGGCGCCCTTCTTCAGGATCAGGGTCGCGCGGGGGCGGGTCGGCAGGATGTTGTCCTCGAGATTGGCGAGGTTGGTGCGTTCCCAGATCGCGATCGCGGTGGCGGTGGCCTCCTCGTCCGACAACAGCGCGTAGCGGTTGAAGTAGGATTTGGGATTGGTGAACGCCGTGTCGCGCAGCGAGAGGAAACGCCGGATGTACCACTGCCGCAGCGCGGCTTCGTCGGCGTCGATATAGACCGAGAAATCGAAGAAGTCGGAGACCACGGGCACGGCCTTGCCGTCGCGCGGCAGCTTGCCGGTCTGCAGCACGTTGACGCCCTCGACGATCAGGATGTCGGGCTGGTCGATCTCGGCCCACTGGTTCGGCACGATGTCATAGGTCAAATGCGAATAGACCGGCGCGCGCACATGGCGGCGGCCGGCCTTGATGTCGGAGAGGAAGCTGAGCAGCAGCGGTAGGTCGTAGCTCTCCGGAAAGCCCTTCTTCTGCATGATGCCCTGCCGTTCCAGCACGGCGTTGGGATACAGAAATCCGTCGGTGGTGATCAGCTCGACCTTGGGACGCGGCGACCAGCGCGCCAACAGCGCCTGAAGCACGCGGGCCGTGGTGGATTTTCCAACCGCGACCGAACCGGCGACGCCGATGATGTAGGGCATCTTGCGGTCGCGGATGTTGAGGAACTGGCGCTCCGCATAATAAAGCCGCTGCATCGCATCGACATAGATCGACAGCAACCGCGACAGCGGCAGGTAGATGTCCTCGACCTCCTGCAAATCGAGGCGGTCGTGCAGCGAGCGCAGCCGGTCGAATTCGCCCGGCTCCAGCGTCATCGGCGTGTCGTCGCGGAGTCGCGACCACTCCTCGCGCGTATAGACGCGGTACGGATTATATTGCTGCTCGGGTGCGCGGATATCCATGACGCGACTCTCCACCTCGGCTAGCTGCCGCCCTTGCGCGACGCCTTTTCTTCCAACCCTGACATATTGGTCCGCTTGTCCAATGCGGCCTCGACCTCTTCCAGCTTTACGCCGCGGGCCTTGAGCAGCACAAGGAAATGATAGAGCAGGTCGGCGCCCTCGGCGATCAGATGCGCGCGATCGTTTTCGACTGCTGCGATTACGGTTTCGACTGCCTCCTCACCGAACTTCTTGGCGCAATGTTCGGCGCCCTTGTCGAGGAGCTTGCGGGTATAGGACGCCTCGCCACCCGCTGCAGCGCGGGCGTCGATGGTCTCAGCCAGATCGTGGATCGTGAAACGCGGCATACAAAACACTCGGATTGGCCGGTTATCTGGCGGGATAAGACGGACCCCGCCGATCATGTAGCATTTTTAGGAACGGGAGTCGTCAGGCATCGAGGCGCATGGGCAGCCCGCGCCGGGACATGTGCTCCTTGGCTTCGCGGATGGTGAATTCCCCGAAATGGAAGATCGAGGCCGCCAGTACGGCGGTGGCGTGGCCGTCGCGAATACCGTCGACGAGGTGGTCGAGATTGCCGACGCCGCCCGAGGCGATCACGGGAACGGGAATGCTGTCGGCGATCGCCCGGGTCAGCGGGATGTCGAAACCCTGCCTCGTGCCGTCGCGGTCCATCGAGGTGAGCAGGATTTCACCGGCGCCGAGCGAGACCACCTCCTGGGCATATTCGATGGCGTCGATGCCGGTCGAGTTGCGACCGCCATGGGTGAAGATCTCCCAGCGCTCTCCGCCACCGGCGCGCTTGACCCGCTTGGCGTCGATCGCGACCACCACGCACTGCCCGCCGAATTTCTCGGCGGCTTCCTTGACGAACTCACGCCGCGACACCGCTGCGCTGTTGATCGAGACCTTGTCGGCGCCGGCGCGCAGCAGCGTCTTGATGTCGTTGACCTCACGCACGCCGCCGCCGACGGTCACGGGCATGAAGCAGGCTTCCGCCGTGCGCCGGACCACATCCAGCATGATGCCGCGGTTCTCATGGGTCGCGGTGATGTCGAGGAAGGTGAGCTCGTCGGCACCGGCGGCGTCATAGGCGATCGCCGCTTCGACGGGATCGCCGGCATCGCGCAAATCGACGAAGTTGACGCCCTTGACGACGCGGCCGTCCTTGACGTCGAGGCAGGGGATCACGCGCACCTTGAACATCGGATGTCTCCTAGGCCGCGGCGCGGATCAGGGTGAGGGCGGCTGCGGGATCGAGCCGGCCATCGTAAAGCGCGCGGCCGGCGATCGCGCCAGCGAGCTTTTTCGCGCGCGGCGTCAGCATCGCCTTGACGTCCTCGATCGAGGCGAGGCCGCCGGAGGCGATGACGGGGATGGATATGGCGTCGGCCAGCGCAATGGTCGCATCGAGATTCAGGCCCTTGAGCAGGCCGTCGCGCGCAATGTCGGTGAAGATGATGGCGGCGACCCCGGCATCCTCGAAACGCCGTGCGATCTCCAGCACCGTCACCTGCGAGGTCTCGGCCCAGCCTTCGACCGCGACCTTGCCGTCGCGCGCGTCGAGCCCGACCGCGACGCGACCGGGGAAGTTTTTGGCGGCAGCCTTCACCAATTCGGGGTCACGCACCGCGGCGGTGCCGATGATGACACGGGTGATGCCCTTGTCGAGCCAGGCTTCGACAGTCGCAAGATCGCGAATGCCGCCACCGAGCTGCACCGGAATCGTGATCGTCTTCAGCATCGCCTCGACGGCCTGCGCGTTCACCGGCTTGCCGGCAAACGCGCCGTCGAGATCGACGACGTGGAGATACTCGAAGCCCTGCGCGACGAAGCTCGCCGCCTGCGCGGCGGGATTGAGATTGAAAACGGTCGCGCGTGCCATGTCGCCCTGTTCGAGGCGCACGCATTGGCCGTTCTTGAGGTCGATCGCGGGAAAGAGAATCATGTCGCACCTTCTCCCGTTCCCCTCATGGGAACGGGGCTGTCAGCCAGGCACTCCGTCATTGCGAGCAATGACGAGGTGAAAACCGTGGGAATCATCACGGTTTCCATCGCAAAAAGTTCGAGATCAGGGCCAGACCAAAGCGCTGGCTCTTCTCGGGGTGAAACTGCGTCCCGATGGCGGTGTCCTTGCCGACGATCGCGGTGACAGGCCCGCCGTAGTCGGCGCGCGCTAGCACGTCCGCCTCGTTGGCGGCGTTGAGGTGGTAGGAGTGCACGAAATAGGCGTGCTGGCCCTTGGGGCCGAGCGGCAGCCTGTCCAGCACCGGATGCTCGCGCAGCACATCGAGCGTATTCCAGCCCATGTGCGGGATCTTCAGGCTCTCGTCGCGCGGCGTGATCTTCTCGACGTCGCCGCCGATCCAGTTCAGGCCTTGCGTGATGACATGCTCCTTGCCGCGGGTGGCGAACAGCTGCATGCCGACGCAGATGCCGAACATCGGCCGCGCCTTGACGCGCACCGCTTCGGTGATCGCCTCGACCATGCCGTTGACGGCATCGAGCCCACGCCGGCAATCGGCGAAGGCGCCGACGCCCGGCAGCACCAGACGATCGGCGCTGTAGGCTTGGTCCGGATCGCTGGTGACGAACACCTTTTGCGGGTTATCCATGCTGCGCGCGGCGCGCTCGAACGCCTTGGCGGCCGAATGCAGATTGCCGGAACCGTAATCGATGATGGCGACGCTCATCTTGACCCTCCCGGTTCTGGAAACAAACCAATGATGCCGCCCGCCGGCATCGGCGGCGGGTTGGAGAATTGCTGGCCCGGCACGTTGCGGGTCGGCGGCGGGCCGCCGCGATCGACGGCCCATTGATCGTTGACGATGCCGCGCTGTTTCTGGCTCCAGCGCTCGAAGAAGCGGCGCTCGGCGGTGTCCTCGTCGTCGGAAATCACCACGTCGAGCTGCCGCCATTTACCGCGCGAAAGCGTCCAACGGCGCAGGCTGGAGGCCTCGAATCCCATCAGCAGCGCGACGATGACGTCGGCGAAGAAGATCGACGAACGGCCGAGTCCGAGGCTGGACAGCCCGACGTTGAACGCGGCAACGAAGATCACCCAGCCGATCAGCGCCAGCCATAGCCGGTTCCACAGCAGCCAGAGCGGGCCGAAGATCATCGCCCAGAAATGGAAGCCGTCGCGCACGAAGACGAACTTGTCGGTCGCGCGCAGATCGGCTCCGGCAGGGGAGGGAGCATGAACTGTGTAGACGGACATGACGATGCCCCGTTCCTAGGAATTCAGTGATACCGCGGCGCGCGCCGCCGGCCCGAGACGTCAGCTGCCGAGCGAGCCCTTGGTGGACGGGATTTCGCCCACAGCCTTGGGATCGATCGCGACCGCGGTGCGCAGCGCCCGCGCCAGACCCTTGAAGCAGGACTCGGCGATATGGTGGCTGTTATCGCCATATAGGGTCTCGACGTGAAGAGTCACGCCGGCGTTCATGGCAAAGGCCTGGAACCACTCGCGCACCAGCTCGGTGTCGAACTCGCCGATCTTGTCGCGTGGGAAGTCGACCTTGAACACCAGGACCGGGCGGCCCGAGATGTCGATGACCACGCGCGACAGCGTCTCGTCCATGGGCATGTGCACGCCGGCATAGCGGGTGATGCCCGCCATGTTGCCGAGCGCCTGCTTGACGGCCTGGCCGAGCGCGATGCCGGTGTCTTCGGTGGTATGGTGATGATCAATGTGCAAATCGCCAACCGCCTTGACCGTGAGGTCGATGCGGGAATGGCGGGCGAGGAGATCGAGCATATGGTCGAAAAAGCCGATGCCGGTCGCGATATTGGACACGCCGGAGCCATCGAGGTTCACGGTGACCTCGATGTCGGTTTCCTTGGTCTTGCGCTTGATCGTCGCGGTGCGCATCAAAACTGGCTTTCATCCTCGTTCGGGGCCGAAAACGCCGGTCTTTTAACAGCCAAATGACGCCTTCGCTACTGCGGGAACGGCTGGCCGGGCCTCTACTTCTGCCTATGGTGAGCGAAATTGGTCCCGGAGCGGCCCGTTGTGCCCCCGCTCCCGACCGCCTAAATCAGCCCGGACAACGAGGATCATTCATGCAGGACTCCCCAAACAGCTCGCCGGTCTGGCACGGCACCACGATTTTGACGGTCCGGAAGGGCGGCACGGTGGTGGTCGGCGGCGACGGCCAGGTCTCGATCGGTCAGACCGTGATCAAGCACAACGCCAGGAAGGTCCGGAAACTCGGCAAGGGCGACGTCATCGGCGGCTTTGCCGGCGCCACGGCCGACGCCTTCACGCTGTTCGAGCGTTTGGAAGCCAAGCTCGAGCAATATCCGGGGCAATTGACCCGGGCCGCCGTCGAGCTCGCCAAGGACTGGCGCACCGACCGTTATTTGCGACGGCTGGAGGCCATGATGATCGTCGCCGACAAGGACGTCTCCCTGGTGCTGACAGGCACAGGCGACGTGCTGGAGCCCGAAGCCGGCGTCATGGCGATCGGCTCCGGCGGGAATTACGCGCTGGCGGCCGCCCGCGCCCTGCTCGACACCGACAAGGACGCCGAGACCATCGTCCGCCGCTCCCTCGACATCGCCGCCGACATCTGCGTCTACACCAACCGCAATGTCACCGTCGAAGCGCTGGCGGCCGGGTAGGGCTTGTGGCTGGACAGCGGACCTCCGGACTGGCTGTAACCTCTCCCGCTTGCGGGAGAGGTCGCGCCGAAGGCGCGGGTGAGGGTTCTGTCCTCTTGGGGGTTGTCCCATTGCGGACGCACCCTCTCCCCAACCCTCTCCCGCAGGCGGGAGAGGGAGTGCACCACCGCCTTGGCCGCTAGATGGCCCCCGCCTACACCTTCCGCCCGATGACCGCGGCCGACCTGCCGCTGATCCGGCGGTGGCTGGGCGAAGCACATGTGCGGGAATGGTGGGGCGATCCGGACGAGCAGTTCGCGCTCGTGAGCGGCGATCTTGGTGAGCCGGCAATGGACCAGTTCATCGTGTTGGCCGACGACAAGCCGTTCGGCTATCTTCAATGCTACCGCCTGACCGCCTGGAATACGGGTCTTGGGCCGCAACCGGAGGGCACGCGTGGCATCGATCAATTCATCGGCGAAAGCGACATGATCGGGCGCGGGCACGGTTCGGTATTCATCCGCCAATTCGCCGACGCGCAGTTGCGGCAGGGCCTGCCGCGCATCGTCACTGATCCCGATCCGCTCAACGCGCGCGCCGTGCGCGCCTATGAGAAGGCCGGCTTTGTCCGGGAACGCATGGTCGAGACACCCGACGGAGCGGCGCTGCTGATGGTGCGCGAGGCATGACGCTGACAAGTGTGCGCGGGAGCAGGGCCGCGTTTCCACCGCTCGCCTGGGTCGGCATCGCGCTGCTGCTGCTGGCGATGCAGGCCTCGATCCTGCTGGCGATGGGCCGGGTGCCGATCTGCACCTGCGGCTATGTCAAGCTATGGCATGGCGTGGTGAACAGCTCGGAGAATTCACAGCACATCGCCGACTGGTACACCTTCTCGCACATCCTGCACGGCTTCCTGTTCTATGGACTGACCTGGCTGCTGTTCGCGCGGCTGCCATTCGTGTCTCTGTCCTGGCCCGCGCGGCTGATCATCGCCATGCTGATCGAAGGTGCCTGGGAGATCGTCGAGAACTCGCCTTTCATCATCGAACGCTACCGCGCAGGCACGATCTCACTGGATTACTTCGGCGACAGCATCGTCAATTCGGTCTCTGACAATCTGTCCATGATGCTGGGCTTCCTCGCCGCGCGCCTTCTGCCTGTTCCAGTGACAGTCCTGCTCGGGCTCGCCTTCGAAATCATGCTGGCGCTCCATATTCGCGACAATCTGACGCTCAATATCCTGATGCTGATCCATCCGGTCGAGGCCGTGAAACAATGGCAATCGGGTCCGCCGATCATCTGACGGCAAAAAAGCGGCTTGTCCCGCCCCGCATCTGATCCTAGCTAAGGTCCCATGACAGACTTTTCTCCCCGCGAAATCGTTTCCGAACTCGACCGTTTCATCGTCGGCCAGGCCGATGCCAAGCGCGCCGTCTCGATCGCGCTGCGCAACCGCTGGCGGCGGCAGCAGCTCGAAGGCTCCTTGCGCGAAGAAGTGCTGCCGAAGAACATCCTGATGATCGGCCCGACCGGCGTCGGCAAGACCGAGATCGCGCGGCGGCTCGCCAAGCTTGCCAACGCGCCGTTCCTGAAGGTCGAGGCGACGAAATTCACCGAGGTCGGCTATGTCGGCCGCGACGTCGAGCAGATCGTGCGCGATCTCGTCGAGGTCGCGATCGCCCAGGTCCGCGAGCGCAAGCGCAAGGACGTGCAGGCACGTGCGCAGCTCGCCGCCGAGGAGCGCGTGCTCGACGCCCTGGTCGGTGCCAATTCCAGCGCGGCGACGCGGGATTCGTTCCGCAAGAAGCTGCGCGCGGGCGAGCTCAACGACAAGGAAATCGAGATCGAGACGCAAGGCGGCGGCAGCGGCTTTCCGATGTTCGAGATCCCGGGCATGCCCGGCGCGCAGATGGGCGCGGTTTCGATCGGCGACATCTTCGGCAAGCTCGGCGGCCGCAGCAAGACGCGGCGACTGACGGTGGAGAGCTCGCACGAGATCCTCATCAACGAGGAATCCGACAAGCTGCTCGACAGCGATCAGTTGACGCTGGAGGCGATCAGCGCGGTCGAGAACAACGGCATCGTCTTCCTGGACGAGATCGACAAGATCTGCGCCCGCGAAGGCCGCGCCGGCGGCGACGTCTCGCGCGAGGGCGTGCAGCGCGACCTGCTGCCGCTGATCGAGGGCACCACCGTCTCGACCAAGCACGGCGCGGTGAAGACCGACCACATCCTGTTCATTGCCTCAGGCGCCTTCCACGTCGCAAAACCGTCCGACCTTTTGCCGGAACTGCAGGGCCGCCTGCCGATCCGCGTCGAGCTGCAGGCGCTGACCCGCGATGACATGCGCCGCATCCTGACCGAGCCCGAGGCCTCGCTGATCAAGCAATATGTCGCGTTGATGCAGACCGAGGGCGTCACGCTCGACATCACCGACAACGCCATCGACGCGCTCGCCGACGTCGCGGTGGCCGTGAATTCCACCGTCGAGAACATCGGCGCGCGGCGGCTGCAGACCGTGATGGAGCGGGTGCTGGACGAGATCTCCTTCACGGCCCCCGACCGCAGCGGCGAGACCGTCAGGGTCGATGCCGATTTCGTGCAGAAGCACGTCGGCGACCTCGCCAAGAACGCGGATCTGAGCCGGTTCATTTTGTAAATCCGGGCGGCCGCGCTATGGATGCGGCGTGACCGCACGCATCCTGCAAAACCCCTGGCGTCTCCTGCTCGCGGTCAACGCGGCAGTCATCGTCGGCGTCTTCGTCCACAAGATCCAGCTGCCGCCTTACGTCCCCTACATCCACCTCCTCGTCGACTATCATTTCGGCTTCATCAAGCGCGCGCTGATCGGAGCGATCGTCGCGCTGTTCACCGACAAGGTGCCGGTATGGCTGGTGTTCGCGCTCGGCGGCGCGACATGGCTGGTGACGCTGGGGCTATACGCAAGACTCTTCCAGACGACGTTCGGCTTCACGACGAAGACATTGCCGCTGTTCGTCTTCATCGCGGGCTCGCCGTTCTTCCTCAAGAATTTCATGCACACGCTCGGCCATTTCGACATCTATGGCTGCGCGCTGGCGATCATCCTGCTGCTGGTGCCGGCGGGATCGCTGCTGTTCGTGGCGCTGGCTGCGCTGTTCTCGATCGCTCTCGTCCTGATCCACCACATCCATCTCCTGATGTATGTGCCGACCATCATCACCATCGTCGTGATCAGGCACTATCTGACGCACGGCTGCGAGCGCACCAATGTCGCGTTCGGCATCATCGCCTTGCTGGCCGTCTCCACCCTGTTCTTCGCCGCGCAATTTTGGGGAACGATGCCGATCCCGGAGGCGGATTTCGTTGCCTATCTGAAGAGCCGGATGGCCGATCCGTCGCGAACCGACCTGCTGCAGTTCGCCTACATCTGGTATCAGCCGCTGGCAAAGGAGATCTCCGACACCTGGGGCCGCCTGCCGCACAACATCCTCGGCGTGCCCGTGTTCGCCCTGCTGATCTGGCTGCACACACCGCTGTGGCGCTATTTTGCCAATTTGATCGGCGCGCTCGCCAACGACACGCATCGCCGTCTCGTGGTCGCGGCGCTTGCCGGCATCAGCATCGCCTGTCTCGTGATGTTCGCGATGGTATTCGACTATTCGCGCTGGATCTCGAACTGGGCGGTCTGCATGTTCCTGATCCTGCACGCGGTGAAGATGCTGCCCGCCGCTCGCGAGACGCCGCTGATTCCGGCGGAAGATCAGAAGACAAATATCTTTGGCCTGATCGTCGCCTTGATCCCGCGCGTCGGAATCGTGCGGCCGTTTTAGAAGATTGGCTCCCTCTCCCACTTGCGGGAGAGGTTGCAGCGAGCCCGCGGTTAATATCTCGCCCGCCTGATCCGCACGTAAAGCGCGCCCTCGCCGCCATTGCCGATACCGGCCTCCTCGAACCCCACGACAAAGGCGCGGAATTCCGGCAGGCTCAGCCATTCCGGCACTTGACGACGCAGCACGCCGCTTTCGCCGCCGCTTCGGCCCTTGCCGGTGATGACGAGCACGAAGGTCAGGCCGTCATGATGGGCGCGGTGCAGGAATCCGGTCAGTGCGCGATGGGCGCGCATCTGGGTCATGCCGTGCAGATCGAGCCGCGCCTCGATCTCGCTGCGCCCGCGCGACAGCTTTGTGCGCTCACGTTTGCCGAGCGGCGCCAGGGGTGGCACCGCCGGCTTCGACGCACGCGGTGGCGGCGCAGCGGCAATCGGACGTGGCGACGGCGCAAGCCGCGTGGCGGGCGCTGCAGGAGAAGGCTCGGTGCGCGGCGCGGCCTGTGCCTTGGCGACACGATGCTTCCTCAGCGGCTTGACCTGCTTTGCGATCGTATCCCACAGCGCGCGCTCTTCTTCGCTCAGCGCGCGACGGCGCGGCGAGGGACGAGGCTCCAGCACGGGCGGACGGGACGATCGCTTCATTGCTGCCGATGGGAACGATTTTTCACCGGCCGCCGCGGCTCGCGAACGGGCTCTAGCACCGGTCGCGGCGCCGGCAGCGGGATCGGGTTGGCGACAGCGACCGTCTCGCTCTTGCTTTGCGCCACGGCTGCCGCCGGCTTGTCCTTCGCAGGATCGGTTTGCGGAAACAGTTTTGCAATTCTCTCCGAAGGCCGCGGGTCTGGCACCGGCAGCCGCGCGGCACGCGCCGTGGGATCGAGGCCCTTCGGCACCAACATCACGAAATGCATGGCATGGCGCAGCCGCCCGGAGACGCGGCCGGCCTCCTGACCCGCGCCGAAATAGAGATCGGCGCGCGCGGGCCCGATGATGGCCGAGCCGGTATCCTGCGCGATCATCAAGCGATGGAACGGCGTCTTCGCGCGTTCGGAATCGATCGGCAGCTCGCCTTCGATGAAAAACGGCGTGCCGTAGACGTGAAGCGATTTATCGACCGCGATCGAGCGGCCGGCCGTCAGCGGAATGCCCTGCGCACCGACCGCCTCCTCCTTGTCGGACAGATTGACCTCGCGGAAGAAGATGTAGGAGCGGTTCTGGCGCCGCAGCTCCTTGGCGCCGTCCGGGGTCTGCGCCATCCACTCCCTGATCTTCTGCATCGACATCTCTTCCTTCGGAATGATGCCGCGCTCGATCAGGATGCGACCGACCGCCGTATAGGGATAACCGTTATAGGCGTCGTAGTTGAGCCGGACCGAGCCGCCATCGTCGAACTTGATCCGCGCCGAGCCCTGGATCTGGGCGAACAGCAGATCGGTCGGGTCCTTCAGCCAGGCAATCTCGAGCCCGCGGCCGGCGATCTTGCCGTCCTCGATCTCGGCGCGGTCGTAATAGGGCACGAGCTTGCGGCGGCCGATCTTGCGATAGACCGGGCCCTTGTTGGGCAGGCTGATTGAATCCTGCTTGTAGCCGCGCACGAACAGGTTGGAGGGGCGGCGGTAGACCGGGACGTTGTAGACCTCGGTCTGCGTGCGCGATCCCTCCAGCACCGGCTCGTAATAGCCGGTCACGAAACCGTCGGGCTCGCCAAGGCGAGAGATCCGCAGCGGCGCAAAATTTTCCTCGAAGAAAGTTTTGGCCCTGGCGTCGTCGGTAAGCTCGAGCGACTTGGCGACCCGGCAGGGTTCGCCCAGCGAGGCGCCTAAAGCCTTGGGTTCAGGAGCACCGGTCTGCGCGCTGATCGGACGGCAGCTTGCGCGAAAGGTCTTGTAGGCCGCGAGATGATTGTCGTCGCCCCAGCCCTTCACATCGGCCCAGGCCAGCGGCAGATATTGCGCGCCGGGAATCTCAAACGGCAGAGGAAGCTGCGGATATGGCAAGGCGCGCGGCGGCGCGGCCGGCAATTCCGGGAGATGATGGTGATGGCTGCGATAGTGGCGCCGGGCCGCCTCGGCGCCGAGTGAAAACGACGACAGCGCGACGGCACCTGCGCAAAGCGCCGTCGCGCTGGTCTTCAGGAAAGCCTTAATTCGCGCTTCCGGTGCCAACCAGCTTCCAGTTCGGATCGCGAGAGGTGATGTCGCGGGCGAAAGTCCAGATGTCGGTGATGTCGGCGACCGTGTCGGCGCTGCCATCGACGATGTTGCCGGCCTTGTCTCGCGTGGCCGAGATCATCTGCGAGACGAAGCGGATCGTGAGCTGGGCGGTGCGGTCGCGCAGCTCGGCGCCGACGAGCTCGGCCTTGTCGATCGAGACAAAGCGCGTCTCGGTCTTCTGCTCGTGCTTCTCGCGCTCCTTGATCGCGGCGTCGAAGCTTTCATAGACCTCCGACGACAGCAGGTCGCGCAGCGCGCGGCGGTCGCCATTAGCAAATGCCAGCACAATCATCTCATAGGCGCCGCGGGCGCCGGAGATGAAATGGCGCGGATCGAAGGTGGAATCCTTTTCGACGATGGCGTCGAGACCCTGGGCGAGCACGGTGCCCGGCTCGGTCAGGCCCTTCCAGCGGTCGGAGGGCGGGGCCGGCTCGGCCGTCGGCGCCAAGGGGGCCTGGTCGATAACCTTGCCCGGCATGGTGACGACGTTCTTGTCCTGGGCACCCTGGAGCGCGTTGCGGTCGAACGGCGGTCGCTCATTACCGGTGCGCTGCCCCAGCACGCTGCGCAGCCTCAGAAAAATGAAGACCGCCAGCGCCAGGAAGATGATGGTGTAGATGTCCACGTCGTATTCGCTTTCTGGTCGTCTGTAGAAGGGGCCGTCTCGAAGGGGTCGTGCCGGGAAAATCGATCCGGCCAGTAGACCGTTCCATACCGGAACGGCAAGTCTACATCACCATTTTGGGTCCGCGCGTCAGGTCCGTGGGATGTAGGCACGAAATCTTGCCCGGCCAATGGCGCCTTTTGGCACAGCACCGAGTGTAGCGCGTTTTATGCTTAAGGGGAAACCCGATCCTGCCCGGAAATCGCGCATCTTCAATCGTTTAAGACGCAGTTGCGCTGGATCGGCGGGGTGAACGCCACAGTTGTGGTCATGACCGGAATTCCCCATCCGGGACCGTTCGTCCTTGTGGAACGAGGTAGCCCTATGTTAGCCAACCGCCGCGAAATTCAGCCCCAATCGGGTAAGGAGACACTCTATGACCAACGGTAACGGCACCCCTCCCGAGGCGGCCCAGGCTCCCCAGCTCAACGTCCTGGCGCAATATACCAAGGACCTCTCGTTCGAAAATCCGAATGCGCCCAGCTCGCTCCAGCAGCAGAGCCAGCCGCCCCAGATCAACATCCAGATCAATGTCAGCGCCAACAACCTCAGCGAACAGGAGTTCGAGGTAACGCTGTCGGTCGAGGGCAAAGCCGAGACCGCCGGCAAGATCATGTTCTCGTTCGAGCTCGCTTATGCCGGCGTGTTCCGCATCTCCAACGTGCCGAAGGACAATTTGCATCCGCTGGTCATGATCGAATGCCCGCGCCTGCTGTTCCCGTTCGCCCGTGAGATCATCGCCACTGCCGTGCGCGACGGCGGGTTCCCGCCTTTGATGCTCGACCCGGTCGACTTCGTCGGGCTCTATCGTCAGAACATGGAGCGGCAAATGGCCGCTCAGCCGAGCGGCCAGGCTTAACCAGCCGAAGGGGCGGCTGGAGCGGGCAAGAACTCGTTCCAGATCGCCTTGTCGCCGAGCGTTGCGATGAAGGCCCGGTGGGCCTCGCGCTCGGCGTCTGAAATCCGCGGCGTGAGCGGCGCCGGCCGCTGCCGCCGCGGCGCATCGGCAGCTCCATTGGCACGAGTTTCCTCGGATTCCGAAGCCAGCAGCAGCTGCGATTGCCGCGCCCCGACCAGATCCACATAGACTTCCGCAAGCAACTCGGCGTCGAGCAATGCGCCGTGCTTGGTGCGGCGTGAATTGTCGATCGCATAGCGCGAGCAGAGATCGTCGAGCCGGTTCGAGACGCCGGGATGCTTGCGCCGTGCCAGCAGCAGCGTATCGACCAGCCGCTCACGCGGGATTCCCGGGCGCTTGATCCGGTCGAGCTCGGCATTGATGAAGCTGATATCGAACGAGGCATTGTGGATCACCAGCGGCGCGTCGCCGATGAACTCCAGAAAATCGTCGACGACCTCGTGAAACAGCTGCTTCGTCGCCAGAAACTCGGCCGACAGCCCGTGCACCGCAAAGGCTTCCGCCGGCATGTCCCTTTCGGGATTGATGTAGACGTGGAAACTCTGTCCCGTCGGCATGCGATTGAGCATCTCGACGCAGCCGATTTCGACCAGGCGGTCTCCCCGCAGCGGATCGAGGCCGGTGGTTTCGGTGTCGAGAACGATTTCGCGCATGATCCAAGAAGCCGTGTCAGGCGGCGAATCAGGCGCGCCGCTGCGGCATCTTAACGACCTCGGCCAGGATGTGCGCGATTTGGGCGCGCACCGGCTCGAGTCCATGCGACGTATCCACCACGAAATCAGCACGCTTGCGCTTTTCCGCGTCGGGGGTCTGCTTGGCGATGATGGCGTCGAGCTTGGCCTCGTCCATCGTGCCGCGCGCCAGCACCCGCTCGCGCTGCAGTTCCGGAGACGTCGTCACGACGACCACGGCATCGACCCGCGTCTGGCCGCCCGTCTCGAACAGCAGCGGAATGTCCAGCACCACGACCGGCGTGTTGGCGGCTTCGGCGTCGGCGAAGAATTTTTTCCGGGAAGCACCGAGCATCGGATGGACGATCTGCTCGAGCTGCTTGATGGCGGCAGCATCGTGCACCACACGCGCCGAGAGTTTTGGCCGATCAACCTTGCCGTTGGCAGTGGTGCCGGGGAAGGCGGCCTCGATCGCGGGCGCAGCCTCGCCCTCATAGAGCTGATGGACGGCGGCATCGGCATCGTAGACAGGGACGCCGGCCTCCGCGAATAATTTCGCGGTGGTGGATTTGCCCATCCCGATCGAGCCGGTCAGTCCCAGGATTCGCATCAGCGCCCAGCCATCTCTGCCATTCACACCGCAACTAGCCGCTCGCGCCGCAGGAATGCAAGCAGCGGCAGCAACGGCAAGCCGAGGATGGTGAAGTGGTCACCCTCGATACGCTCGAACAAATGGATACCCAGACTTTCGAGCTGATAACCGCCGACGCTGGTGGTGACGGCATCGCCGGCGGTGTCGAGATAGGCCGAAAGCTCGGCGTCGGTCATCTGCCGCATGGTGAGGCGGGCGACCGAGACGTCCTCGAAGATGATCTCGCCATCGCGTGCGATCGCCACGGCGGAATTCAGCTCATGGCTATGTCCGGAGAGATCGCGCAGTTGCGCCAGCGCCTCGGCGCGGCCCGCGGGCTTGTTGAAGAGGCGATCGCCAAGCGCCAGCGTTTGATCCGCACCGATGACGGTGCTTCCAGCGTGATGGCCCGAAACCGCCTTGGCCTTTTCGCGCGCCAGCAGCAGGGCGATCTCGCGCGGGTTCGAAAGTCCGGAGGCGGCCTGGATACCGCGCTCGTCGATATCAGCCGTGATCGCCTTGAACTCGAGCCCGGCATTGGCCAGCAGCATCTTTCGCGCGCTGCTCTGCGAGGCCAGGATCAACGAGGATTTTCCGAGCCACAGACCCATTGCGAAACCATTCCCAAAACTACTCAGAAGGCCGGTTACGCTGGCGATCACTATAGAGTTTCATGATCGCCGCGGCGGTTTCCTCGATCGAGCGCCGCGTGACATCGAGCAGTGGCCAATCGTGCTTGGCGCTCAGCTTGCGGGCAAATGCGACCTCCTCGGCAACCGACTGCTTGTCGGTATAGGTGTCGCTGCTGGAATCGGCGCCCATGGAGAGCAGGCGGTTCGTGCGCACCTGGATCAAGCGTTCCGGCGTCGCATGCAAGCTCACCACCAGCGGTCGCGTCAACGTTTCCAGTTGCGACGGCACCGGAATGCCTGGAACCAGCGGCACGTTGGCGGTGCGGATGCCACGGTTGGCAAGGTAGATCGAGGTCGGGGTCTTGGAGGTGCGGGAGACACCGACGAGCACCACATCCGCATCGTCCAGCCCTTCGACATGCTGGCCGTCATCATGGATCATCGTGTAGTTCAACGCGTCGATGCGCTTGAAGTATTCGGCATTGAGCACGTGCTGGGCACCGACCCGGCCGGTCGTGGCGGCTCCGAGATACGCCTCGAACAACTGCATCACCGGCCCAATGATCGACAGGCTCGGAACATTGATCCCCTTGCACTTGTCCTCGAGCCTGGAAACCAGATCCTTCTCGAGCAGCGTGAACAGCACGATTCCCGGTGCTTCCTCGATCTCGTCGAGCACGCGATCGAGCTGTTTCTGGCTGCGCACCAGCGGATAGACGTGCTCGACCGGTGTCACGTTGGCGTATTGGGCGGCAACGGCTCGCGCGACCGTGATCAGCGTCTCACCGGTGGAGTCGGACACGAGGTGCAGATGGAAATAATTGCTCGAGGTCGGCACAAAAGCCCTTTGTATGAAACCGGTTTGGTTTGTGGATTTCTGTGGACCTTAACCGCTCGGAAAGGGATGTGCGACACCGAGGGCGGGACAAGTGCCAATTTTCTTCACACCACTGCCCTTGAGAACAAGTTCGGCGGCCTGCCGAAAGGGAAACGGGATTGTGCCGATAACCCTCTTGATAAGCTGCCGACAGAAACGCGCAAGCCTTTGAAGCTGACCGGCTTATCGAAAGCGGCCAGAGCTATCAGAGGATATGTTGATGGATGTGAACAAGCGCGTGTGAACGGGCGGACGGAAATGTGTGAGTCCAATTCACCGTCACATAGACTCAAACCTTAAGAATCTAAGATTCTTATTGGAGAAGGGCGCTACGGACGGATATGTGTGCAGGTAAGACCTTAACGAGTTCTTACTATCCCCAGCGTTCCCTTCGGCTGGGCGGCAATCCGGACCCCAGACATGTTTGAAGACGTCTATCTCTGGATCAAGGCGTTGCATGTAATCGCCGTCATCTCCTGGATGGCGGGCATGCTCTATTTGCCCCGACTGTTCGTTTATCATTGCGAGGCCGAAATCGGTTCGAAGCAGTCGGAGACGTTCAAGATCATGGAACGGCGGCTGTTCAAGGCGATCATCAACCCCGCCATGATTGTGACCTGGCTCGCTGGGCTCTATCTCGCCTGGGCTGGACACTGGTTCACTTTCGGCTGGCTGCACGTAAAACTGGCACTGGTCCTGGCGATGTCGGCGGTCCACGGCTTTTTTTCACGCTGGTTGAAGGATTTCGCGGCGGACCGGCGCCCCCGGAGCCAGAAATTCTATCGGATTATCAATGAGGTACCTACTGCCTTGATGATTCTGATCGTCATCATGGTGATCGTGAAGCCGTTCTAGGCAGGGGTCGCGAACAATCGCTCAGTGCTTCTGCTTGCGGAGTGAGAGGCGATTTTCTATATTAGCAATATCCCACCCAACGCAGGCGGATGTGGTCGTGTCTGAGCTTTCCAGAGGCCGGACACCCCATCAGGTTTGAAGCCTCACCGGCGCTCTCCTTGCCAGACCTGCGGACCTTACCTTTTCGCGTCCGCATTTCAGAGCCTCCTCGCACCCCCCTCCCAGGTTACCCCACAGGACCACCCCAATGCGGGAAATCAAACTTCAGGACCTCAAGTCGAAGACGCCGGCCGAGCTCGTCTCGTTCGCGGAAGAGAACGGGGTCGAGAATGCCAGCACCATGCGCAAGCAGGAGCTGCTGTTCGCCATCCTCAAGCAGCTTGCGCTCGCCGAGACCGACATCGTCGGCGAAGGCGTCGTCGAGGTTCTCTCCGATGGCTTCGGCTTCCTCCGCTCGCCCGATGCGAATTACCTGCCGGGCCCGGACGATATCTACGTTTCGCCCTCGCAGATCCGCCGTTTTGGCCTGCGCACCGGCGACACCATCGAAGGCCACATCCGCAGCCCGAAGGAGGGCGAGCGCTATTTCGCACTGCTGAAGGTCAACACGCTCAATTTCGAGGACCCGGAAAAGGCCAAGCACAAGGTCAATTTCGACAACCTCACGCCGCTGTTTCCGAATCAGCGCTTCCGCATGGAAATCGACGATCCGACGCGGAAAGACCTGTCTGCAAGGGTGATCGACATCGTCGCGCCGATCGGCAAGGGCCAGCGCGCTCTGATCGTCGCGCCGCCTCGCACGGGCAAAACCGTGCTGATGCAGAACATCGCGCACTCGATCGCGCATAATCATCCCGAGTGCTATCTGATCGTGCTCCTGATCGACGAACGTCCGGAAGAAGTCACGGACATGCAGCGCTCGGTGAAGGGCGAGGTGGTCTCCTCGACCTTCGACGAGCCGGCGGTGCGCCACGTCCAGGTCGCCGAAATGGTGATCGAGAAGGCCAAGCGGCTGGTCGAGCATGGCCGCGACGTCGTGATCCTGCTCGACTCCATCACGCGCCTCGGCCGCGCCTACAACACCGTGGTTCCGTCATCGGGCAAGGTGCTGACCGGCGGTGTCGATGCCAACGCGCTGCAGCGGCCGAAGCGGTTCTTCGGCGCCGCCCGCAACATCGAAGAGGGCGGCTCGCTGACGATCATCGCGACGGCGCTGGTCGATACCGGCAGCCGCATGGACGAAGTCATCTTCGAAGAGTTCAAGGGCACCGGTAACTCCGAGCTGATCCTCGATCGCAAGGTTTCGGACAAGCGGACCTTCCCGGCAATCGACATTTCGCGCTCCGGCACCCGCAAGGAAGAGCTGATCACCGATCCGGTAGTCCTGAAGAAAATGTACGTGCTCCGCCGCATCCTGAATCCGATGGGAACGATGGATGGAATCGACTTCCTGCTCGACAAACTGCGCTCGACCAAGAGCAATTCCGAGTTCTTCGACTCGATGAACACCTGATTGCAGTGCAGCATGATCAAAGGGCGCCTTCGGGCGCCCATTTCTTTGCGCGGCTTTGCTGCCGCGCAGCTGCAGCATGGCGCGGCGTTTGTCGTCTGGAGTAGGGGCCGTATAAGCCTTTGATATTATTTATGAATATATGGGCCGAGGGACGCCGCTCATTCCGTTGGAAGTGCTTTTTGCAGCAGACGCTCGCGAGTTTATTGCATCGCACTATAGGTTTTGCTGCGGGAATCGGTGCAGCATAATCGCGCGATTTGTCAGCCGAAACGAATGTTTGCCTTTTCCCTTTCAGCCGGACAAATAGGCCATGCATCCGCGAGACCAGACCATCTTTGCGCTGTCGTCCGGCCGTCCGCCGAGCGCGCTCGCGGTGGTGCGCGTCTCCGGGCCAGGCGCCAGCCTGGTGCTGACGACGCTGGCAGGCAAGCTGCCGGCGCCGAGGCAGGCCAGTCGCCGACTCCTTCATGACGGCGCGGGCCAGCCGATCGACGATTCGGTGGTGCTGTGGTTTCCGGGGCCCGCCAGCGCGACCGGCGAGGACGTCGCCGAATTTCATGTCCATGGCGGCCGCGCGGTGCTGGCCGCACTCTTCGCCGCAATTTCCATAATTCCGAATATGCGCGCCGCCGAGCCCGGCGAATTCACGCGGCGCGCCTTCGAGAACGGCAAGCTCGACCTGACCGAGGCGGAGGGCCTCGACGATCTCATTCACGCCGACACCGACCGCCAGCGCCGCCAGGCGTTGCGGCAGTTGCAGGGTCTCCTCGGCGATCGCGCGCGCGACTGGCGCGAGCGCATCATCGAGGCTTCGGCCTTGATCGAGGCCGGCATCGATTTCTCCGATGAGGGCGATGTGCCCGCCGAGTTGATGGCGCCTGCGGTCAAGGCGATCAGTGCGCTGCATAACGAAATAGCAGAAGTCCTTGCGGCACAGGGACAGGCTGAACGCTTGCGCGACGGCCTGATAGTAGCGATCGCGGGCGAGCCGAATGTCGGCAAATCGACGCTGATCAACCAGCTCGCGCGCCGCGACGTCGCAATCGTCTCGCCGCATGCCGGCACGACACGCGATGTGATTGAGGTGCAGCTCGATCTCGACGGCTATCCCGTCACGGTGATCGACACCGCCGGCATTCGCGAGACCGACGATCCAGTCGAGCAGGAGGGTGTACGCAGGGCGCGAGCCCGAGCCGAAGATGCCGACCTCGTGTTGTGGCTGGTGGAGGCGGGGCGCGCTGTCGATCCGGCCGCGATACCGTCGCTGGTCAAGTCCGGCAACGCAGGCAGTCGTTCCGGCGGCTCGGTCTGGATCGTGCGCAACAAGATCGATCTCGGCGGGGTCGGGGACGTGGGGCCCCGGGGTGAGTTCGGAATCGCAGCGAGCCGGGGCGACGGCATTCCCGAACTGGTCGATGCGCTCGTGAAATTCGCCGCCGAGTTTTTCGGAACGACCGAGGGGGCGTTGGTGACCCGGGCCCGGCAGCGGGATCTGCTGCGCCGGGCATCGGACAGCTTGCGTCGGAGTCTGGAGCTTGTAGAACACGGCGAGGAGCTTGCCGCCGAGGAGCTGCGGGCTGCCGCCTATGCCTTGGGCCGGCTGCTGGGTCGGGTGGATGTCGAGGACGTCCTAGGGGCCATTTTCCAGAAATTCTGTGTTGGAAAGTAGCGCTAGTTCTTCATTGTAGAACTAGCCTTTGTTCCACTTCTTTCGTTTCACGTGAAACAAGGCGGGCGCGGTTCCTAGATGTTTCACGTGAAACGTCTCCATCACCCAATTTCTCCGGCCTGAAACGTAGCAGCTAAGGAGCGGGTGAGCGGAGAGATCCGGATCAATCCTCTCGCGCTGATAGGGGTATGCCGCTGCCATCGCTTCGGAGACCGGCCTGTATCTGGGCATTACGACCCCCGGTCGATGCCCTTATCCTTCGAGAGCCCCGTTTTCTCTCACTGAAAACCGTAATCTTTCCATGGGCCATTCTACTGTGCATGGGGTTGTTTTCGCGGAAAATACTTGGGCTTCGCCTTGCCCCGTTTCACGTGAAACAACCGCCCCCTCCAGTTTCCACTTCCGGCTTCCCCGCCTCTGAGTTAGAAGTCCGCCATGCGAACAGAGCGAGAGAGCTTCGACGTCATCGTGATTGGCGGCGGCCACGCCGGCTGTGAGGCCGCGGCCGCGGCCGCTCGGGTGGGTGCAGCGACCGCTCTGGTGACGCACCGATTCTCCACGGTCGGCGCGATGTCCTGCAATCCCGCCATTGGCGGTCTGGGCAAGGGCCATCTGGTTCGCGAGGTTGACGCGCTCGATGGTCTGATGGGCCGGGTCGGCGACGCCGGCGGCATCCAGTTCCGCGTCCTCAATCGTCGTAAGGGCCCGGCGGTGCGCGGTCCGCGCGCCCAGGCCGACCGGAAGCTCTATGCTGCCGCGATGCAGGCGGCGATCCGGGAGACCGACGGTCTTTCCGTCGTCGAAGGCGAAGCCGACGAGCTGATCGTGGTCGAGGGACGGGTGATCGGCCTGCGGCTGGCAGATGGCCGCGAACTTCGGGCAGGGGCTGTCGTCGTCACCACCGGCACCTTCCTCCGCGGTCTGATCCATCTTGGAGAGAAGAACTGGCCGGCCGGCAGGGTCGGCGAGGCGCCGGCAATGGGCCTTTCGACCTCTTTCGAGCGTGCCGGCTTCACTCTTGGACGGCTCAAGACAGGGACTCC
This sequence comes from Bradyrhizobium sp. Ken64, assembly GCF_055807555.1. NCBI lineage: Bacteria > Pseudomonadati > Pseudomonadota > Alphaproteobacteria > Hyphomicrobiales > Nitrobacteraceae > Bradyrhizobium > Bradyrhizobium sp. Ken64. Next base: position 159,770 of record NZ_JBVVPA010000007.1, on the reverse strand, counting down.
GCCGCGTCTGGACGGCACGACGATCGACTGGTCGGCGGTCGAAATGCAGCCGGGGGACGAGCCTCCGGAGCCGTTTTCGGTGATGACCGAGCGGATCACGACGCCGCAGATCCAGTGCGGGATCACCCGGACCACGCCTGCGACCCACGACGTGATCAGGGCCAATGTCCATCGCTCTCCGATGTACTCCGGCCAGATCAAGAGCTCCGGACCGCGCTATTGCCCCTCCATCGAGGACAAAATCGTTCGCTTCGGCGATCGCGACGGTCACCAGATCTTTCTGGAGCCGGAAGGGCTCGACGACAGCACTGTCTATCCCAACGGCATCTCGACCTCGCTGCCGGAGGACGTTCAGCTCGCCATCCTCGCAACCATTCCCGGCCTGGAGCGAGTGAAGATGGTCCGGCCGGGCTATGCCATCGAATACGACCACGTCGATCCCCGTGAGCTCGATCCGACCCTCCAGACCAAGCGTCTGCGCGGCTTGTTTCTGGCCGGGCAGATCAACGGCACCACCGGATACGAGGAAGCTGCCGGCCAAGGCATCGTGGCAGGGCTGAACGCGGCATTGGCTGCGAGCGGCGCCGCGCTGACGGTGTTCGACCGGGCGGATGGCTATCTCGGCGTGATGATCGACGACCTCGTCACCCGTGGCATCAGCGAGCCCTATCGGATGTTCACCTCCAGGGCCGAGTACCGGCTGACATTGCGGGCAGACAATGCCGATCAGCGTTTGACCGAGAAGGGCATCGCCCTGGGATGCGTTGGCAGCGCCCGCACCCAGCATCATCGCGCCAAGATGGTCGCCCTGAATGCGGCTCGATCGCTGTCGAAGTCGCTCACGATCACCCCGAACGAGGCCATCAAGCAGGGTCTCACCCTGAACCGGGACGGCCAGCGGCGGTCGGCCTTCGAGCTGATGGCCTATCCCGACATCGGCTGGAGCCAGGTCCGTGCGATCTGGCCGGAGCTCGCTGCCATTGATCCCGTCATCGCCACCCATCTCGAGATCGACGCGAAGTACGATGTCTATCTGGAGCGCCAGAGCGCCGACGTTGAGGCCTTCAGGCGGGACGAGGGGATGGCGTTGTCGGACGTCGATTACCAGCAGGTCCCCGGTCTCTCCAATGAGGTCCGGGCCAAGCTGGAGAAGGCACGTCCGTTCACCGTCGGCCAGGCCGGTCGAATCGACGGCATGACGCCGGCCGCGCTGGGTATCCTTGCGGCCTATCTCCGCCGCGAAGCGCGGAAGACTTCCAAAGCAATCGCATAGGTTTCACGTGAAACAGCGCGGGCCGGACGGCGGCAGATCGTCATCAGCAAAACCTTCGGCGGGGGAGGGTGCCGGTGTTCGCTCCGAACCGGCGCCGACCAGACCGAAGATCGACAAGGCCAGTGCCAACGATCGATCTTTGGATGCCATCATTGCAGCCGACAAGTTTGCGGCGCTCAAGCTCGCACCTGTTTCACATGAAACCGAAGCCCGGCTCGATCGCTACATCGCACTGCTGCGGGAGTGGCAGGCCAAGACCAATCTCGTCGCGCCCTCGACGTTGCCGCATCTCTGGACCCGGCACATCGCCGATTCGCTTCAGCTCGTCGCACTCGCCCCATCGGCCATACGCTGGGCTGATCTCGGCAGTGGCGGCGGCTTCCCTGGCGTAGTCCTGGCCTGCGCCATGGCGGGGACGGCCGGGGCCAGCGTCCACCTGGTCGAACGAATCGCCAAGAAAGCGGCCTTCCTGCGCGAAGCCATCCGCATAACTACATCCCCGGGAGTCGTACATCTCGCTGAGATCGGGGATAATGTGGATAGAATCACCGGCCCGGTCGATTGCGTCACCGCGCGTGCGCTGGCTCCGCTACATCAACTCATCGGCTTTGCGGAGCCGCTGATGCGCCAAGGTGCAAAGGCGTTATTTCTAAAGGGTCAAGATGTAGAGTCTGAATTGACCGAAGCTACTAAATATTGGAATATTCAGCCGCAGCTCCACCAAAGCCGGACAGGCGACGGTTGGATCGTTGAGCTGGCTTCCGTCGAACGGCGCGGGTGAGGCGTCAGGGGCCAAGTGGGGAATTTGCGATGAGCGTGATTGACGAACCGCAGCAAGAACAGACCGCTGCCGTCCCGCAGGGCCATCCGCGCATCCTAGCGCTGGCGAATCAGAAGGGCGGCGTGGGAAAAACAACCACGGCGATCAATCTCGGCACGGCGCTCGCTGCGATCGGCGAACGCGTCCTGATCGTCGATCTCGATCCGCAGGGCAACGCCTCGACTGGACTCGGCATCGATCGCCGCAACCGCTCCTGCTCGACCTATGACGTTCTGGTGGGCGAGGCGAGCCTGCGGGAAGCGGTGGTGTCGACGGCGGTGCCGCGGCTGCATATCGCGCCCTCGACCATGGATCTCTCCGGCCTCGAACTCGAACTCGGCACCACGCCCGGTCGTGCGTACAAGTTGCGTGACGCGATCAGCGCGCTCAACAACAACGTCTCGCCCGACGCCGATTACACTTACGTGCTGATCGACTGTCCGCCCTCGCTCAATCTGATCACCGTGAACGCGATGGCGGCTTCCGACGCGATCCTGGTGCCGCTGCAGTGCGAGTTCTTCGCGCTCGAAGGTCTGTCGCAATTGCTGCAAACGGTGGAGCAGGTGCGCTCGACGCTCAATCCGAACCTGTCGATCCACGGCATCGTGCTGACCATGTTCGACTCGCGCAACAATCTCTCGAACCAGGTCGTTGCCGACGTTCGGCAGTTCATGGGCGAGAAGGTCTACAAGACCATGATCCCGCGCAACGTGCGCATCTCGGAGGCGCCGTCCTACGGCAAGCCGGTGCTGGTCTACGATCTCAAATGCGTCGGCAGCGAAGCTTATCTGCGGCTCGCCACCGAAGTGATCCAGCGCGAACGCGAGCTGCGGACGACGCATTGAAGTTGCCGTAGGGTGGGTTAGCCGAAGGCGTAACCCACCACGTCTGGCGCCTCGAACGAAACGATGGTGGGTTACGCTTCGCTAACCCACCCTACAATTCGAAATTCAGTTCTGGAGTGCTGCACGTTGAATCCAAGGGAGCTGGCGATGGCCGACGAAGCGCGTTCGCGATTGGGCCGGGGTCTTGCGAGTCTGATCGGTGACGTCGGCGGCGAGGCTCAGCATGTCGATCGTCCGCGCGCGCAACGCAAGGTGCCGATCGAGTTCATCAAGCCCAATCCGCGCAACCCGCGCCGGACCTTTTCGGAAAGCGAGCTCAGGGAGCTCAGCGATTCCATCAGGCAGCACGGCGTGATTCAGCCGATCGTGGTGCGACCGGTGAAGGGCGCGCAGGACCGCTTCGAGATCATCGCCGGCGAGCGGCGCTGGCGCGCGTCGCAAATGGCCGGCCTGCACGAAGTGCCGATCGTCCCCGTCGACATCAGCGACAGCGATGCGCTGGAGTTCGCGATCGTCGAGAACGTGCAGCGCGAAGACCTCAACCCCATGGAAGAGGCGCTCGGGTATCACGCGCTCGCCAACGAGTTCAAACGCAGCCAGGACGACATCGCCAAAGTCGTCGGCAAGAGCCGCAGCCACATCGCCAATATGATGCGGCTGACCAAGCTTCCCGCCGAGGTGCAAGCGTTGATCACGAGCGGCGAGCTGACCGCCGGTCACGCCCGCGCGCTGATCGGCGTGCCTGATCCGGTCGCGGCTGCCAAGCGCATCGTGGAAGAAGGCCTCAACGTCCGCCAGACCGAGGCGCTGGCGCATGAAGAGGGCGTGCCGGAGCGCAAGCCGCAGAAGGCGCGCACGGGAGCGAAGGAAAAGGACCCTGACACGGTCGACCTGGAGAAGCGCGTCAGCGACGCGCTCGGGCTCAAGGTCACGGTGAGCCACCGCGATCCCGGCGGCTCGGTCCAGATCAACTACCGCAACCTCGATCAGCTCGACGAGGTCATGAAGCGGCTGGCGAAGGGCGCGATCTAGACGCACCCTCGATGTCGTCCTGGCGAAGGCCAGGACCCATACCGCGTGATGTCTCGATTGGAGCTGGTCGCAATACCGGACTACGAATCTTCCCCAAACCTCTCCTTGGGGTAATGGGTCCTGGCTTTCGCCAGGACGACATTGGGAGACTCAGCCCCGCCGCTTCGCGTTCGCGGCGATCGCCATCAGTGTGCGCTGGGCGATAGCCGCGGCGAGGGTGGATTGCTTGCGGGTGTCGAGCGCGGCGGTCGCGAGCTGCTCGATGATGGCGGCGAGCCGCGCCACGCTGAAATTGCGCAGTGCGGTTTCGACAGCGGGCTTCCGCGAAAAATGCAGGCGCGGATAGCCGCTGTCGAGCACGGCGGAAGCGGGCGTGCCGTCGGCGATTGCGAGCGCCGATTTGTGCAGCCACGCCGCCTGACGCTGCGCCGCAGAGATGATCACGCCGGGGTAGGTGCCGGCGATCATGGCTTTGGCAAACTCGTTTTCGACGATCTCGGGCCGGCCGGCGAAGGCGCCATCGACGATCGGATCGAGTTTCAGCTCCGAGGCATCGGCGACGACAGCCATCACGTCATCCAGCGTGATCTCGCCCTTGCCATGGGCATAGAGCGTGAGCTTGCGCAGCTCGTTGCGGGACGCCTGCCGGTCCCCGCCGAGGAACGACATCAGCGCGGCGCGGGCATCCTGCGCGATGCGCAAATTGGCGATGCGGAGCTCGTCTTCCATCAGCTTGGCGAGGTCGCGCTCGGTATCGGGATAGCAAGCGATCGCGACGGCCGTCTTGGCGCGTTCGCAGGCCTTGCGCAGTGGCGATTCCGGGCGCAGCTCGCCGGCCTCGATCACGATGCGGCAATCCTTCACGCCCATCTCCGCCAGCGTGTCGATAGCGCTGGCAAAGCTGCGCGAGCCGGCGCGCACGCGGATGGCGCGGCGGCCACCGAACAGCGGCACCGTCATGGCCTCGTCGACGAGGCGCGACGGCTCGGCGGAGAGCTCGTCGCCATCGACCTTGACCAGCGAGAAGGGATCGTTGGGATCGTCGACGCCGGAGGCGATCAGCGCATCCGCGCGTTCGCGGACTAGGCCGGCGTCGGGACCGTAGAGCAGGATGATCGGACGGCCCGCATCGGGGCGGGCGAGAAAGGCGTCGATCTCTTTTCCGCGCAGCGCGACCATGGTGCCTGGGATTCGTCAGTCCGGGCGAACCGGGGTGACGGGATGAATTAAGTGCCCGCGGTGAAGAACGAGGCGAGGCGAGTCGTGATGTTCTCGGCGATCTCGTTGGCGGCACGATCCTCGGCATCACGTATCGCGCGATTGCGGCTGAAACGTTGATAGGAGCCGGGCATGTCGTAGGACACGCGGGAGAACGTGGTGCCGGTCATCACCGACTTGCCGCTGACGACCTCGATCAGATTGTACTGGGCGTCGAGACCGTAGTTTTCGCTGCTCGGCAGGCCGGTGTTGGGATCAACGATCAGCGACGTCTTGCTGCTTGAGAAGCGGATCTCCAGGCGGTGCGTCGGCGGCATGCCGGTGGCGGTGCCATAGAGCTTGAACGCCAGCGCGTTGCGGACCTCGACGCCGACGCGGGCCTCGCGCGAGGCATTGGCCTTGGCGATCGGGGGCAGATCGACCCCCATCAGCTTCTCGCGCAGGCCGGGGGTGCCGTCGGTGTGCTCGGCATACATCGGATGGAAGCAGCCGGCCGTCATGGCCGCCAGTGCGGCGACCGCCAGCAAGCGGGCTGCGATGCGGATCCTAGCCGACAACATTCACGATCCTCTTGGGGACGATAATCACCTTGCGGACGGGCTTGCCGTCCAGGGTCAATTTTACCGCATCGAGGGCCAAAACGGCAGCCTCGATTTCCGGATTCTCGGCCGCTGTTGCAACTGTGACCTCGCCCCGCTTCTTGCCGTTGACCTGGACCACCAGGGTCACACTGTCTTCAACCAGCAAATCGCGTTCGATTTGGGGCCAATTGGCCTCGGAAACCAGCCCGCTCTGGCCCAGAACCTGCCAACACTCCTCGGCCAAATGCGGCATCATCGGGGAGAACAGCTGGACCAGGATCTGACTGGCCTCCCGGATCGCCCAGGCCAAATCTGGAGCCGGCTGGCCGGGACGCTGCAAGATCTCCGCAAACGCATTGGTGAATTCGCGGATATGGGCGAGGCAGACGTTGAAGTGCAGCCGCTCGATCCCGGTGGTGACCTTGTCCAGCGCGCCATGGGCTGCCTTGCGCAAGGCGGTGGCGTCCGGGCCGAAGCTGGCGGGCCGGGCCGCCGGCGCGGCCTTGCCGGCTTCGACAGAGTCGTTCACCAGCCGCCACAGCCGCTGCACGAAGCGCGAGGCGCCCTGGACGCGCTCATCGCTCCAGATCACGTCGCGCTCGGGCGGGGAGTCCGACAGCATGAACCAGCGGGCGACGTCGGCGCCATAGGTCTCGATGATGTCGTCGGGGTCGACCGTGTTCTTCTTCGACTTCGACATCTTCTCGATCGGGCCGATCTGGATGTCTTCGCCTGACGTCAGCAGCGTGGCGCGGCGGCCGTTGGCGCCGGTCTCGACCTTCACCTCGACCGGCTGGACATAGGTGCCGTCGGCCTTCTGGTAGGTCTCGTGCACCACCATGCCCTGCGTGAACATGCCGGCGAACGGCTCGTCCAGTGCGATGTGCCCGGTCGCCTTCATGGCGCGCGTGAAGAAGCGGCTGTAGAGCAGATGCAGGATCGCGTGCTCGACGCCGCCGATATACTGGTCGACCGGCAGCATCCGGTTGGCGACCTCTGGCGTCGTTGGCGCGTTCTCGTTCCAGGGATCGGTGAAACGCGCGAAGTACCAGGACGAATCCACGAAGGTGTCCATGGTGTCGGTTTCACGCTGAGCCTTGCCGCCGCATTGCGGACAGGTCACGTGCTTCCAGGTCGGGTGATGATCGAGCGCGTTGCCCGGCTTGTCGAAGGTCGCATCGTCCGGCAGCTTCACCGGCAGGTCGGCGTCAGGCACCGGCACGACATCGCATTTCGGGCAATGGATGACGGGGATCGGACAGCCCCAATAGCGCTGGCGCGAAATGCCCCAGTCGCGCAGGCGGAAGTTGACCTGGCGCTCGCCGACCGGCGCGTTGCCGCGCAGCTCGGTCTCGAGACGCTTCGCCACCTCGTCCTTGGCCTGATCGATGGTCATGCCGTCGAGGAAACGCGAATTGATCATGCGGCCGTCACCGTCATAGGCGGTATCGGTGATGACAAAGGTCTTGGGGTCCTGGCCCTCGGGGCACACCACCGGCGTATTGCCGAGAGCGTACTTATTGACGAAATCGAGGTCGCGCTGGTCGTGTGCGGGACAGCCGAAAATGGCGCCGGTGCCGTATTCCATCAGCACGAAATTGGCGACATAGACCGGCAGCTTCCAGCTCGGATCGAACGGGTGAACCGCGCGGATGCCGGTATCGAATCCCTGCTTCTCGGCGGTGTCGATGATCTCCTGCGCCGTGCCCATCCGCTTGATCTCGCCGATGAACTCGGCGAGCGCAGGGTTTTTGGCGGCGGCGGCCTGCGCCAGCGGATGATCGGCCGAGATCGCCATGAACTTCGCGCCGAACAACGTGTCCGGGCGCGTCGTGAAAATCTTCAGCTCGCTCTCACCGGCCGGTGTTGTCGCCGTATCGAGCGCGAAGCGGATCAGCAGCCCCTCGGACCGGCCGATCCAGTTGCGCTGCATCAGCCGCACCTTGTCGGGCCAGCGATCCAGCGTATCCAGTGCCGACAGCAGCTCCTGCGAGTACTTCGTGATCTTGAAGACCCACTGGTTCATTTCCCGTTGTTCGACAACGGCACCCGAACGCCAGCCTTTCCCGTCGATCACCTGCTCGTTGGCGAGCACGGTCATGTCGACGGGGTCCCAGTTCACTTTGCGCTTCTCGCGCTCGGCGAGGCCTTCGCGCAGGAAGTCCAGAAACATCTTCTGCTGGTGCTTGTAATAGGACGGATCGCAGGTCGCGATCTCACGGCTCCAGTCCAGCGACAGCCCGATCGAACGGAGCTGCTTCTTCATCGCGGCGATGTTGTCGTAGGTCCAGGCCTTCGGTGCGACCTTGCGCTCGATCGCTGCGTTCTCGGCCGGCAGGCCGAAAGCGTCCCAGCCCATCGGGTGCAGTACGTTGAAACCCTTGGCGCGCATGAAGCGGGCCAGTACGTCGCCAAGCGTGTAATTGCGGACATGGCCGATATGGATGCGCCCCGACGGGTAGGGGAACATCTCAAGCACATAATATTTCGGCCGCGGATCGTCGTTCTTGGAGACGAAGATCGCCTGTTGGTCCCAGGCGGCTTGCCAGCGCGGTTCGGCGTCGCGGGCGTTATAGCGTTCGGAGGTCATGGAATCGTTGGGTTTTCGTGGATATGGGCCAGCTAAAGACGGCGGACTAGGCCATAGAAGTCCTCAAGGGGTCAATGGGTTGCCGCAATTGGGAACCTTCGGCGCTGCACCGCATAACTACTGAGGCCGCGTTGGGGCGTGATTAAGGGGTCGATGCGAGTTTGCGACTGACCAGAACTCTCAAGATTTGTGATGGACGCCAGCTTCGACGATCCCGATTACGACTATGCCGCGTCCGTTGCCGAACGGGCGATGCGGAGCATGGCCGAACAGCGGATCCCTGCCACGCCGGCCAATTTCGCCGTCTGGTTCCAGTATTTCGCAGGAAGCCATGACGATCTGCGCAACGCCATCGACCTCCTGATCGATCATAACCGTCCCTTCGACGTCAGGACCAATCAGGATCTGTTCGAAACCTATGTCGCGCCCAAGGGGGGCGCTATCGTCTCGGAGACATCGGAGCGGCTGCATGCCCTCATGGGTGCGGCGAAGGATTTTCTGGCAACCGCGATCGCAGACAACCACTCCCAGATGCAGGCGATCAACGAGGTTGCCGACCAGGGCGAGGCCGGTGTCGACCCCAAAGCGTTGGTCGCCCAGCTCATGAACGAGTTGGGCCGCGCCGCCGCCCGCGCGACGCGGCTCGAGGCAGGCTTTGCGGAAAAGACCCGCGAGCTCGACGTGATCCGCGCCTCCCTCTCCAAATCCGAGGAGCGTGCCCGGACCGATACCCTCACAGGCCTCGCCAACCGCCGGGCGCTCGACGAATTCCTGCGCAAGGCGCAGACAACTGCGGAGTGGGGCGAGCCGCTCAGCGTGCTGATGCTCGACATCGACCATTTCAAAACCTTCAACGACAGTTTCGGCCATGGCGTCGGCGACCAGGTGCTGCGCCTGATGGCCAAGGTGCTGCGCGAAAAGGTCCGCGAGCAGGACCTGTCGGCCCGCTATGGCGGCGAGGAGTTGATCGCGGTGTTGCCGGATGCCGATCTGGCCGCCTGCGCCGAGGTCGCCGAGCGCATCAGGCACGCGATCGCGGAATGCACCATCACGCGTCGCTCGACCGGCGAGATCCTGCCCCATATCAGCGTGTCGATCGGTGTTGCGCAGTACCGGACCGGCGAAGCGATCACCGATCTCATCGAGCGCTGCGATCGCGCGCTCTATCTCGCCAAGAACAGCGGCCGCAATCGCGTGGTCACCGAGAGCGAGCTCGATGGCGCCGGGGCTGCGGGTTAGCCCTCAACCCGCCATCATCATTTCCGCCGCGCCGTTGTCGATCACCGTGATGCCGTGCTCGACGACGTTGTTGCGGCCGCGGTGCTTGGCGGCGTAGAGCGCGGCGTCGGCGGCTTCGATCAAATCGCCCGGACGCAAGCTCTCGTTGGGCTTTGTCGCGGCAACACCGATCGAGACGGTGACGATCATGTGGTCGGAGGTGATGTGCGGCAGGCACAGCTTTAGCACGGCCGCGCGCGCCTGTTCGCCGATCTCGACGGCGCGCGCCACGTCGGTGTTCGGCAGCAAGAGGCAGAATTCCTCGCCGCCGTAGCGGGCCGCGAAGCCCATCGTGTCGGCGGCGATGCCGGACAGCGATTCGCCGAGCCTGGTCAGGCAGGAATCGCCTTCGAGATGGCCATAGGTGTCGTTGAACAGCTTGAAATGGTCGACGTCGATCATCAGAAGCGCGAGATCGCTGCCATATTGCTGCGCGCGCATCCATTCGAAGTCGAGGCGGCTCTGGAAGCCGCGGCGGTTGGCAAGCCCTGACAACATGTCGATCGAGGCCATTACCGTGAGGCGGTCATTGCTCGCCATCAGCTCGCGTTCGCGCTGGCTGAGCTGCGCGGCCATCGCGTTGAACGCGCGGGCCAGCGGCACGAACTCGGCCGGCAGGCGATTGCGCGCGGCGCGTGCCGAGAGGTCGCCCTCGCCCAGACGCTTGGCCATGTCGGCGAGCATTCTGATCGGCTTGATCACCAGTTTCTCGGCTGCGATCAGCGCGCCGAGCAACACGAATACGACGACGAAAGCGAGCTGGAGATAGGCGGTGCGGATGTCGCGGCTCACGGCCGCGGACACCTTGTCCTCGTCGATGCTGGCGATCAGGCGGGCATTGGTCCCGGCGATGCGGATAAAGCTGACCGCGCGGCGGGAGCCGTCCGCGGCGAGGAAAGAGAGTGAGCCTTCGTCCTGGTCAGACCTCAGCGCCTTGTCGGCGATCGCGGACATCAGCGGCAGATTGTCGAGCGGACGGCCGATCGCGCTGTGCTGGTCGGCCGGTGCCGCCAGCACGGTACCGGCGCTGTCGACCAGCACGGCCGTGATGCCGGCGCGACCACCCAGATTGCTCATGACCTTCGACATCCAGTCGAGGTTGACGGTGGCGAGCACGACTGCATCAGCTGCGCCGCTGAAGGCGGATACCGGGTAAACCGCCATGACGGTCGGTGTCGGCACCGGGCGCGACATGATGAAGTCGCTCAGCACGAAGCGGCCGGTTTCCTGCGCCTGCTGGAAGTACGGCCGGTCACTGAGGTCGAGGCCGACATACATGTTGTTGGTGGCGCACTGGATGCGTCCGTCCTGGCCGGCAATTAGAAGCGTACGGATCCAGGGGAGATTCGACGGCAGGCTCGCGCGCAGCACGTCACAGCTCTTGCTGATGCCGCCGGCGGAGGCGCGGATGAAAGCTTCCGATTTCAGGATGGTCTCGACCGACGAGATCACCTCGCGCTGCGCATCGGCGCTGTGTCGTGCGACGGTGGTGAATTCCGCCGTGGCCTGCGCGATCTGCCGCGTGCGCGTGTCTTCGAGCGAACGGATGCGCTCGAACATCAAAGGCGTCACCAGAATCACAGCGAGCAACGCAAGCCGCGCCCGGATTCCGAGAACCTGCTTGAGTTTCGCTCGTTTGCGGTTGAAACTGACGTTTGACATCTTCGCTGCCCACCCCACGGCTAAGGTAAAGCGAAGGGTTCAAAAACTCTTTCTTGAACTCGGTAAAATTAGAACTACCTCCGCAACAATCAGCTCCGATGCGACATCATGACTGAAGCCAACGCCGCACCGCTAACCGGCCATTCACCAAACGCGCTCGCCGCGGTCGAAGCCGAAATCGCGCGCGCCTGCAAGGATGCGCGGCGCGAACGTGGCTCCGTGACGCTGATCGCGGTCTCGAAAACTTTCGCCGCGGATGCAATTACCCCGGTCATCGACGCCGGACAGCGCGTATTCGGGGAGAATCGCGTGCAGGAGGCCAAAGGCAAGTGGCCTGCGTTAACTTCTGTTTACCCCGATATCGCGCTGCACCTGATCGGGCCGCTGCAATCCAACAAGGCGAAAGAGGCGGTCGCGCTGTTCGATGCCATCCATTCGGTCGACCGCCCGAGCATTTGCCAGGCGTTAGCCAAGGAAATCGAATCCCAGAACAAGCACCCGGAATTGTTCGTCCAGATCAATATCGGTGAGGAGCCGCAAAAGGCCGGCATCGCCCCCGGCGAGGCCGATGCATTCATCGCGAGCTGCCGCGACACCTACGGGCTGACGATCTCGGGCTTGATGTGCATCCCGCCGGTGGATGAGCCGCCGGCGGCGCATTTCGCGCTCACCGCCAAGATCGCCGCGCGCAATGGATTGAAGAAGCTCTCGATGGGCATGAGCGCGGATTATGCGACCGCGATCATGCTCGGCGCCACCCATGTGCGCGTGGGAAGTGCGATCTTCGGGCACCGGTGATCATAGGCGAATTTGTTTTTGGTCGTCCTGGCCTAGTGCGCAATGCGCACCGGAGCCAGGACCCATTATCCCGATAGTCTGTTTGTCGAAGACCGCGGCAACGACCGTTCTGCCCTTTGCGTAGATCACGCGGTATGGGTCCTGGCTTTCGCCAGGACGACGACGGGGATGAGCCTAGTCAAACCCCACCGACACCGTCCCCAGCACGCCGAAATCCGCCACGAAATGATTACCCGCCAGGATCGGCAGCGGCGGATGGCACGTGCCCGTGGTCACCACCTCTCCTGCCCGCAAGGCAATGCCGAGGCCACGCAGCTCGTTGGCCAGCCAGACCATGGCAATTCGGGGATCGCCGAGCACATTCTTGCCGTGGCCGAGATAGCGCTGGCCGCGCAACGTGATCTGCGGCCGCTCCTCGACGAGATCCATGGCACGCCAGTTCGCATTCGTCGCTGCGCCCAGCACGAACAGATGCGCACAGGCGTTGTCGGCGATCAGCTGCGCCTCGCCGGCGCTGGCAAAATCGGCAAAGCGCGAATCGGGAATCTCGATCGCGGGATGCAAGCTATCCACCGCGGAGAGCACCTCCTCGACAGTATACGGAGCCGTGCGCGGCGGCAGATCGCGTCCCATGCGGAAAGCGAACTCGGGTTCGCCGACGCGCATCGCGTTGCCCTTCATCGAGGCGGTGCCGCCATCGGCGATCACGGTGTCGCTCATGATCCGACCGGCCAGCGGTCCCGCGACATTGATGTGCTTCTGTCCGGACTCGCTCGTCGCCGCGATCTTCCAGCCGAACAATGTCCCGCTGAGTGCTGCCTGCACGGCGTAACCCTCGGCGCGGCTCTGTGGCCGCAACCGAGGCTCCAGCGCATCAAGCTTGGTGCCGTCGCGCCAATGTTTGAGCAGGACCTGCGAAGCGGTGGCGATCTGACCCCTGTCGAGCATGTGCCCTCACCCGATGATGATTCTTGTTTTTGGTCCAAGCCGCCGCAGCAATTGTCGCATCGCCGCTTTGCTCATCGAGACGCAGCCTGCGGTCGGGCCGAAATTGTCGCGGGCCAGATGCAAAAACACCGCGCTGCCGCGGCCGGCGATCCGCGGCCTCGTATTGTGGTCGATTTCGATGATGAAGTCATAGAGATGGTCGGCCCGCTTGAGCCGGTCACCGCCCTGCCCTTCGCCGAGGCGGATTCCCTGATTGTAGTGACGGTCCTTGGGATCCTCGCACCAGGCGTCCTCGCCCGTGATGATCCGGGCCGGCAGGAAGGTCTGCGGGCGGCTGTGCCGGTCGCCCCGCCACCACAATCGCCTGGGACGGAAGCTGCCCCTCGGGGTGCCGCCATCGCCCTCGCGCTTGTTCGCCAGAATGCCGCCGCGCCCAAGCGCCACGGGAATCGCCAGCGCTCCCGCCGTCAGCCAGCCCCGGCGCGGATTCCCGGCGGCAGGCTTAACGCGGATCGCCGACAGCGGCCCGGCGCTTCGGTTCGAGGTGTAACTAGCTGAAGCAGCTTTATTTTTCATGTGAACGTGCGATGTCGAATTCATTACAGGACATTCATCAAAACGGCCTGCTATTCTGGGTTAGAGTGGTTCTGGCTTGTGAATCGGTAACAGCCCACTACTTCAAGACGAACAATAATAATAACGGCGACCCCTAAACTTCCCTCTCGGCTGGGTGCAGCATGGATGCGCGCCGTGCCGGACCCCAAAAGGATGACCCCCTATGGCCAATGCCCGCAAGATCCTGATCGTGGATGACGATACCGATCTGCGCGATACGTTGGTGGAGCAATTGTCGCTGCACGAAGAATTTGAAGCCTCCGCGGTCGATACCGGCGCCAAGGGCGCGAGCGCCGCGAAGGCCAATGCCCCCGATCTCGTCCTGATGGATGTTGGCCTGCCCGACACCGACGGCCGCGAAGTGGTCCGTTCCTTACGCAAGGGCGGGTTCAAGGCTCCGATCATCATGCTCACCGGGCATGACACCGATTCCGACACGATTTTGGGGCTGGAATCCGGCGCCAACGACTATGTCGCAAAACCCTTCCGCTTCGCCGTGCTGCTGGCGCGCATCCGCGCCCAGCTCAGGCAGCACGAAGCCAGCGAGGACGCGGTGTTCTCGGTCGGCCCCTACTCTTTCCGGCCCGGCTCCAAGATGCTGACCGCCGCCAACGCGCGCAAGGTCCGGCTGACGGAGAAGGAAACCGCGATCCTCCGCTTCCTCTACCGGGCCGGCCAGATGCCGGTCTCGCGCGAGACCCTGCTCCAGGAGGTCTGGGGCTACAATTCCGGCGTCACCACCCACACGCTGGAAACCCATATCTACCGGCTTCGCCAGAAGATCGAGAAGGACGCCGCCAACCCGGAAATCCTGGTCACGGAAGCCGGTGGCTACAAGCTGGTGCCGTGATACGCTTCAGGGGCGTGCGAATCGTTTTAGATTGCGTGCCCTTGAGCCCCGGATCTGAATGTCAATCGACGACGATGTAGCGCTTCTCGAGCGTGTCCCGACACTGCGCCTGTTGGGAGACGCTTCGTTGCGCATGCTGGCGATCGGCTCCGAGCAGCGCGACTTTGTCCGCGGCGACGTCTTGTTCAATCTCGGCGACGATGCCGATGCCGGCTTCGTGGTCCAGCGCGGCGCCTTCCGGGTCGACGACGGCGCCGGCGCGGAGATGATCGCAAGTCCCGGTGCGCTGATCGGCGAGCTCGCGCTGATCGTGCCGATGAAGCGGCCGTCGAGCGCGATCGCGATCGAGCACGCCTCCGTCATCCGCGTCGCGCGCAGCCTGTTTCAGCGCGTGCTCGAAAGCGACCCCGCCGCGGCCGTCCGCCTTCGCGACGAATTCGCGGTGCGCTCCAGCCAGATCGCCAGCGATATATTGATGGCCGGTGCGAAGTTGACGAGTTGAGTGCCGTAGCTTCGTAGCCCGAATGGAGCGAAGCGTAATCCGGGATTCGTGCCTCCGGAAAAACTGCCCCGGATTTCGCTGCGCTCCATCCGGGCTACAAGATCACACCTCCAGCGTCACCGTAACCGGCACATGGTCCGACGGGCGCTCCCAGCTCCGCGCGTCGCGCAAAATCTTGAAATCACTGACCGCATCTTTCAGCGCGTGCGAGACCCAGATGTGGTCGAGCCTGCGGCCGCGGTCGCCGACGGTCCAATCGGCGGAGCGGTAGCTCCACCACGTGTAGACCTTTTCCGACATCGGAATGCGCTCGCGCGCGACGTCGACCCACTCGCCGGCGGCGAGCGCGGCCTGCAGCTTCTCGGTTTCGACGGGCGTGTGCGAGACCACTTTCAGAAGCTGCTTGTGCGACCAGACGTCGTTCTCATGCGGGGCGACGTTGAGATCGCCGACCAGAATGTGGCGATCCTCGCCGCGCGGATGCAACGGCTCGCACGCCTTCATCTCGTCGAGGAAGCGGAGCTTGTGATCGAATTTCTCGTTCAGCGCGGGATCGGGAATGTCGCCGCCGGCCGGCACGTAGAAATTATGCACCACCAGCGGTTTTGCGATCCCAGCCTTCTCACCGAACGATACCGAGATGTGGCGTGAATCCACCTTGTCGCAGAAGGTGCGGATGTCCTTTGACTCGAACGGTATCTTCGAGACGATGGCGACGCCGTGATAACCCTTCTGGCCGTTCAACGCGACATGCTCGTAGCCGAGCCGCTTGAAGCGCTTCAGCGGAAAAGCGTCGTCGATGCACTTGGTTTCCTGGAGACACAGCACGTCCGGTCGCGCGCTCTTGAGAAATTTTGCGACCAGATCGATGCGCAGCCGCACCGAATTGATGTTCCAGGTTGTCAGGGAAAAACGCATGAGGGATGCGTCTTAGCATGGATTGGCGTGGGGAAAATGCTTGTCCACAGGGGCGGAATCGTAGGGTGGGTTAGTGCAGCGTAACCCACCATGCTTCCACATTTGCGGACCGAGATGGTGGGTTACGCCTTCGGCTAACCCACCCTACGGCACCTAGCCCGGCGACGGGCCGTAATTGGTGAAATCGATCTTGAACATGCCGGGATCGAGCTTCTTGCTCGTGTCCAGATTATAGACCGCGATCGTGGTGTCGTAGCCTTGCGGGTCGGTGACGGTCCATTGCTTCAACTGGCCGTCCTTGGCGCCGAACATCAGCATCAGGCGGCTGGTGCCGACCAGCGCCTGCTTCTCCTCGATGGTGACGCTGACGAAGACGTCGTCGGCCGAGACGTTGACGACGTTGGTGTCCTTCATCAGGTCGATGCGGTCGGACAGCAGGAAGCGCAGCGGCGTCTGCGACAGCGGATAGACGTCCTGCGTCGCGAGCTTGCGGTCGCGCACCACTAGCGACGATCCGTCGGCGACGATGTCGATCGGGCTCGGCGCGTCATATTCGAAGCGCACCTTGCCCGGCTTCTGGATGTAGAAGTCGCCTTGCGTCTTGCTGCCGTCGGGGCCGACCTGGACGAAATTTCCGACCAGCGTCGACAATGACGACAAATAGGCGCTGACCTTGGCGGCCTGCGCCTTCTGGTTCGCATCGAAGGTCTGGAAGATGCTGCTCGGCACGTTGCGGCGCGGATCCGGGATCACCGGATTCGGCGGCGTCTGGGTCGCGCCGGTGACCGCGGGCCCTCCACCGGCCGGACCGCCATCGCGGCCCTTCGGTGCGGGCTTCGGCACGGGAACCGTCTGCGCGAATGACGCCGTGATCACCATCGCGGCGGTGACGAGAACCACGCCGGCCATGCGCGCGCTTCGCGCGGCGACGATGGCAACGAATCGAATGTTCGGATGTCTGATCAACGCGTCGTCCTGTGTGGCTGGGCGCCCTTTTAGCGTGATTTCGGCCAAAAGCAGATAACGTTTTTGCGTGAAATGGTCGTCAGAGTCGGCTCGCCTCACATATGGCTGTCTTCTTCCTCGACCAGGATCTCGCGCTTGCCGGCGTGGTTGGCGGGTCCGACGATCCCTTCGAGTTCCATGCGCTCCATCAAGGATGCGGCGCGGTTATAGCCGATCTGCAGGCGACGCTGGATGTAGCTGGTCGAGGCCTTGCGGTCGCGTTTGACGATCGCAACGGCCTGCGAGAACAAATCGCCGCCGCCATCCGCGCCCATGGCGGACGCGTCGAACACCGCGCCGTCCTCGTCCTCGCTGGGTTCTTCGGCTGTGACGGCTTCGAGATATTCCGGCTGTCCCTGTGTCTTGAGGTGGCGCACCACCTTCTCGACTTCCTCGTCCGACGCGAAAGGTCCGTGCACGCGGCTGATGCGACCGCCGCCGGCCATGTAGAGCATGTCGCCCTGGCCGAGCAGCTGCTCGGCGCCCATCTCGCCGAGAATCGTACGGCTGTCGATCTTGGACGTCACCTGGAAGGCGATGCGGGTCGGGAAGTTCGCCTTGATGGTGCCGGTGATGACGTCGACCGATGGACGCTGCGTCGCGAGGATCACGTGCAGGCCGGCGGCGCGCGCCATCTGCGCGAGGCGCTGCACCGCGCCTTCGATGTCCTTGCCGGCGACCATCATCAGGTCGGCCATTTCGTCGACGATGATCACGATGTAGGGCAGCGGATCGAGCGAGAGCTTCTCTTCCTCGTAGATCGCCTTGCCGGTTTCCTTGTCGAAGCCGGTGTGCACCGTGCGCGTCGGCTCTTCGCCCTTGGCCTTCAATTCGAGCAGGCGCGTGTTGTAACCGTCGATGTTGCGCACACCGAGCTTGGCCATGTTCTTGTAGCGCTCTTCCATCTCGCGCACGGCCCATTTCAGCGCGACCACTGCCTTCTTCGGGTCGGTCACGACGGGCGTGAGCAGATGGGGAATGCCGTCATAGACGGAGAGTTCGAGCATCTTCGGATCGACCATGATCAGGCGGCACTGGTCCGGGCGCAGCCGGTAGACCAGGCTGAGGATCATGGTGTTGATGGCGACCGACTTGCCGGAGCCGGTGGTACCGGCGATCAGCATGTGCGGCGTGCGTGCGAGATCGATGATGACGGGATCACCGCCGATGGTCTTGCCGAGGCAGAGCGGCAGTTTCGCAACCGAATCGACGGTCTCCTTGGCGACCAGCAGCTCGCGCAGATAAACCTTTTCGCGATGGGCGTTCGGCAGCTCGATGCCGATGGCGTTGCGGCCGGGCACGACGGCGACGCGCGCCGACAGCGCGCTCATCGAACGGGCGATGTCGTCGGACAATCCGATCACGCGCGACGATTTGATACCCGGCGCCGGCTCCAGCTCGTACAGCGTGACCACGGGACCCGGATGGGCCTTCACGATCTCGCCGCGAACGCCGAAATCCTGCAGCACGCCTTCGAGCGCGCGCGAATTGGTTTCCAGCTCGGCCTTGCTGAGCGGCTGGCGATCGCCGGCCTTCGGCGCGGCCAGCACCGACACGGACGGAAGCTCGAACTTGTCGGAGGATTTCTTGGAAGCGGCCTTCGGAGCAGCCTTCTTGCGCGGGGTGCGGGCGGCCGGCTCTTCCTCCTCTTCCTCCTCGTCTTCCTCGACCTCTTCGTGCTCGTCTTCGTAGTCCTCGTCCTGGGCCTGCGGCGAGATCGAAGGCGCGGCGCGGCCGCCACCGAGCTTCGGCTCCTGGCGGCTGAATGCAACGGCCTTGGTCTTCGGTCCGCTTGAGACCAGCGAGCGGTAGGCAGCGCCAAGCAGCCAGATCAGCCGCGCCTTCGTGCTCATCAAGGCGTGGAACAGCCAGCCCAGCGATACCGAACCGCGATCGTTGTCCTCGTCCTGGTCGAGCGGCTTGTCGTCGTCCTCGATCTCCGCGAGCTCGTCGTCATGCTCGCGTGCGCCAAGGCCGCAGGCGATCAGGAAGGTCGCCGCCATCGCCGCGAACAGGATCGTGCCGAGCACGATGCGATAGATCATGCCCGGCGGTCCGAAAATCACCGCGGGCGCGCGGACCAAGGCATCGCCGACCACGCCGCCGAGCCCGGTCGGCAGCGGCCAGGCGCCGCCATGCGGCCAGCAGCTGACGAAGCCCGCCGCGATCACCGTGCAGAGAATCCAGCAGCCGAGCCGCAGCGCCTCGCGGTCGAACGGGCGATGGGTCAGCATGCGCCAGCCCCAGACCGCGACCGTCAGGACCAGCATGATCGCGCCGAGCCCGAGGATCTGCATCGCAAGGTCGGCGCCGATCGCGCCGGCATAGCCGAGAATGTTGCGGATCGGCCGCGACGTTGCGTGGCTGAGGCTGGGATCCTGCACCGACCAGGTCATCAGCGCCGCCGAGGCGACGCCCGACAATGCGATCAGGCCGAGACCGCTGAGCTCGCGCATGCGCCGCGCCAGGCCCTCGCGGATCGAGGGCGGCAGATGGCCGACCAAGGGAATGACACGTTCGATTGTCGACATGCTCACGGGCCCCGCCTAACCCAGAGTCTCGACCAGGCGGTGCAGCGCCTGCGCCGTGGTCTCGCCATCCTGCACCAGCGCAAGGCGAATGTAGCCTGCGCCGGGATTGAAGCCGTCGGGCTGGAGCCGCGCCAGGTAGCTGCCGGGCACCACGCGCACGCCTGCTTCCGTGAAGAGCTTCAGGCACACAGACACGTCGTCGCCGATTTTCGAAGTGTTGAGCCAGACGCAAAAGCCGGCATCGGGCCGGCGATAGCCGTAACGATCGCCGATGATCTGATCGGCAAGATCGAACTTGATGCGGTAGAGCCTGCGGTTCTCCTCGACATGCGCCTCGTCGCCATAGGCTACGGTCGCGACATGCTGGAGCGGGACCGGCACCTGCGGCGCCGCGATGTTGCGCAGCTCGAGGAACATGCCGATGAGTTTTTTGTCGCCGGCGGCGAAGCCGACGCGCAGGCCCGGCAGGTTCGAGCGCTTCGACAGCGACTGGAACGCAACCACGCGGGTGAAATCAGGGCCGGCGCATTCGAGCGCGCTGCCCGGCGCTTCGCGGGTGTAGATCTCCGAGTAGCATTCGTCGCTGAGGACCACGAAGCCGTAGCGGTCGGCGAGCTGCTTCAGGCGCGTGAAATAATCGCGCGAGGCGACCGAGCCCTGCGGGTTGGCGGGCGAGGCCAGATAGAACGCCACCGTGCGCGCCAGCGTCGCCTCGTCGATGGCGTCGAGATCGGGCAGGAAGCCGTTCTCCGCCGTGGTCGGCAGGTAGACCGGCTCGCAAGCGGCAGCGCGGGCGCCGGCGCCATAGACCGGATAGAACGGGTTCGGCATCAGGATCGCGGGCTTGCCCGGACGCGGGCCGACATAGCGCGCCGCCGCGATCGCGGCGAGGAACAGCCCCTCGCGGCTGCCATTGAGGACGAGAATCTCGCTCTCGGGATCGAGAGCGCGCGGCAGCTTGAAACGCGACGACAGCCAGGCGCCCGCGGCCTTGCGGAACGGGTCGGTGCCTTTGTTCGCGGGGTAACGGCCGAAATCGGCGATGTGTTTGGCCAGCACCGGGCCGACGAAGTCGGGCACGGGATGCTGCGGCTCGCCGACGGCAAGCGAAATCAAAGGCTTGCCGGGCTGATGCGGCGCCAGCAGCTCGTTGAGCCGGACGAAGGGAGAGCGTTCGCTACCGGAGCTTCCACCGTCCTGCGGCGCACGGGATGAAGCGGTCATAGCCATTCTGGACGCCAGCACTCTTGGAACAGCCGGTCGCTCTACCAAAAGCGCCAGCGGGAAGCGGTTCAGTTCACCATAGATAGGGCGAGGTTAAGACGCGATTAACCATCGGCCGCCGCCTCCGTCCAGAGCAGGAATAATGAGGCCGGATAACCGGGATGGCTGCGGCGGTTCTTACCTCTCCCGCTTGCGGGAGAGGTTGCGCCGGAGGCGCGACTGAGGGCTCTCTCCACCCAGGAATTTTCCCGATGTTGAGACACCCTCTCCCCAGCCCTCCCCGCATGCGGGGGAGGGAGCCCGCCGTCATCGCGGTTCTAGTGCGCCGGCAGCTTTTCGAAGGTCGCCATGCCCGCGGGGATCGCGTGGAAGTCCTGCTTGTCGCAGGTGTAGATCGCCATCTGCGGATGGAACTGCGCAGGCTCGTCCAGCGTGCCGACCTTCAGGATCGCGGCCGGCAGTCCGGGAACCTTGGTCACCAGATGGGTGCCGCATTCGCCGCAGAACTCGCGCGTGACAGCGCGTTCGAGGTCCTTGCGCGTGAATTGCTTGGGCTGCCCGGTGATGTAGCTGAAGCCGGCCGCCGGCATCGCGATGAAGGTGTTGGGCGCGCCGCCCGAAATGTACTGGCACTCGCGGCAATGACACTGCGCCTGCATCATCGGGTCGCCCTCGGCGACATAGCGCACTTCGCCGCAATAGCATCCGCCTTCCAAACGCATGACGACCTCCCTTTTGTTGTTTGTTGTGGTCGATATTTCTGCGCAGGTTGTCCGGAATGGCAATCCTTTTCTTCGCGTTTCTTTCCGCTCAGCCGGACAAAAAGAAAGGGGCTCCAACTTGCGCTGGAGCCCCTCAACGGTCGGGACATTGCCGGGTATGTGCCCCAAACCGTAGTTGTGAGCGCGACCTCCGAGGAGGTCGCGCCCGGGAGAAGACTTACATGTTGTAGGCGCGCTCGGTGTGCTCGGTGATGTCGAGGCCTTCACGCTCGCTCTCGACATTGGCGCGGAGGCCAACGATCACATCAACGACCTTGTAGAGGATCGCCGAACCGATACCCGACCACACCAGCGTGGTGCCGACGCCCCAGACCTGGGAGATCATCTGCGCTGCGAAGTCGTAATCGGCAACCTTCGGCGGGATCGCGGTGTAGTCGATGATGCCCGCACCACCCAACGCCGGATTGACGAGGATGCCGGTGCCGAGGGCGCCGATGATGCCGCCGACGCAGTGCACGCCGAACACGTCGAGGGAGTCGTCGTAGCCGAGCGCGTTCTTCACGACGGTGCAGAAGAACAGGCAGACCACGCCGACCACGAGGCCGAGGACGATCGCACCCATCACGCCGGAGAAGCCGGCGGCAGGCGTGACGGCCACGAGGCCCGCGACAGCGCCGGAGATGACGCCGAGCACCGACGGGTGACCCTTGATGATCCACTCCGCGAACATCCACGACAGCGCGGCGGCTGCGGTGGCGACGAAGGAGTTGGTCATGGCGAGGGCCGCGCCGCCGTTGGCTTCGAGGTTGGAGCCGGCGTTGAAGCCGAACCAGCCAACCCAGAGCAGCGAGGCGCCGATCATCGACATAGTCAGCGAGTGCGGAGCCATCAGCTCCTTGCCGTAACCGACGCGCTTGCCGATCAGCAGAGCACCGACCAGGCCTGCGATGCCGGCGTTAATGTGCACCACGGTGCCGCCTGCGAAGTCGATCGCGCCCTTCTTGAAGATCCAGCCTGCGTCGGCGTTGATCTCGTCGAGCTTGGCCTGCGCCGCGGTCTTCGCCGCGCCATCAGCCGCAGCAGCCAGAGCCTTGGCTGCGTCCTGGATCATGTCCGGGCCGGGCCAGTACCAGACCATGTGCGCGATCGGGAAGTAGATCAGCGTGACCCAGAGCGGAACGAAGAGCGCGAGCGCCGCGAACTTCATGCGCTCGGCGAAGGCGCCGACGATGAGGGCGGGCGTGATCGCCGCAAAGGTCATCTGGAAGCACATATAGATGAGCTCCGAGATGTTGGCGTCGACCGAGAAGGTCGCGGCCTTCGAGTCGGTGGTGACGCCCATCATGAAGGCCTTGGAGAAGCCGCCGATGAAGTCGGAGCCGCCGGTGAAGGCGAGGCTGTAGCCGTACACGGCCCAGATCACGGTGACGACGCAGACGGTGTAGAACACCTGCATCAGGACCGAGAGCATGTTCTTGGAGCGGACGAGGCCGCCGTAGAAAAGCGCGAGGCCGGGGATCGTCATCAACAGCACGAGCACTGTCGATGTCAGCATCCAGGCGTTGTCTCCCTTGTTGACCGTTGGCTCGGCGTAGGCTGCGGTCGCAGCGAACAGGCCGACTGCGAGAGCCGCCAATCCCGCGCCATAGGGACGCTTAAACGTCATTTCATTTACTCCTGATTGAATTTTGATTGAGCGCGAAATCAAAGGGCCGCAGCATCGGCCTCGCCGGTGCGGATGCGAACCGCATGGTCGAGATTGATGACGAAGATCTTGCCGTCGCCGATCTGTCCGGTTTTCGCGGCGGTCGTGATGGCGTCGATGGTCTTGTCGACCTGGTCGGAGGCGACAGCGACCTCGATCTTGATCTTGGGCAGGAAGCTCACGGCATATTCGGCGCCGCGATAGATTTCCGTATGGCCCTTCTGGCGGCCATATCCCTTGACTTCCGTCACCGTGAGACCGTGAACGCCGATGGCGGTCAGGGCGTCACGGACTTCTTCCAGCTTGAATGGCTTAATAATCGCCATAACAATTTTCATGGGTCCTATCCCCGCTTGGGCCCGGTCCGGACGTGGCCGGGCGTTTCTCGACTGGTTCGCCACGAGGGAGAAAGTTCACTACGCGGGCACAGCCAGGACCCATAGAATCAAATGCCGTGCCAGATCGGGCGTGTTGCCTAACGGACTATGAAAACGGGTGTTTTCGCGTTTGACGCGTATTGCGGTGCAGTGCGCCATTACGCCGCGCTCAATACCTGACCATGCCTGATTAAAATAAAGGCACGTCAAGCTGCCGACACATTGGTGCTCACGCGTCGGGCAGTGGAAAGGTAATTTAGTAGGGCGAACGCCTGTTGCAGGGCCGTTCGTGCTGCGAAATATCGGGCCCCCTGTACTTCTGCTCACGGAATGCGCGCAACCGGCCAACCGACTTGAGCAGGGCGAGACCTGCCGAGCGGTCGCCGGCAGAGACCGTCAGGCCGCGCTGCGTTCCGCGAACACCCGGTCGATCAGCCCCCAGTCGACCGCCTGCTGTGCGGTCATGAAGTGGTCGCGGTCCAGGGTCCGTTCCACGTCCTGCTCGGGGCGCCCGCAATGTTTTGCATAGAGCCGGATGAGGCGCCGCTTGGTTTCCTGCATTTCGGTGGCGTGGATCAGGATGTCGGACGCCTGGCCTTGAAAGCCGCCGAGCGGCTGATGCACGTGAAGGCTCGCATTGGGCAGGGCGGCGCGGTGACCGGGCTCGCCGGCCATCAGCAGGAACGAGCCCATCGAGCGCGCGGTGCCCATGCACAGCGTATGCACCGGCGCCTTGATGAATTGCATGGTGTCGTACATCGCGAGGCCGCTGGTGACCACGCCGCCATAGGAATTGATGTAGAGATTGATCGGCTTGTTCGGATTCTCCGCCTCCAGGAACAAGAGCTGCGCGCAGACCAGTCCGGACATCGCATCATTGACCTCGCCGTTGAGGAAGATGATGCGCTCGCGCAACAGGCGCGAATAGATGTCGAACGATCGCTCGCCGCGGGCGGATTGTTCGACGACCATAGGGACGAGCTGAAGCATGTCGCGCATCGGCGACCTCCATGTCTGAGGGTGATGAAGTGGTGTCGGTGTTAGGCGGCCGCGCGCATCAGGCAGCCATTGCTGTTGGCCGGCTGCGGCAGCTTCATGCCGATCTCGCAGGCCTGCTGGATGATGCGGAAGCGGGTGCCGCCGTCTTCGTTCGGCTCGATCCGGAAGATGACATGGCTTTCGCGAAACGGCGGTTCGGAATCGCGAAGCCGGTAGCGCACCTCCTGGCCCGGGATCGATGTCTCAGGCTCGGCGCCCGCAAGTTCGCAATCCGGCAGCCAGCGCTCGCGCAAAGCCGGAATGGTCACCGCGCGCCAGACCTTGGCCGGCGGCGCATCGAATTCATATTCGAGCACGAGAGCTGGGTCGGAGGGATCAGGCTTCACGGCGTCGGTCATTGATCCATCTCCTTCAAGAGATCGGCAAGGGCGTCCATGCGTTTCGGCCAATAGGCGCGATAGCGCGCAAGCCAGGTCCCGATGGCGGCGATTCCTTCGGGATCGACTTCGTAATTTACAAAGCGGCCCTGCCGCTGTTCGCGCACTAGGCCTGCCCCGCGCAGCACCGCGAGATGCTGCGACATCGCCGGTTGGCTGATCTCCAGTCCGTCGCGCAAGGCGCTGGCATTCAGGCTTCCGCCGGCAAGCTTCTCAAAGACCTTGCGGCGGGTCGGGTCGGCCAGCGCCTTGAAGATGTCGGCTTCGATCATGGCAACACATAAGCATGTGCTTATGTGTTGCGCAAGCCCAATTACTGCAACGCCTCGCCGTGCTGCGAGATATCCAGTCCTTCGAGCTCGTGCTCGCGGGAGACGCGCAGGGGCACGAACAGGCCGACCAGCTTGAGCAGGACGAAGCTCACGCCTGCCGACCAGACGAAGGTGACAGCGACCCCGTAGAGCTGGATCAGAAGCTGCTGCGGATGGCCTTCGAGCAGGCCGGCGGTGCCGCCGATCGCGCTGGTTGCGAACACGCCGGCCAGCAGGGTGCCGGTCAGCCCACCGATGCCGTGGACGCCGAACACGTCGAGCGAATCGTCATAGTCGAAGCGGTGCTTCAGCCAGGTGCAGGCCCAGTAACAGACGAGACCCGCGATCACGCCGATGACTATACCGTGCCAGGGCGCCACGAATCCCGAGGCCGGCGTGATGGTGCCGAGGCCGGCGACCGCGCCGGAGATCATGCCGAGCACGGATGGCTTGCGCCGCGTCGACCATTCGATCGCGCCCCAGGTCAGCGCGCCGGAGCAGGCGGCGAGATGGGTCGCGATGATCGCCAGCACCGCGCGCGAATTGGCTGCGCCCGCCGAGCCGCCGTTGAAGCCGAACCAGCCGACCCACAACAGGCCGGTGCCCATCACCGCGAGCGACAGATCGAACGGCGAGAGATTTTCGGTGCCGTAGCCATGACGGCGTCCCATCACCTTCGCGGCGACGAGGCCGGCGGTGCCGGCCGACAGATGCACCACGAGGCCGCCGGCGAAATCCAGCACGCCCATGCTGGCGAGGAAGCCGCCGCCCCACACCCAATGCGCCAGGGGAATGTAGACGAAGATGAACCAGGCCACGGAAAAGAGGAGATAAGCGGAGAACCGCATCCGGTCGGCGACGGCGCCCGCGACTAGCGCCACCGTGATGATCGCAAACGTCATCTGGTACAGCATGAACAGCGCTTCCGGGATCGTCTTCGCGGCCGGGTTGACGCTGTCCATGGTCATGCCGGCGAGGAACCAGCGGTCGAGCGTCCCGATCCACGGGCCGTCGCCGACGAAGCACAGCGAATAGCCGAACGCGACCCAGAGAATGGAGATGATCGTCACCGCGGCCAGGCTCTGCGCCATGGTGGCGAGCACGTTCTTCTTGCGCACCATGCCGGAATAGAACAGCGCGAGTCCCGGGATCGTCATCATCAGCACCAGCGCGGTGGCGACAATCATCCAGGCGGTGTCGGCGGTGTTGATCTCGGAGCCCGCGGCACGCGCCGGCGAAGCCATGATCGAGACAAGCCCGATCGGCGCGGCCATAGCAGCCGCGCGGCGCAACAATCCCGCCATGTCGTTTCCCCCAGCATAGTGATTGCGTCGCACACTGTGGCGCCGTTGCCCGGTGCGATTTAGATTAGAATTAGTCCGTGCCTCACCGCACTCCACCCTCATCCTGAGGAGCCCGCGACAAGCGGGCGTCTCGAAGGATGGCCGCGGGCGAGAGCCGGGCCTCTATGGTTCGCCCGGCGATGCAAAGCATCGTCCGGAAACGCGTTCCGCGCTCCTCACCATGAGGGTCTTGAATTCAGAGCGCGTCGCTGTCGGTCTCGCCGGTGCGAATGCGGATGGCGTGATCGATCGGCGTGACGAAGATCTTTCCGTCGCCAATCTGGCCGGTGCGCGCCGTCGCGGTGATGACGGCGACGGCCTTCTCGGCGATATCGGAGGCAACCGCGATCTCGATCCGCAGCTTCGGCAGGAAATTCACGACATATTCGGCGCCGCGATAGATCTCGGTGTGGCCCTTTTGGCGGCCATAGCCCTTCACTTCGGTCACGGTCATGCCGTGGACGCCGATCGCCGTCAGCGCCTGGCGGACTTCATCGAGCTTGAAGGGTTTGATGATCGCGACGACGAGTTTCATGGTCAGGCCTATTCCCCGGGGATGCGCCGCGCCGTATGTCCCCGGCGCAGCGTCAATCTGGCATCTTTCCGGGCAAATGGCATAAAAATGTTGCAGATTGAAGCGGAAAATCGTTGGGCCATGTGAACGGCCGCCTCTGTACAGGGCAGCCGTTCATCCTCCACAATGCGTTTTTGGAATGGATGCGATGAACCCAAGCGTCGCGGCGGGTACAAAACTATGTTCGAGGGGGACGTTTCATGGCGAGTTGGTTCTACGCATCCGAGGGTAAGCAGCAGGGACCCTATCAGGAAGGACAATTCCGCGACCTCGTTGCCCAGGGAGTCGTGCGTCCGGATACGCTGGTGTGGTCGGAGGGGATGGCCGGCTGGCAGAAGGCCGCCGAAATCCCCGGCCTGATCGGCGGCGGCGGTGCGCCCCCGATGATGCCGGCTGGCGGCCCGCCGATGATGGGCTCCGGAGGCTATGGCGGCGGTGGCGCCGGAGGATCGTTGGCGGTCGATTTCGGCATCCTCGAGTTCACCTGGCGCAGCATCGTGATGCTGATCGGCATGTGCTTCATCATCCCGGTGCCGTGGGTGTTCGTCTGGTACACGAAATGGATCGTGTCCTGCGTCAAGGTCCCCGGGCGGCCCAATCTCAGCTTCACCGGCAATGCGATGGCGCTGGTGCCCTGGTATTTCGGCTTCATCGTTCTGGCCATCGTGATCGGCTACATCGGCGTCCCCTTGCTGAGCAATTTGCTGTTCATCGCCCAAATCGTTCTGTACTGGCTCCTGATCAAATGGATGGTCGCGAACCTCGCCTCCAACGGCCAGCCGCTCGGCCTGAGCTTCACCGGCACGGTCTGGGCCTATGTCGGCTGGAGCCTGCTGTTCGCGATTTCCATCATCACCATCATCGGCTGGGCCTGGGTCGCCGCAGCTCAGATGCGCTGGTTCTGCCGCAGCATCGAAGGCACGCGGCGCGAGATCGTCTTCAACGGCAGCGGTCTCGGCATTCTCTGGCGGGGCATCGTGGCCGCATTCCTTTGCGGCTTCATCATCCCGATCCCGTGGGTGTATCGCTGGATCATGAACTGGTTCGCGTCGGAGACCGTCCTGGCTCCGCGAGGATCGCTCCGGGCATGACCTCGAGAGGCATCAGCGCTATCGATCGTGCTTATGCCTCCTAGGCTCTCCGCTCGCGTACCGAGCCTTCTTGCGCGACGGAAGCCACCAGTGTGCCGTCAGGCTTGAAGATCGAGCCGCGGGTCAAGCCGCGGCCGCTTCGGGCGCTCGGCGAATCCTGTGCGTAGAGCAGCCATTCGTCGGCGCGGAACGGGCGGTGAAACCACATCGCGTGGTCGAGGCTCGCCGGCATCATGCGCTTGTCGAACAGGGTGCGGCCGTAGCGCGCCATGATCGCATCGAGCAGCGAGAAGTCGGACGCGTAGGCCAGCGCGCACATGTGCAGCGCCGGATCGTCCGGCAGCGTTGCCGCGGTCTTGATCCAGACATGGATGCGGCCGTCCTCGATCTTTTGGCCGAAATAGCGGCCGAGCTCGACCGGGCGCAGCTCGATCGGACGGTCGGATTCATAATAGCGGCGGATGAACTCCGGCATCTCCTTGAACATCGGCTGCTTCGCCACCTCCTCCGCCGTCAGCTTTTCCGGCGGCGGCACGTCGGGCATCTTGTCCTGGTGATCGAACGCGCTCTCCTCCTCGGCATGGAAAGACACCATGATCGAGAAGATCGCGTTGCCGTGCTGAATCGCGGTGACGCGTCGCGTCGAGTAGCTCTTGCCATCGCGCAGGCGCTCGACCTGATAGATGATCGGGATCTGCGGATCGCCGGGCAGGATGAAATAGCAATGCAGCGAATGCGGCAGCCGGCCCTCGACCGTGCGGCACGCTGCAACCATCGCCTGCCCGATCACCTGGCCGCCGAACACCCGTTGCCAGCTGGTCTTCGGACTGTTGCCGCGGAACAGATTCACCTCGAGCTGTTCGAGGTCGAGGATCGAGATGAGGTCGATCAGGCTCTTGGACATGGAATTCAGCTTTCGCCTTGCCGCTCCGGCTACGCTGCTCCGGAATGACACAATGGGGGCTTACCGCCCTTGTTTCACCGCACTGTTTCGCCCACCTCAAGTCTGCTAGCAAGGCCAGGATTTAGCCGGGAATTGGGTATGTCGGTACAGGGTAGCATTGTCATCGGTGGCGGCGCGTTTGCGGGCCTGGCGCTGGCGCTGGCGCTGCGCCAGGGGCTCGGGCCCGAGATCCCCGTCATCGTCGCCGACCCCGCGCTCGGCACACGGCCGAGCCGGGACCCGCGCGCCACCGCGATCGTGGCCGCCTGCCGCCGCCTGTTCGAGGCGATCGGCGCCTGGGACGAGGTCAGGGGCGAGGCGCAGCCCATCCTCGACATGATCGTCACCGATTCAAAGCTGGAAGACGCCACCCGCCCGGCGTTCCTCAACTTTGCCGGCGATGTCGCGCCGGGCGAGCCCTTCGCGCATATGGTCGAGAACCGCCGCCTGATCGATGCGCTGGTGGTGCGCGCCGAGGCCGAGGGCATCGATCTCCGCGCGACCACCGTATCGTCTTACGACGCGCGGGCCGAAGGTATCGACGTGACGCTCGGTGACGGCAGTGTGATTGCAGCGAGCCTCCTGGTCGCGGCCGACGGCGCGAAGTCGAAACTGCGTGAGCGCGCCGGCATCGCCACCCATGGCTGGGAATATGATCAGTCCGGTATCGTCGTCACCGTCGGCCATGAGCGCGATCACGAGGGCCGCGCCGAAGAGCATTTTCTGCCGGCGGGTCCGTTCGCGATCCTGCCGCTTTCGGGCAAGCGCTCCTCGCTGGTATGGACCGAGCGACGCAGCGAAGCCGCGCGTATCGTTGCGTTGAGCGATGAGGAATTTCACGGCGAGCTCGAGCAACGCTTCGGCCTGCATCTCGGCGAGGTGAAGGCGCTCGACAAGCCGCGCGCGTTTCCGCTGTCCTATTTCGTCGCGCGCTCCTTCATCGCCCAGCGTCTCGCGCTGGTCGGCGATTCCGCCCACGTCATCCACCCCATTGCGGGCCAGGGTCTCAACATGGGGCTGAAGGATGTTGCCGCGCTGGCCGAAGTCGTGGTCGATGCCGCCAGGCTCGGCATGGATCTCGGCGCCGCCGACGTGCTCGAGCGCTACCAGCGCTGGCGCCGCTTCGACACGATGGCCATGGGCGTTGCCACCAACTCGCTGAACTTCCTGTTCTCCAACCAGTCGACCTTGCTGCGCACCGTCCGCGACATCGGCCTCGGCCTCGTCGACCGCGCCCCGCCGCTGAAGAACCTGTTCATCCGCCAGGCCGCGGGTTTGACCGGTGAGATACCGCGTTTGTTGAAGGGCGAGGCGCTGTAGGATTTTCCTGTCGTCCCGGACAAGCGCGCCTCAAGCGCGCGCAGATCCGGGACCCATACGCCGCAGCAAAAGTTTTGCGAAGACTCGGAGTGACCAGCTCGCGCAACAACCCAATTCGGTGGCTATGGGTCCTGGCCTTCGCCAGGACGACACCTGGGTGTGGAGCGGTCATCGCGCCATTCTGCGCGCACAACCTCAACCTCAATCGATCTTGCGGGCCTCTTCCGGCAGCATGATCGGAATGCCGTCGCGGATCGGATAAGCGAGCTTGGCGCTGCGCGAGATCAGTTCCTGCTTTGCAGAATCGAACTCCAGCGGACCCTTGGTCAGCGGGCAGACCAGAATCTCCAGCAATTTGGGATCGACGCTGGCTTCGGGGCGTTCGGTGGGCGCGTTCATGTGGATCTCCGGCGGTCGGTTGCCTCTAGCATGAAAAATCGTAGCAGCCCATCGCGTCGCCTCAAGCGGAAACCATCCGCAGGATCTCGTCGAGCAGGCCCTCGAGCCGTGCGGTGGGCGATGGCGGGCCCGACAGGGCGAAGCCGAGGAACGTCCAGTACAGGATTTGCGCGCGGGCTCGCGCCGTCGCCGCCTCGAACCCGCGCTTCTTCAGCAGCTCCTCGATATAGTCGAGCCTGCGCCGGTCGATGGCACGCACCGCCGTTTGTGCCGCTGCATCGAAGGCCGCCCAGTTCCGCACCGCGCGCTCAAGGTCGAGCCGCGCGCCAAAAGTCCTGCGCAGCAGCGCTTTCAGCGGATCGTCGCTGTCCGCCTCGACATCGGCGATGATCTGCTCGGCCGCGATCTCGCGCCAGCGCTTCAAGAGAGCGGCATGGAACGCGCCGAGATCGGCGAAATGCCAATAAAAGCTGCCGCGCGAGACCCCCATGGCTTTCGCCAGCGGATCGGCCTTCAGTGCGGTGAAGCCGTCTCTCGCGAGCGCCTTCAGGCCCTGCTTGATCCAGTCGTCGGCGTTCAGCGTTTCGGCCATGTCGGGTTCCGGATTCAACCATACACTAGTGTATTGACAGCCGGCACGCCAGCGCCTATCTCACCATACAGGACTGTATGGAAAAATTTTCAGGAGTTTTGACGATGCGTGATCTCTTGCTCCAGTGTGCCGGGGTCGTGACCATTGTCGTGGCCCTCATCCATGGCATTCTCGGCGAGACCAAGGTCTTTGCCCGCGCCCGCATCGAGCCGGAGCGGCTCCGCACCCTGATCCGCCTGGTCTGGCAGGCCTCGACCGTCGCCTGGTTCGGCGGGGGTGTGCTCCTGATCGCGGCACCCTGGCTGCAATCGGAGCCGGCGCGGCACTGGATCGTCGTCACCATGGCCTGTGTGTTCGGCTTCGCCGCTCTCGCCAACGCATGGGCGACGCGCGGTCGGCACTTCGGCTGGATGGCGCTCAGTGCTGTCGTCGCGATGGCGGCTGCCGGCTACTAGGCGCGGCATATTGCAGTCATGCCTGTTGTGAGGCGTAAGGCCGCATCGACGCGCCAAATGTACGTTGCGCACGGAGGGCGCTGAGCTTTTTCGGATCGTTAGAATATCTCTAAAGGCTTC
The DNA here is from genome assembly GCF_055807555.1 of Bradyrhizobium sp. Ken64. Classification (NCBI taxonomy): domain Bacteria; kingdom Pseudomonadati; phylum Pseudomonadota; class Alphaproteobacteria; order Hyphomicrobiales; family Nitrobacteraceae; genus Bradyrhizobium; species Bradyrhizobium sp. Ken64. The sequence goes on along the minus strand of NZ_JBVVPA010000007.1, from coordinate 127,692 downwards.
CGGCGTAGCTGCGGATTGACTTCATCATGTGCTTTGCTTCCTTCGGTCCCGCTTCGCCCCAGGGCGTAGCGCCCACGACAGAAGAGGAGAAGTTCGTGAAGGTTGTTCGTGTTGTTGCCGTTGCATTGACGATCGGGATTGGCATGGGATCGGCCGCCTTGGCCGATGGTTTCAAGGACTGCACCAAGCTCGACAAGGCGTCGTGGAAGCCGGCGAGCGAAGCCGAAGCCAAGGCCAAGGCGCTCGGCTACGAGGTGCGGCGCTCCAAGATCGAAGGCTCGTGCTACGAGGTCTACGGCGTCAAAGAAGGCAAGCTTTACGAGCTGTTCTACAGCCCCGAAGATCTCAGCCTGAAGCACACGATTGCAAAGTAGGCCGCGCGATGGTCTGCGCGCAAACGTCTGCGCAAAGTCATGCCTGAGGGTGGTCCTCGCTTGATCGAAGAAAAGGTACCGCAACCGCGCGGGGGGGCCAACCGGACCCCCGCGGATCGAACCGCTTCGCGGACGGTCGTGGTCTGGGACCTCCCGCTGCGGCTCTGGCACTGGGCGCTCGCGGCTTGCGTTCTGGCCGCGTGGTCCACGCCGACCGTCTATGACGAACTTCACCGCATCGTCGGTTATACCGTACTCGGGCTTGTTGCGTTCCGTCTGGTCTGGGGTCTTTGGGGAAGCCGCTATTCGCGCTTCCGCATGGTCGGCGTCAGGCTTCGGGCCGCGCCGGGTTATCTGTGGAATCTGCGCCGCGGCATCACCGGCCGCTATATCGGCCTCAATCCAGCCGGCACGTTGATGCTGGTGGCGCTGCTGGTCTCGCTCGCGGTCTCGACGATATCAGGCGCGATGTCGGTGACCGTAACCTTTTTCGGCGTCTGGTGGGTCGAGGACACCCACCACTATTCGTCGGAGGCGGTCATCGTCCTGGTCGTGCTGCACGTCCTGGGCGTGCTGATGATGGGGCGTCTCCAGCGCGAGAACCTGATCAGCGCGATGATCACCGGCCGCAAGCGCATCCGGCATCACTCGTAGGATTGAGTCGGCACAATCTGGCCGCGGGCTCGGTCAACCTCGCCCGCTTGCTGGAGAGGTCGGCGCGAAGCGCCGGGTGAGGGTTTTCTCCTCTTCGGGGTTCTCGCTTGGGGCAGCACCCTCTCCCCGACCCTCTCCCGCAAGCGGGAGAGGGAGCGCACCGTGGAGGCGGAAGCTTAGTCGCCCCTCACTGCAGCGGTGGATCGCCGCTGGTGCGCTTCTTGGCGAGATCCATCTCCGTCACCGCGACCAGGATTTCAGCGCGGGTCTTCAGGTCGGGCGCTTCCAGCATCGCTTGCTTCTCGGCCACGCCATAGGGCGACATCATCGCCAGTGCGTTGACGAGCGCTTCGTTGGGGGCGGTCTCGACGCCCTCCCAGTCGACCTTGAGGTTGTTGGCCTTCAAAAAATCCGCCAGCACCGTCAGCAGTGCCTCGCGATCGACCTCGTCCTCGCCCATGCGCGGCGTGAAGTCGTCAACGAAGGCGAAGAAGTCCACCTTGCACTGCCGGTAGGCGGTAAGCACGTCGAGCTCCTCGAGCACTTTGAAGCGCGAGACGCCGGTGAGCTCGAGGATGTAGCGGCCATCGCCGGATTCGGCGAGCTGGGTGATGCGACCGACGCAGCCGACGCTGAACAGCGCCGGCTTGTCGGAATTCTTGGGCGAATGCGCGATGTCGGGCTGGATCATGCCGATCAGGCGATGGCCGTCGCGGAAGGCATCGTCGATCATCGCGAGGTAGCGCGGCTCGAAGATGTTGAGCGGCATCTGCCCGCGCGGCAACAGCAGCGCGCCCGGCAGCGGAAACACCGGAAGGATCTCCGGAAGGTCGGCGGGCCCGCGATATTCGATGTTGATCGGCATCTGGTCCCCATTGTCCGCATCAAGTCAGGATGCCTAACGCTCCGCCAGCCGCGATGGATCAATCATCGTCAGGAAAACAGGATGATCGACAAGCGCTTGCGTCCCTCGACAGTTGCATCGTCCGTGCCGCCCCAGGCCTCGAAGAACTGCACCAGCTGCTTGCGGGCGCCGTCGTCGTTCCATTTGCGGTCGCGCTTGATGATCGCGAGCAGCTGCTCGGTGGCCGCTGCCCGGTTGCCTTGCGCGTTGAGCGCGATCGCCAGGTCGAATCGGGCCTGATGATCGAGCGGGTCTGCGGCGACTTTCTGTTCCAGCTCGGCGACGGGCCCGAGCTGCTCGGCCTGCTCGGCCAGATCGATCGCGGTCTGCACGGCTTTCACAGCGGGGTCGTTGCGCTTCGATTCCGGGACCATGGCGAGCGTCTGCTTGGCCTGCTCCATTGCGCCGGAGACGGCGTAGCATTTCGCGAGCCCGGCGAGGGCTGCGATGTTGGTCGATTCGAGCTGCAGCACTTCCGCGTAGATCTGGGCGGCCGCGGCGGCATCGCCCTCGGCGAGCACCGCCTCGGCTTCCTGGAGGATTTCCGCGACATTCGGCTCACCCGGCGCGGTCACGCCCTTGGTCAGCTTTTCGATGAAGGCGTTGAGCTGGCTCTCCGGGACCGCACCCATGAAGCCGTCGGCCGGCTGGCCGTTGACGAAGGCGATCACCGCCGGAATCGACTGGATGCCCATCTGCCCCGGGATCGCCGGGTGCTGGTCGATGTTCATCTTGACCAGCTTGACCTTGCCCTTGGCGGCCTTGACCGCTTTTTCCAGCAAGGGCGTGAGCTGCTTGCAGGGGCCACACCACTCCGCCCAGAAGTCGATCAGCACCGGCTGGCGCTTCGATTCCTCGATGACGTCCTTCACGAAGGTCTGGGTGGTCGTGTCCTTGATCAGATCGGCGGCAGCCGGGCCCGCTGCTCCGTTACCCTGGTCGATGATCGTCACGGCATCCCCTCGTCTGATGTCTGGAATTGGCGGGTCTTTAGCACGTCGCAAATCCATATGCTTCGCTGTTGGCCCTAAATTGGGCCGGGACGGCCGAATTTCAATCCATGCGGGCCGATTCGCCGGTTCCGGGGCCTTTTTGGGTCATTTGGCCGCGTTCGGGTCGATATCGGGCCTCCGATTGCAAATCTAGGCCGCCGGTAGCTGTTGCATTCCCCTCCCGCTTTTGGCATACGACAGCCGTTGCCGGCGCAGTCATGCGACCGACACAGGATGCGGGTGTAGCTCAGTGGTAGAGCACGACCTTGCCAAGGTCGGGGTCGAGGGTTCGAGCCCCTTCGCCCGCTCCAATTTTCTCCCAGCGTCCAAAATTGAGCTGGATATCCCTGCCGGGGAGAGCTATTGCGCCGATTTTTGGCGTGGGTCGTACGGCGGGCTGTTCGAAGTCCTCGGGACCGGGAATGAGGCCAACCCGTAATTTGGGACGCTCGCCCAAGCTATACAGCGCGAAGAAGATCTTTGGTCTTTTCCAGCGCTGCGTTCGCGATCAGCTTGTATGGGTCTTTGATCGTGAGCTGATTGATCGCTGCGCTCACAAAGTCAGGCTTTAGTTTGTCGATTGCGGCCAGCGTGGCTGCGACGCTGTCGCGATAGCTGGCCAGCTCCCTAATCATAGATTCAGCGTGCATTTCGCCGCCCGCCGCGATGTCAAATATATCGCGCGGCGCGATGTTGTTGCCCCGATGATAGATCTTCTTCGCAATGATTTCCGGGATCGTCTCCAGGAGGACCATTTCGCCCTCAACTGTCGCTTGCGTCGTCGGCGAGGAAGTTAGTGTCGGCGCGACGATGAAATCGATCTCACCAAACTCGAAGCCAAGCTTCAGGGAGCGTGCGCCGTCCCCATTGTAGTCAGCGGGCTCGATCTCGAAATTGAAGTCATGCTTCTGTGGATCGAGGAAGGGAAGAAATTGAGGGTCTGGGAGAAAGATATCGATATCGTGGCTTGTCCGATGATCGAGTTGCAGCATCATCGCTGTGCCGCCGCCGAACGTCCAACGATCAATGATTTCCTGTTCGGCGTTGACTTGCCGGATCATCGCACAGGCAATGCGAAAAAGTAGCGCCCAATCTGATTGAGCGCTCATTTGTCAGGCCGCGAGTGGGAAGGATTGCCCCGAAAACTTGGCAAACGCCTTCGCTGCGGCAACCAATTGATCGTGGCTGATGCCATACATCTCAGCGAACGCAATTTGCAATCCAGGTTCAACATCGCCAAAAAACGACGACATCGGACCGCAGGCTGTCCTCGCCGAAGAGGGATCCAGCAGACACTGGACAAGCTCCTGCGCGGTTAGCTTTTTGCTATACGGCGCATTCACAGTCGCCAGGACTAGAATAGGGCTTTTCATCTGCGTCACTATCTGGATGCCCGGTCAATATAGGATGCAATGGGAGCATCTACACTCCCTCCGACAACCGTCACAGTCAATTTGTTTGCTGTTTGTTCTGCGTGCATTGGTAGATTGCGGCGAACCTCGACTAAATGCCTCGGAACGGACGATTGCTTTCTGTCGTTGGGGGTGGGTTCAATCGGTCTCACATGTCAATTCTGGTCACAGGCAGCGCGGGCCATCTCGGGGAGGCCGTTCTCCGCACGCTCCGCGGGCGGGGTTCGCCTGCGCGTGGCATCGACCTGAAGCCATCGCCCTTCACCGATGCCGTCGGCTCAATCGTCGATCCCGACTTCGTGCGGGGCCAGATGGACGGCGTCACCGCCGTGATCCACACCGCGACGCTGCACAAGCCGCATGTGGCGACCCACAGCAAACAAGACTTTGTCGACACCAATGTCACCGGCACGCTCAACCTGCTTGAAGCGGCCGTGGCTGCCGGCGTGCGCAGTTTTGTCTTCACCAGCACCACCAGCGCGTTCGGCTCGCAGCTCCGCTCCGAGGCGGGACAGGCCGCAGTGTGGGTGACCGAGGATCTGCCGCCGATCCCGAAGAACATCTACGGCACGACCAAGCTGATGGCCGAAACTCTCTGCGAGCTGTTTCGTCGCGAGCGCGGCCTGCCCGTCGTGGTCTTGAGGACCTCGCGCTTCTTCCCGGAAGACGATGACGATCCGGCGATGCGGTCGGCTTGCGCGCCGGAGAATGCGCGGGCCAACGAGCTGCTCTATCGCCGGCTGGATATCGCGGACGCGGTGAGCGCCCATCTGCTCGCCGCCGAGCGCGCGCCGAACATCGGGTTTGCGCGCTATATCATTTCGGCCACGAGCCCGTTCGAGCAGCGCCATCTGGCAGCACTTGCACGTGACGCGGCCGCTGTGGTGCGCGAGCTCTATCCGGATTGTGCGGAGCTCTACGCGGCGCGCGGCTGGCGGCTGTTTCCCGCGATCGACCGCGTCTATGTCAGCGAGCGCGCGCGGCGCGAGCTGGGCTGGCGGCCCGAATTCGACTTCGCGCATGTCCTGAAGTGTCTTCGCGATGCCCGCGATTTTCGCAGCACGCTGGCGCGCGATGTCGGGTCGAAAGGCTATCATGAGACGATTTTCGACGACAGTCCCTACCCCGTCGCCCCGTAGCCGCCACCTTTGCTGATTCGCTCGACGCGTCAGATGTCTACTCGGAGTCACCGGCAGCAAGATGGCCGGAGCCGTTCTACTGTGCATGGGGTTGTTTTCGCGTTTTTTGTTCCGGGCTTCCTGCTGCCTGCAAATTAGCCGCGCGCGATCTTGATTCCGCGCTGCAGCGAGAGCGTTGCCCTCGCGGCATTCGCCATCATTGACTTTCCGTCTCAATTTTTACTGAGCGCTATGCAGCTCACGCGGCGCGCTTCTCACCGCTCGCAGATGTGCTAACCTTCTGCGTCTGTCCTCTCGACAGAGTCCGAACTTCGCCTCTCGACTAACAAAACAAAATAATGCGCAGCCCTGACGGCTGCCTTAGGGGAGTGACGCGATGAAATTCCATCGATCCGTCTTTCAATCCATCCTGGCGCTTGCAGCAATTGCCCTTCTCGCGGGGACAAGCGCCGGTCACGCGCAGCAGCAGGACAAAAACAAGCCGCTGAAGAAATACGAATCCGGCACCAAGGAGTTCTGGACCCATCCGCCGGACGACTGGTTCCTCGGCGACGAGACCGAGGCGCAGAAGGGCCTGGCGCCGCCGTCGGGTCCGCCCACCGGCGCGTCGGACGCCGAACTCGCCAATATCGTCAAGAAGGTCAAGCTGCCAGCGGGCTTCAAGATGGAGGTCTACGCCTCCGGCGTGCTGGCCGCGCGGCAGATGGCCTGGGGTGACAAGGGCACGCTGTTCGTCGGCTCGTTCGGCCTCGGCAACGTCTATGCCATCAAGGACAACAACGGAAAGAAAGAGGTCAAGACCATCCTCAAGGGCCTGAACATGCCCACGGGTCTGGCCGTCAAGGATGGTGCGCTCTACGTGATCGCGGTCGACAAGCTGATCCGCTACGACGACATCGAGAACAAGCTCGACAATCCCGGCGAGGGCAAGGTCGTCTACGACGACATGCCGTCCTATGCCGCGCATGGCTGGAAATACATCGCGGTCGACAAGGAAGGCTGGTTCTACATTCCGTTCGGACCGCCCTTCAACATCGGCGTGCCCCCGACCAGCGTATCGCAGATCCGCCGCGTCGATCCCAAGACCGGCAATGCGGAAATCTACGCGCTGGGCGTTCGCAACTCGGTCGGCGGCGACGTCGATCCGCGCACCGGCAAGTTCTGGTTCACCGAGAATGCCCGCGACTGGATCAGCGACGATCTGCCCTCGGACAAGCTGAACATGATCAGCAAGATCGGCGAGCACTTCGGCTATCCCTACTGCCACCAGGGTGACCTGCCGGATACGAAGTTCGCGATGGGCCACAAATGCTCCGAGTTCACGCCGCCCGTGCTGAACCTCGGCGCTCACGTCGCTCCGCTCGGCATGAAGTTCTATACCGGCGACCAATTTCCGGCCGAGTACAAGAACAACATCCTGATCGCCGAGCACGGCTCCTGGAATCGTCACAAGTACCAGGGCGGCCGCATCATGCGCGTGATCGTCGGTCCAGACGGCAAGAACGCCAAGCAGGAGGTGTTTGCCTCCGGCTGGATCGAGGGCGACCAGGGCTATCTCGGGCGTCCCGACGACATCATCCTCGCCAAGGACGGCTCGATCCTCGTCGCCGACGATTGGGCCGGCGCGATCTACCGCATCAGCTACAGCAAGAAGTAGTGTAAGACGACGCGAGGCTGCGGTGCCGAGGGGCACCGCAGCCTTTTCATTTCAATTTCGCACGCTGTCGTTCCTGATCGCGCGCCGCCTGCGCGCAAGTCCGGAACCCATGGCCACGAACGCGGGTTATGAATCTCCGGGCTCGCGCCGCCGCGTGTCGGGAAGAACGCGTTCGATAGATCGGAATTCCAATCATGCGCCGGCAGTTCATCTCACACGCAATCAGCGCGGTTGCGCTTCTCGCGCTCGGGTCTCTCCCGACAAGCGCTGCCGACAATGCCGCGGTCAAGGAGAAGGCCGCCGTCTGCGCCGGCTGTCATGGCGAGAACGGCATCTCGCAGACCGAGAACATTCCTTCGCTGGCCGGCCAGCCCGATCAATTCCTGCAATGGCAGCTCGTGTTTTTCCGCGCCGGCTCGCGCAAGAACGACCAGATGCAGCCGATCGCCGAGGAGATCACCAACGAGGACGTCCGCAATCTCGGCGCCTATTTCGCCGCGCTGGCGCCGCCGACAGCGGCGGAGGACAAGGATCCGGAGCTGTCGAAAAAGGGCGCGCAAGTTGCCGCCGGCCGCCGCTGCGCCTCATGTCATACGGATAGCTTTGCCGGCACCAAGGCCGTTGCGCGGCTCGCTGGCCAGCGCGAGGAATACCTCGTCAAGGCGCTGCACGACTACAAGAGCAGCCAGCGCGTCGGCGGCGGTGGCGCCGCGATGGCCGATGTCGCCTACCACATGAGCGATGAGGAAATCACCGCCGTCTCGCACTATCTCGCGTATTTCAAATAGCGCGCGATGTAGCTGCAATCTCCGCTGTCGTCCCGGACAAGCGAAGCGCAGATGCGGGACCCATAACCACAGGGAGTGGTTTGGCGAAGATTCGTCGTGACCAGCTCGGTTCATAACCACGGCCTGTGGTTATGGATCCCGGGCTCGCGCTATGCGCGCCCCGGGATGACGATCGAGCGAGCGGCTTACCCCGCCCGCTGCTTCTCATACGCTTTCAAATGCGTGTAGGCGATGCGCAGCTTCGGCACCGGCACCTTGGCGGCATCGGCACGCGCGATGAGGTCGCCGATGACGTGATCGGCCTCGACCGGCAGGCCCGCCTTGACGTCGCGGAACATTGAGGCCGTCATCGGCGAGCCCTCGGTGGTGAGGTTACCTTTCACGCGCTCGAAGAAGGGCCCGCCCGGCGTGTAGCCCGACGCGGCGGCGATCGCGCTGGTCTCGTCCAGCATGCCGAGCAGGAAATCCCTGCCGCCGGGCGCAGCAAGAATATTACCGACAGAGGTGCGCATCAGGCTGGTGGACGCCGCCAGCGAGGACAGGAATACCCACTTCTCCCACATGTCCTGCATGATGTTCTGGCTGGCCGTGGCACCATTGATGCCGCTCTTGAAGGCCTCGTCGATCGTCTTGACGCGATCCGACAGCTTGCCGTCGCGCTCGCCGTAATTGATCGATTGCATCGGCTGGAGCTGCACCACCTCACGCTTCTCGTTGAGCGTCGCGGCGATGGCGCAGAGGCCACCGAGCACGCGCTCCTGGCCGAACTTGTCGTCGAGGATGTCGAGATGCTTCATGCCGTTGAGCATCGGGATGATCGCGGTATTCGGCCCGACTGCTGCCGCGAACGAGTTGATGGCGTCCTCGAGATCGAAGGCCTTGCAGCTGAGCAGCACGACATCGAACTTGTCCTTGAGCGCGTCGGCCTGAACGGTCGGCGGATTCTTCAAGGTCACGTCGCCGTTCGGGCTCTTGATGACGAGGCCGGCGCTCGCGAGCTCGCTGGCGCGCCGCGGCCGGACCAGGAAGGTGACGTCGCGGCCCGCCTGCAACAGCCTGCCACCAAAATAGCCGCCGATGGCGCCAGCGCCGACCACGAGGATACGCATGGGATCGTCCTTGTTGTTTCTTGCCGTCGTCCTGGCGAAAGCCAGGACCCATTACCCCGACTGCCTGTTGTCGGACAAGTCGGAGCCCCAGCTTATCGCCAAACGCGATTCGGTGGTTATGGGTCCTGGCCTTCGCCAGGACGACCTTGAGGAGATTGCTCGGTTTCCCTACTTCGAGAAAATCACTTCCCCGACACCATCTCCTCGACTTCGCGCAACTGCTCCTTGCCGAAGAACATCTCGTCGCCGACGAAGAAGGTCGGCGAGCCGAACGCGCCGCGCGCGACAGCCTCCTCGGTGTTCTTGATCAGTCTGCCCTTCACCTCGGGTTCCCCGGCGCGGGTGAACAGCTTTTGCGCGTCGAGGCCGGAGGACGCCAGCGCCTTGGCCGCGACTTCCGGATCGTCCATCTTCTTCGGCTCGCGCCACATGTGGTGGAAGGCGGCCTCGACATATGTCTCGAACACGCCTTCGAGCTGCGCCGCGATCGCCGCGCGCATCAGGTTCAGCGTGTTGACGGGGAAGAATGGATTCATGACGTAGGGTTGAACCTTGAAGCGCTTGACGAAGCGCTCGGTCTCGACCGCCTGGAATTCCCGCTTGTTCTTGATGCCGGCAAGCGTCTCGGCCGGCGACTTGTTGTTGGTTGACTTGAAGATGCCGCCGAGCAGGATCGGCACATATTCGAATTTGACGCCGATGCGCTGCTCGATGGCGGGTATCGCGAGATGGCTGAGATAGGCGTTCGGGCTGCCGAAATCGAACAGGAATTGCGGGGCTGTGCGGGTCAAAATCATCCTCCCTGACGTCGCTTTTCCGCATTGTGGCGCAGCGCACGCCGCCGGTCCACCTTTTAATGACGGTCATAATCTCTTGATGATGTCGTCAGGTCAGACGCGGATCGCCCGTTTGCGCCACACCAGAAGGTAATAGCCCATCTGCAAAAGGAACATGACGCAGAACACGATCGGATAGGCGGCCCACACACCCTCAAGGCCGATCGTGCGGCTCAGGATCACTGCGGACGGCAGCTCGATTGCACCAATGGCGAAGATCGCGAGCAGCATTGGCGTCAGCGCCACGCCGGCAGCGCGCATCGCCCCGGAAAACACCGTCGCCAGGCCGAACGGCACCGAGCTCCACAGCGCGATGTGGAGCAAGTCCTTCGCCAGCTCGAGCACGGTGTCTTCGGTGATGAAGATACCGAGCACGGCGCGCGGCGCGAGATAGATCATCGCCACCAGCCCGCCCGTCAGGACGATGTTGAACGCAAGTCCGGTGCGCACAATGCCGTCGAGCCCCGCTCGGTCGCCGCGGCCGACCGCCTGGGCACCGAGGATCGAGACCGCGATTGAAATCGACATCGCCGTGAACTGCGTGTAGCCCATCACCTGGTTGACCGCGCCATAGGCTGCGGTTGCGTTCGAGCCGAAGCCGTTGACAAGGCCGAGCAGCACCAGCTCGGCGATCGCCATCACCACCATGCCGATCGCGCTCGGCAGTCCAATGCCGAGGACTTGTCCCAGCACCACACGATTGAGCCGCAGATGGCGCAGCAGTGCAGCGTCCGGTGCCAACGCATGTTTCCCCCGCAGCAGATAGGCGGCCAGCGCGACCAGCGTCAACGCGTTGGCGATCGCCGCCGCCCAGGCCGGACTGGTGATGCCGGCCGCGGGCAATCCGAACGACCCCCGGATCAGAATCGGCGTCAGGATCAAGCCGATCGCGGTCGACAACGCCAGCGCCAGCAGAGGCGTCAGCGCGTCACCGACGCCGCGGATCATCGCCGTCATCAGCAGGAAGGCGAAGCCGAGCGGCATGGTGAGCAGCATGATGCGGGCATAGGCGCTGGCCTGGTCGAGAATGTCCGCGGGCGTTGCGAGCATCATCATCAATTGCCGGCTGAAGATGCCGCCGATCAGTGCAATTGAAATCGAGAGCAGCAGGCCGATTGCGAGCGTCGTGCCCACGATGAGCTTGATCCGGCCCTGCTCGCCCGCACCATAGGCCTGGCCGATCAGCACCGTGGCGCCGGTGCTTAGCCCGATGACGAAGGCGAACAGGAAGAAGAACACCGGAAAGAACACCGAGACCGACGCGAGCGCGTCGACCCCGATCATCTGGCCGAGATAGACGTTACTGAGGGTGCCGAACAGCGATTGCAGCGCATTGCTCAGCATCAACGGCGCGAGGAAGCGCAGAAAACTTTTCCAGAGCGGCTTGGCGGCGGACATGGATTGGCCTTTCATCAGGGCGTGCGGAACCGTCGCCACGCGAAGTGCGCGTGGCTCGGCCGTCGATAGGGTTGTGTGAAGGCGCGCGCCTAGGCGCGGTCGCTATAGGCGAGCTTGACGATGTGGTCGCGGATGTCGGCGGGCCAATCTGCGATCAGCCCGGTGAAACGCCGCCGGTCATCCGCAAACAACGCGCGGGAAGCTTCCTCGAACTGCGGCAGATTGCCGGCCATGGTCGACATGAAGTGATAGGCCGCATCGCGGGCCTGCCGTTCGCGGTCCTTGTCGCCGCTGGCACGGCGCGCCTCTTCGACAAGTTTCCGTAGTGCGACCGAGGCGCCGCCTGCTTGCGCGCTGAGCCACTCCCAGTGCCGCGGCAGCAGCGTCACCTCGCGCGCGACCACGCCGAGCTTCGGCCGGCCGCGGCCGCGCGGCTCGCTCGGCGATGCGGTCTCCTCAACCGGGGGCGGCACAAGCTTCGCCAGCCGCGCCAGCACCTCGCGGTCTCCGCCGCGCAGATCGAAGTCGATCGATCGGCCCGTGGCGTCCTCGAAGATGATGATGGGCTCGTCCGGCCGCTCCGCCATCCGCTTGATGACCAGCGCAACCTCTCCTGCCGGCCCGGAGACCAGACGGCGATGCCCTTGGAAAGCGGTGAAAGTTTTCTGCATTGGAATCATTGCCATATCCGTCGCGATGGCAGCTTTAATACCCGGGTAAATTGTAAAGGTCAATATACCCGGATGAAAATATCCGTCCGGATGGCTCGACATTGCGTTCCCGGGCTGGCAGGAACGCGCGGCCGACCGACCATGCCTAGCCTCGGGGACCACGCGATGCTGACCGTTCACCACCTCAACAATTCCCGCTCGCAGCGCGTACTGTGGCTGCTCGAGGAATTGGGCGTGCCCTACGAGATCGTGCGCTATCAGCGCCAGCCGGACATGCGCGCGCCGAAGGAACTCCGGGCCATCCATCCGCTCGGCAAGTCGCCCGTCATCACCGACAACGGCAACACCATCGCCGAATCAGGCGCGATCATCGAATATCTCATCGCCACCTACGGCAACGGCCGGCTGGTCCCGCCGCCGAACACGCCTGAGCGGCTGCGCTTCACCTATTGGCTGCACTATGCGGAAGGCTCGGCGATGCAGCCGCTGCTGCTCAAGCTGCTGTTCACGCTAATGCCGAAGCGCGCGCCGGCGTTGCTGCGCCCGCTGGTGCGCAAGGTCTCGAACCAGGCGCTCACCGCGCTGGTCAATCCGCAGCTCAAGCAGCACATGGACTATTGGGAAGGCGAACTCGGCAAGAGCGAGTGGTTCGCCGGCAACGAGTTCACCGCCGCCGATATCCAAATGAGCTTTCCGCTCGAAGCAGCCCAGGCGCGCGGCGGGCTCGAGCTTGGCCATCCCAAGGCGATGGCGTTTCTGGAGCGCATTCATGCGCGGCCAGCGTACAGCCGCGCCCTCGAAAAGGGTGGGCCGTATCAGGTGGGGCGGTAAGTTTCTCACTGCGCCCTGCGTGACAGTGCCCGCCAGTCCGCATGCAATACGCGTCCGCGCGTCTCTGGCAGTTTCTCTCGCCTCGCGGTGGTTGCACGCGCGGCGTCGCGCGCAAGCCGGCCTTCGCGCCATGCAAGGACAGAGTTACTGCCCCGCTGCTTCCGCGCCCCGGGTGCGTGGATCGGGCGCGCCGAGCGGACCGTTGGCGGTCACCGCAATCGAATTCGCCGATGTCTGCCCCATTGGCGCGACGATGAGATGATCCATCGCCTTCAGCTCGAGCAGCACATCATCCGGGAAGCCGCTCTCGACCCGGACCTCGTCGGGCAGCCATTGGTGATGCAGCCGCGGTGCGGCCACGGCGGCCGCGACGTCCATCTTGTAATCGAGGACGTTGACGATCACCTGGAGGACGGTCGAGATGATGCGGCTGCCGCCCGGCGAGCCCGTCACCAGAACCGGCTTGCCGTCCTTCAGCACGATGGTCGGCGACATCGACGACAGCGGCCGCTTGCCCGGCCCGGGCAAATTGGCCTCGAAGCCGACGAGGCCGTAGGCATTGGAAGCGCCGACCGCTGCGGTGAAATCGTCGAGCTCGTTGTTGAGCAGCACGCCGGTGCCGTCGGCGACGAGACCGACGCCGTAACTGAAGTTCAGCGTATAGGTGTTGCTGACGGCGTTGCCGCTGCCGTCGACGACGGAAAAATGCGTGGTGTTGCTGCCCTCATGCGGTGAGGTCGCGGTGGACACGAGCTGCTTCGACGGCGTGGCGCGATCGGCGGAGATGGTTGCCCGCAGCTTGGCGGCGTAGTCCTTGGCGGTGAGCGTCCCGATCGGTGCATTGACGAAGGCGGGATCGCCGAGATAGCGTGCACGGTCCGCATAGGCGCGCTTCATGGCCTCGATCAACAGATGCAGCGAGGCCGGCGATCCCTGCTTCAGATCGGCGAGCTGAAAACCTTCGAGGATATTGAGCGTCTCCACCAGCACCACGCCGCCTGACGACGGCAACGGCATCGACACGATGTCATAGCCGCGATAGGTGCCGCGCACCGGGGCGCGGATCACCGCCCGATAGGATTTCAAATCGGCGGGCGTCATGATGCCGCCCGCGTCAGCCACGGCCTTGGCGAGTTTCTCAGCGACCGGCCCGTCATAGAAACCGCGCGAGCCCTGTGCGGCGACAGCCGACAGCGTTTCGGCGAGGTCGCTCTGCACCAGCCTGTCGCCTTCACCGAGCGGCGTACCATCGGGCCGCGAGAAGATCCTGGCCGAGGAGGGCCAGCGCACCAGCCGCTTGTGCCAGCCCGGCAGCGTGTCGGCAATGTCGTCGGCGACGAGGAAGCCATCGCGGGCGAGCGCGATTGCGGGCTCGAGCAGTTGCGCCAGCGTGAACCGGCCCGAGCCATATTTTTCCAGGGCCAGCGCAAGACCCGCGACGGTGCCGGGCACGCCGACGCCGAGCGTGGAATCCCGCGACTTCGCCGCGTCGGGCTTGCCGTCGGCATCCAGGAAGATCTGCGGCGTGGTCGCAGCCGGCGCGGTCTCGCGATAATCGATCGTGATGTCTTCGTTACGCTCGGTGGAGTGAATCACCATGAAGCCACCGCCGCCGATATTGCCGGCGCGCGGATAGGTCACGGCCATCGCAAAGCCGGTCGCGACCGCGGCATCGACGGCATTGCCGCCGCGCCGCAGGATGTCGGCGCCGACGTGCGCGGATATTTTCTCCTGCGCCACCACCATGCCGTGCTCGGCGGGAACGGCATGCACCGTGTCGAGCGCGGGCGGCACATAGGCCCGCCGCGCATCCTGCGCGGTCGCGGCCGGAAGTCCGAACGCCAGAGTGGCAAGGAAGGCGAAAAATGTCCGCCGTGTCGAAAAAGACGACATCATCAAACTTCCGCAAAGGCCATGGGCAGTTCACATGCAGCGCTGCAATGCTATACGGTTTGCCCCGACAGAGGCAAAACTGTTCGTGATGAGGATGATGGAGTGACGACGATCGCCCCGGATGCGCGTATCGCCGGCGCGCCGCGGATCTATCCGCCGCGTGCCGCCGTCGTCAGCTGGATCTTCTTCGACTGGGCTGCGCAGCCTTATTTCACGCTGATCACGACCTTCGTGTTCGCGCCCTATTTCGCCACAGGCATTGCGCCGAATCCCGCCACCGGGCAATCGCTGTGGGGCTTTGCGATGGCTGCCGCGGGCCTCGCGATCGCGCTGATGTCGCCAGTGCTGGGGGCCATCGCCGATGCTTCGGGCCGCAGGAAGCCATGGATCGCCGGATTCGGCGCAGTGCTGGTGCTGGCATCCTGCACGCTGTGGATCGGCAAGCCGGGCGATCCCTCGATCATTCCGCCGCTGCTCACCGCGGTCGCGCTCGCCAGCGTCGGCGCGGAATTCGCCACTCTCTTCAACAATGCAATGATGCCGACCTTGGTGCCGCCGGATCGCATCGGCCGGCTCTCCGGCACCGGCTGGGCGACGGGATATGTCGGCGGCATCGTCAGCCTGATCATCGTGCTCGGTTTGCTCGCGGCCAATCCCGAGACCGGCCGCACGCTGCTCGGGCTCACGCCTCTGTTCGGGCTCGATCCCGTCAGCCATCAGGGCGACCGCGCCGCCGGACCGTTGACCGGGCTTTGGTTCATCGTTTTCGTGACGCCGATGTTCCTGTTCACGCCGGACTATCCGGCGAAGCGTCCGGTGCGTGAGGCGCTGCACGAAGGCCTGTCGGAGCTGAAGCAATCGATCAAGGGTCTGCCGCAGCAGAAATCGCTTGCGGCTTTTCTGCTCGCCAACATGATCTACACCGACGGTCTGGTGTCGCTGTTTGCCTTCGGCGGCATCTATGCCGCGGGCACGTTCGGCTGGCACACGATCCAGATCGGCACCTTCGGCATCATGCTCGCGATCGCCGGCGCGTTCGGCGCGTGGTTTGGCGGCAAGCTGGACGATCGCTTCGGGCCGAAGCGCGTGATCGCCGGCAGCATGCTGGTCCTGCTGCTGGCGCTGGCGGCGATCCTGCTGGTCGACAAGGATTCGATCTTCTTCATCAAGGTCGCGCCGCCCGCGCCTGGCGGTGCAATGTTCGCCGCTGCGGCCGAGCGCGCTTATCTGGTGCTGGGCTGCCTGATCGGTGCAGCCGGTGGTCCGCTGCAAGCCGCCTCACGCACGCTCCTGATCCGTCTCGCACCGAAGGACCGCATCGCGCAGTATTTCGGTCTGTTCGCGCTGACCGGGAAAGTGACGTCCTTCATCGGCCCGCTCCTGATCGGCGTGATCACCGCGGTGACGGCGAGCCAGAAGGCCGGCATGGCCGTGCTGGTGGTGTTCTTCGTCGCGGGGCTGGCGCTGTTGATGCGGGTGCGGGAAAATTAGTGTCGTCCCGGCGAAGGCCGGGACCCATACCGCGTGATTTCTCGTTGCCGCGACGCGGCTAGTACCGCACGCCAAACTACTTCCTGGGCTATGGGTCCCGGCCTTCGCCGGGACGACCCGTTAAGAGTTTAGTACACGACAGATCTAGTGCCTGAAGTGCCGCGTGCCCGTGAACACCATGGCGATGCCGTGCTCGTCGGCGGCCTTGATGACCTCGTCGTCGCGCATGGAGCCGCCGGGCTGCACCACGGCGGTGGCGCCGGCCTCGATGCAGGCGAGCATGCCGTCGGCGAACGGGAAGAACGCATCCGACGCCACCACCGAGCCCTTGGTGAGCGGTTCGGCGAGCTTCAGCTCGGCGGCCGCATCCTGAGCCTTGCGTGCCGCGATCCGCGCTGAATCGACTCGGCTCATCTGGCCGGCGCCGATGCCGACCGTGGCGAGATCCTTGGCATAGATGATGGTGTTGGACTTGACGTGTTTTGCGACACGGAAGGCAAACTTCAGGTCGCGCATCTCGGCATCAGTGGGCGCGCGCTTCGTGACAACCTTGAAGGTCATGTCGTCGACCACCGCGTTGTCGCGGCTCTGCACCAGCAGGCCGCCCGCCACCGTCTTGGCGGTGAGGCCCGGTGCGCGCGGATCGGGCAGGCTGCCGGCGAGCAGAAGTCGCAGGTTCTTGCGCGCGCCGATGATGGCGATCGCTTCCTCGCTTGCGTCGGGCGCGATGATCACCTCGGTGAAGATTTTCGTGATCTCGCGCGCGGTGTCGGCATCGAGCGCGCGGTTCATCGCGATGATGCCGCCGAAGGCCGAGGTGGAATCGCAGGCCAGCGCCTTGCGATAGGCGCTGACGAGGTCGGAGCCCTCCGCGACGCCGCAGGGATTGGCATGCTTGACGATGACGCAGGCCGCGGTGCGCTTGGCGTCGAACTCGCCGATGCATTCATAGGCCGCATCGGTGTCGTTGATGTTGTTGTAGGAGAGCTCCTTGCCCTGGAGCTGCCGCGCGGTCGAGACGCCCGGACGCTTGTCGGGCGTCGCATAGAACGCCGCAGTCTGGTGCGGATTCTCGCCATAGCGCAGCGACTGGATCAGCTTGCCGCCGAAGGCGCGGAAGTCGGGCGCGTCGATCTCGAGCTGGCGATTGAACCAGTTCGAGATCGCGGCGTCATAGGCGGCAGTGCGCGCGTAAGCCTTTGCAGCAAGACGCCGGCGCAGCTTCAGCGTGGTCGCGCCTTTGTTGGCGGCGAGCTCGTCGAGCACGGCCTGATAGTCCTGCGCCTCGACCACGACGGCGACGTCGTCATGGTTCTTCGCGGCGGCGCGGATCATCGCGGGGCCGCCGATATCGATGTTCTCGATGCAATCCTCGAAGCCCGCGCCTTTGTCGACGGTCGCCTCGAACGGATAGAGATTGACGACGAGCAGATCGATCGGCGCGATGCCATGCGCCGTCATCGCGTCCGCATGGTCCTTGTTGTCGCGGATCGCGAGCAGGCCGCCATGCACCTTCGGATGCAGCGTCTTGACGCGGCCATCCATCATCTCGGGGAAGCCGGTCAGCTCGGAGACGTCCTTCACCTCAAGGCCGGCCGCGGCGATCGCCTTTGCGGTGCCGCCGGTCGAGATCAGTTCGACATCGTGCGCGGCAAGCGCCTTTGCGAAGTCGATCAGGCCGGTCTTGTCGGAAACGGAGAGAAGGGCGCGAGTGACGCGGCGGGGATGGTCAGTCATGAGCAAGATCCTCTTTCTTGAAGGAGTAATGCCCAGGCGCGCGGCAGCTATGTCCCGCGCTTCCCGATGGTGCTCCATCCAAGGTCGCCAGTCGCGCGAGCGAGGGCTCGATAGCAGTTTTCGGTCGTTTTCACAACGATCAGATCGGGCCGAATCGCAGGCGTCTACAGCGGAAGTTCCGGCTCCCGCCGCGCATTTCTGCGGGCATTCGTGATCGCCGGCGAGGTGGTGGAGCGGACAAAACTCCAGCGGATCGAGGGCGCCTGCCGCGCATCCTGGCGGATCACGATCTGAGCGGTACGGCGCGGGCCGTCATTGCCGGCCAGGGACACGCTGTCCTCAAGCTCCACCTTGTCGTCGAGCGCCTCGAAGGTCCAGACGTCGCGGTTTGGCAGCACCAGCATGACGCCGCGGGCATCGGATAGCCGGCTCGCCTTCACCGCCGGGTGCAGATGGAAGCGCAGCGCGAAATCGGCATCCGGACCCTTGAAACGTCCGCCTTGCGGCGGCGACAGCGTGTCCTCGCCGTCGATGCGCGCGCCGTCATTGGCGATCATCAGCACGCGGCGGTGGATCGCGCCGAATTTTGTGAGGTAACCGTCATGCGACGTCGTGAGCAGCGTGCCGTTCTGCACGATTTCGCGATAGCTCTCGACCTCGACGGGGCCGCTGGTGATCGGAGCGCCGTGCAGGAGCCGCTTCATCGCCGACATCTCCACGAACTGGCATGACGAGGTGTCGTGATAGGTCAGCGTCGAATGCGCTGCCGTGCCGCGTGCGAACGGCCGCCAATTGTCGCGGCCCGTGGTCGGCATGCCGCAATTGGTGACGATGCGGCTGATGCCGGAGGACAGTTCGAACGACAGGCAGCCGGCATGGGCGTCGTGGCTGACGCTGGCGGCCGGCGGCGGGCCGGTGTCGATGATCAGCGTGGTCTGGCCGGCATCGAGGCGCTGGAAACCGGTATGGGGCATATTCGACATCGGCGCGCCGTGGGTGTCGTCATAGGCAAGCAGCGTCGCGAGCAGGTCCGAGGGTGTCGCGCTCATGCCGTTGAACAGCGCGAAATTGCCGTCACCGTGGCGGAAGAAGCGCAGCATCGGCATCATGCGGTCGATCGCGTTGAGAAGCGCGGGCGGCGGCGCGATGTTGCGCGCGGCAAAGGTCTGCCGCAGCGGCAACAGGTCGATCAAGAGCTCGATCAGCGCGCCCGGGTTGCGCGAGACATGCCCGCCGTCGGGCAGGATCTGCCGCTGCAATTCATCCGAGAGCTTTTTCGAGGTGCTGCGGATGTGACTTGCCTGGTTGGCGAGGCACAGCGCCGCATAGCACAGCGCGATCAGCACCTGGAGCTTCGGCACTCCGTCGGGAATGTTGACCATGGTGTAGCGCAGCAAGCGGATTTCGCGCGCCAGCGCGCGCAGATAGCGGCGGTAGAATTTGTTGTCGGTGTCGTTGAGCACCAGCGGCGCCTGCGACAGCAGGGAGATCACGCGTCGCGCAAGTACGTCGGCGCGTCGCGCGACGGGACGGCGCTTGGTGGCAGGGTTGGCGATCCAGTCCTCGATCAGCGAGCGCGCATTCGCGCGCGTCAGCGCGGTGTCGGCGGCGCGCAAATGGCGCAGCCAGCCGAAGCCGAGCAGCGCAACCTCCCAATCCTCCGACGGAGGCTCGAGATCGAAGATCGAACGGCCGTGGCAATTGACGATCTTGCCGGCGAAGACGAAGCGGCCGGCATAGATCTCGGCGGCGCGGGTCGCATCCGCGGTGCGCAGATCATGCGGCGCGATGATCAGCCGGTCGGCGCGGCCGGGCCAGACCCGCGACAGGGCGACGGAACCGCCGCTCGCGCGCGCGAGCATGTTCCGCGCGAAGCGGTTCATCACCAGCGTCGAGATACGTCTGCGTTGAGCGACCGACACGCCTTGCCTTGATGGGGGAGAGGATTCCGACGAATCCTTATTAATCCCAAAATCGGACGGCCGACACCACCTTGAACGACGCGAATCAGCGCCGTGGTTGCAAAATCCAGTGCAAAATCAGGATTTAACGAGCCGGGCCGCGAAAAATCCGTCGAGCCCGCCGAGCTTGGGATCGGCGTTCGGCAGATGGCTGGGCAGAGTGCGCAAATCGCCCTCGGCGGTGACGATCTCGCTGAGTCCCGACACCTCGGACGCATCGATCGGAACCCGGCGAAGCCCAGGCTCTGCGGCCAGCAGCGCGGCGACCGCATGCTCGCCCTCTTCGGGTTCCAGCGAGCAGGTACAGTAGACCAGCGTCCCGCCGGGCTTGAGCAGCGAGACCGATTTTTGCAGCAGCCGCCGCTGGAGCGCGGTCATTGCGGCGATGTCGGATTCCTGCCGAAGCCAGGATACGTCGGGGTGGCGGCGGATCGTCCCGGTCGAGGTGCAGGGCGCATCGATCAGGATGCCGTCGAAGCCCTCGGCAGGACCCGCCCATTCCGCGGCGTCGGCGACGACGGTCTCGGCCTGGAGCGACAACCGCGTCAGATTCTCGCGCAGCCGCGCCACGCGGGCGGGCGAGCGGTCGATGGCCGTGACGTGCGCACCGGCCTGCGCCAGTTGCGCGGTCTTGCCGCCGGGAGCGGCGCAGAGATCGGCGATGGATTTGTCCTTGATGTCGCCGAACAGCCGGGCCGGCAGCGCAGCGGCGGCGTCCTGCACCCACCATTGTCCTTCGGCGAAGCCGGGAAGCGTGGTCACCGCACCGTGCAGCACCGTACGCACCGATCCGGTCGGCAGCACTTCGCCATGGAGCCGGCTCGCCCATTGCGCGGCGTCCGACTTCACGGTGAGATCCAGCGAAGGATCGTGGCTGAGCGCGAGCGCCATGTCTCTTGCGACTGTCTCGCCGTAATGCGCGCTCCAGCGCGCGAGCATCCAGGGAGGCAGGTCCAGCGACTGCGCGGCAACCTCGTCCACCAGCGCCTTGCCCTCGCGGGCGCAGCGGCGCAGCACGGCGTTGACGAGGCCGGCATAGCGCGCGGCGCGCCGGTCGGATTGCACAAGGCGAACGGAGAGATCGACGGCAGCGTGATCGGGCACGTCCATCCAGAGGATCTGGGCGGCGCCGATCAACAGCGCGCTTTGCGCGCGCGGCGCGTCGGAGGGAATGCCTTTGTCGAGCAAGCGGGACAGCACATGGCCGAGCGTGCCGAGCCGGCGCAGCACGGTGGCGACCAGGCGGCGCATCAGCGCGCGGTCGCGGTCGGGGAGCGTCTTCAGTCCGGGATGGGCGCCGCTGCCGTCGAGCTGCTCGTCAAGCGTGCGGTGCTTTTGCAGCACGCCGTCGACGATGTCGGCGGCAATCCGCCGCGCCGCGAGACCGGGCACTTCGGATGGAGGAGCGAAACGTTGAGAAGGCATGCGGCTTAAGGTTCTTAGCGAGCGGCAGTTCCGCCGATACGGGCGCATGCCTTGAGAAAGCGATCTCTCGCACGCGAATATGCCAAATGTAAGAATCGCTTCCGGCTTTTTCAGCCCTCCGGGCCCGATTTCAGGAATGCGTTATTGGGCGTCGCGCTGTGCCTCGCCCTGCGCTAGAAAGCCCAGCGATGAGTGACCAGCCTCCCGTTTCCGACCGCAAGCAGCTCACGCCGGCCGCCCAGCGTGCGCTGGCCGAGGCCGAAGCGCGCCGGCAGGCTGCGGCAGTCCGAGCCAAAAACGACGGCCAGGCGGCGCCAAAGGAGTTGCAGGGCCCAAAAGGACCCGAGCCGACCCGCTATGGCGATTGGGAGCGCAAGGGCATCGCTTCCGACTTCTGAAGCTTGTCTTTTGAGGCTCGCTTGCCGGACTGCCCGACTCAGCCCTAGCGTGCGCGGATGTCGCGTTTCGATCCAAGCCATCCATATCGGCCTTCATACAGCGGCTCGCCATTCGGTCGCCGTTTCTCAGGCCTGTTGCCGTGGATGTTCGTGGTCGGAATCGTGGTGGCCGTGGTGTTCACGTTCCGGCACGGGATGAACTGGCCGTTCCCTCGTGCGACTGACGGTCAATCGCGGGACGCCGAAATCATCTTACAGCAGGCAAGTCCTGACGTCCGTGAGCCGGTCGAGGTCGTTCGCACCATTGACGGCGACACCTTTCTCGCACGCGTTCGTCAGCGCAACGGCCGCGATCTCGTCGTGCGCGTTCGCCTGCGCGGCATCGATGCACCCGAGATGAAAGCCTCCTGCCAGCAGGAGCTGGACAAGGCCGAAGCCGCGGCCCGCGCATTGCGCGATCTGCTCGGGCAAGGTGGCGTGGTGATCACCAATCTCGGCTCCGATAAATATGGCCGCGTTCTCGCCGACGTCGCGACAAAACGCACGGCCAGTGTCTCGGCGGCGTTGCTCGCCGGCGGTTACGCGCGAAGCTACAATGGCGGCCATCGCGACGGCTGGTGCACGCGGAGCTGGCGCTTCTGGTGACAAAAAAAGCCGCGTCGAAAGACGCGGCTCTTGCCGTCTCACCCCAATGCCGGCGATCAGCGCGTCACGACCACCGTCGTGCCGACCGAGACGCGGCTGTAGAGATCGGTGATGTCGTCGTTGAGCATGCGGATGCAGCCATAGGAGACGAAGCCGCCGATCGAGCCCGGCACGTTGGTCCCGTGGATGGCATATTCACCGCCGGACAGCGTCATCGCCGCGACGCCCATCGGATTGCGTGGCGAGCCGCCCGGGATGACGTCGGGGATGGTCGGCTTGTCGCGCTTCACCTCGGCGGGCGGCGCCCAGGCCGGGTTGCGGTACTTGCCGTCGATGCGGGTGGTGCCGGCCCACTGCTTCCCGGACTTGCCGACGCCGACCGGGTAGCGCACGGCGTGGCCGCTATCGAGAACGAGATAGAGCCGACGCTCGTTGGTTTTGACCACGATGGTGCCCGGCGAATAGTCGGCCAGGTGTGTCCCCACCATTTCCGGCCGCGCCTGCGCCGCCGTCGACATCAAGACCCCAGCCCCGACGGTGGCGGCCAGCGCCACAGCAATCCTCATCGACATCGATTTTCCCCTTGCCCCGAACGGACCGTCCAAAATTATGCAAAACCGGCAATCGCTGGCTCGCCAAGTCCTTGTCGCAAGTCTTGTCGCAAGTCCTTGTCAGGCGACATTCTTAACCGCGCCTGTTAACCGGATGGTTTCCACGCACGGCCGCCAAGGGCCAGCCAGCAGGGGGAACAAAGGAAATGTTCGAAACAAAGTAAATGACCTGAAAACAACACTCAGCCGGAAAGATGCCCGGGCGCCGGGGCGCGGCCTGACAAGTGCGTGACGATGTGAACGGCCGTTGTTTCAGGGGCGGTGATGCGGGAGGCGGTCCGTGTCCCGGACGCGGCGCAGCGCGAAGCGGTGCGACGCCGAGCCGGGCCCCGGAAAACCACAGTGTCTGCCGTTGCATGGCCCCGGCTCAGCAGCGCACCGCTAAAGAGCGCTGCGCTGCGTCCGGGGCACGAGACTGCCTTACGCGGACTTCTTGTTCTGTCGGTTCTTGACGAGGTCGTCGACCACGCCGGGATCGGCCAAGGTCGAGGTGTCGCCCAGGCTGCCCGGCTCGTCCTCGGCGATCTTGCGCAGGATGCGGCGCATGATCTTGCCGGAGCGGGTCTTTGGCAGGCCGGGCGAGAACTGGATTTGGTCGGGCGCAGCAATCGGGCCGATCTCCTTGCGCACCCAGGTGACGAGCTCCTTGCGCAGTTCGTCGGTCGGCTCGATGCCGGCCATCAGGGTCACATAGGCGTAGATGCCCTGGCCCTTGATGTCGTGCGGGTAACCGACCACGGCGGCTTCCGAGACCTTCTCGTGTGCGACCAGGGCACTCTCGACTTCCGCCGTGCCCATGCGGTGGCCGGAGACGTTGATGACGTCGTCGACGCGGCCGGTGATCCAGTAATAACCGTCGGCATCGCGCCGGCAGCCGTCGCCGGTGAAATACTTGCCCTTATAGGTCGAGAAATAGGTCTGCTCGAAGCGGGCGTGGTCGCCATAGACCGTGCGCATCTGGCCCGGCCATGACCTCGTCAGGCACAGATTGCCTGATGTCTCGCCGTCCAGCACGTTGCCATCGGCGTCGACGATCTCGGGCACCACGCCGAAGAACGGCTGCGTCGCCGAGCCCGGCTTGAGCTTCGTGGCGCCGGGCAGGGGCGTGATCAAAATGCCGCCGGTCTCGGTCTGCCACCAGGTGTCGACGATCGGGCAGCGGTCGTCGCCGACGACGCGGTGATACCACTCCCAGGCTTCCGGATTGATCGGCTCGCCGACCGAGCCGAGCAGGCGCAGGCTGGCGCGCGAGGTCTTCTTCACGGGCGCGTCGCCGCTCTGCATCAGCGCGCGGATCGCGGTCGGCGCGGTGTAGAAGATGTTGACCTTGTGCTTGTCGATCACGTTCCAGAATCGCGAATTATCCGGGTAATTCGGCACGCCTTCGAACATCAGCGTGGTCGCGCCGTTGGCGAGCGGCCCGTACAGAATGTAGCTGTGGCCGGTGACCCAGCCGACGTCGGCGGTGCACCAGTAGACGTCGCCATCGTGATAGTCGAAGACGTATTGATGCGTCATCGCGGCGAACACGAGATAGCCGGCGGAGGTGTGCAGCACGCCCTTGGGTTGGCCGGTCGAGCCTGAGGTGTAGAGGATGAACAGCGGATCTTCCGCGTGCATGTGCTCGACCGGGCACTCGGTCGTCACCATCTTGGCGGCGTCGTGGTACCAGAGGTCGCGCGAGGGATTCATTTCGACCGCGCCGCCGGTGCGCTTGACCACGACGACCCAGTCGACGCCGTCTGCCTTGGCGAGCGCGGCGTCGACATTGGCCTTCAGCGGCACTTTCTTGCCGCCGCGCAGGCCCTCATCCGCGGTGATGATCACCTTGGATTGGCAATCGTTGATGCGCTGCGCGAGGCTGTCGGGCGAGAACCCGGCGAACACCACGGAGTGAATTGCGCCGATCCGCGCGCAGGCCAGCATCGCGTAGGCCGCCTCCGGAATCATCGGCAGGTAGATGGTGACGCGGTCGCCCTTCTTGACGTTCCGGGTGCGCAGGATGTTGGCCATCCGGCAGACCTCGTCGTGCAGCTCCTGGTAAGTGATGTGCCGGGATTGCGAGGGATCGTCGCCTTCCCAGATGATCGCGGTCTGGTTGGCCCGGCTGTGGAGATGCCGGTCGATGCAATTATGGGCGACGTTGAGGATGCCGTCCTCGAACCATTTGATGGAGATGTTGCCCGGCGCGAAGGAGACGTTCTCGATCTTCGTCGGAGCGTGCATCCAGTCGATGCGCTTGGCCTGCTCGGCCCAGAAGGCGTTCGGGTCCGAGATCGAGCGGGCGTACATGTCCTTGTATTTGGCCTGGTCGACCCAGGCGCGCTTCGCCCATTCCGCGGGGACGTCGTAGATCTTCTCGGACATGTTTCCCTCCACATACGGCAAGCCGAGCGCAGACCACTGGCGAGCCGACTTGATCCTTGAACCGATTATGCGTCGGGCTAACCGGACCCGACAAGGTGCACAAGCTGGACCTTCGGCGAGCAGCCTGCCATGCGGAGGATCAAGCCGTTTCGTGCGACTGTCGCAGTTTTGAAACAGGGCGACGGGCGGCTTTCGGGTCTTTACCCAGATCCTCGGAAGGGGCCCGCGCAGAGCGCCATGCACCGTGCAGAGGTATTTAGAAACCGCCTCTCACTGATTCGGGACTCGCAATGCGGTTCGGAACACCCTAAATGGCCAACCCGGGTCCAACGAGACCCCATGGAACAAAAATCAGAACAGCGGCATTGACCGATAACAGACAGGGTTAAGGCATAAGACTATGATGGATCAGCGGAATTTCGGGACGATGCGGCCCGCTTCAGCCGATCCTGCTGCCATTGCGCTGGCCAAAGCCCTCGGACAATGGCCGAAACCGGCCGGTTCCGGCCGTCCCAGCCCGAAAAAAGCGTTCGACACGGCGCCTGCGAGGACGGTCGAGGCCCTCGCCAGGGAACTGGGCCTGCGGCTCGGTGACCAGAACGAGCTGACCATCCGCCGCATCAGGCGCGGCAAGGGCTATTCGTTCGTGCGACCCAACGGGGTCCACATCCGCGATGCCCGCATCATTCGGCGGCTGCATTCCATGGCGGTGCCGCCGGCCTATCGCGAGGTGCGCTACTCGGCCGATCCGAGCACGCATCTCCAGGCGGTGGGACGCGATGCCGCGGGCCGGCTGCAATATCGCTATCACGCCGATTGGGAGAAGGTCCGCGAGCAACGCAAGGCGCATCGTCTGGAAAAACTCGTCGGCGCGCTGCCCAAGATCCGGCGCAAGGTCTCGGCGTTCCTGTCGGGCGACGAGCCGACCCGCGAATTCGCGCTCTCGGCCGTCATCGAACTGATTGCGCGCACCGCGATCCGCCCCGGCAACGAATCCTATGCCCGTCTCAACGGCACCCGCGGAGCCACCACGCTGCTGAAGTCCAACGTCTCGCTGGAAGACGACAACTTCGTGCTGACCTTCAAGGCGAAGGGCGGCAAGGCGGTACGCAAAGAGTGCGACGCGGCCAAGCTCGTGCGTGCCATCGGGATTTTGCAGGGCGTTCCGGGCAAGCGCATGTTCCAGTATCGCGATGCCTACGGCATCGTGCGCGCGGTCAGCACCACGCAGGTGAACGCGTTTCTGCGCGAGATCGCCGGCATCAAGATATCGCTAAAGGATTTCCGCACGCTGATGGCCTCTGCCGTGGTCGTGGAATCGTTGTCGCGGATCACGCCCGCGACCAGCCAGCGTGGCCGCAAGAAGCAGGTGCTGGAGGCGATCCGGGGCGCTGCCGATCAGCTCTCCAACACGCCGGCGATCTGCCGCAAGAGCTATGTTCACGACACCATCGTCACCGCGTTCGAGGACGGCATCCTCGAACGCTTCGCCGCGACCATGAAGGGCCAGCGTTCGCAGGCCAGGCGCGAGCAGCTTTTGCAGCAGGTGGTGGCGACCGCGGCGGTCTGACCTTCTTCCGTCGCTACGTCTTGGTGGAAACGCCGTTGTCGGGACCGGGATCGCTGCCCGCGGCTGCGGTCGTGAGCCGTCCCAGATAATGCGCCCATCCCGTCGCGTGGGCGGCAGCCTGTTCCTCGGTCGGCAGCCCGCTATGGGTCATGCGCAGCAATGTGCCGCCGTCGCGTTCGATCAGGTCGATCTCGATCAGGCTCGAGCCGGGCGGCACTTCCTGGCCACCCTCCCATCCAAACGTGTAGGCGAGACGATGCACCGGCACGACTTCGCGGAACGCGCCGCGGGCAACGCCGCCGCGGGGACCGATGCCTTTGAGCAGATATAGCCCGCCGGGATGTGGCTCTGTGGTCGCGTCGGAACCCATCCAGCTCAAAATCTTCTCGGGGTCGGTCAGGTAAGCGAAAACGGTGGCGCGTGGGGCGGCGATCTGGGTCTCGCGTCGCACTATGAACGGTTCGGTCATCGGCGATCATCCCTGGCTGACACTGGGACATGGCGGCGCGCGAGCGGCCCGTCAAGGATTGCCCGTGACAAAGACCGCCTGCCTTCGTCATGATCGGGCCATGCACCTCTCGCCGACGCTAGCCTGGCTTGTCGATGCCGCCGCCGATAGCACGGGGGCCGACCGCCTGCTCGCGGATCTCGGCGCACATCTGGTCGCCGACGGCGTGCCGCTTGCGGCAGGCAGCCTGACGTTGGGGGTGCCGCATCCGTTGATCGCGAAGCGGACCTGGTTGTGGCGCGCGGAGAACGGCCGGGTGATCGAAGCGCTCGGCTTCGCACCAGGCGGCCTCGCGCCCGACCCGCCCAACGATGCCGGCCGCCGCTGGCTGCGCGACATCGCGGCCGGTGAGGTGCACGAAGACGCGGTCGGACGGCCCGACGGGCCATTGCTCGGCTGGATCGGGCCGCGTCCGTTCACCGCAGACGAGACCGAGCAGTTGCGCCAGGCCGCGCGCTTTGCCGCGACGCCCCTTGCGGTGCTTGCCGCGCGCGCCACGTTGCGCGCGACGCTTGATGCCTATCTTGGCAAGCGCAGCGCGGAGCGGGTGCTGGCGGCACCCCTGCGGCGCGATCTCGGCGAGACCATTCAGGCCGCGCTGCTCTATGCCGATCTGCGCAATTTCACGCTCCTGTCGGAAACCACGCCACCTGCCGGCGTCATCGCGGCGCTCGATGCATGGTTCGATCGAATCGCCGGCGCGGTCCACGCCTTCGGCGGCGAGGTGCTGAAATTCATCGGCGACGGCGTGCTCGCGATCTTTCCGGTGGTCGGGGCGTCACCGCGCCAAGCGTGCGATGCAGCTCTGCGTGCCGCGAGCGCAGCCGAAGCCGGAATGACGTATCTCAACGCGGAGCGCCGTGCGCAAGGTCTGCCGCCGCTCGCGTTCGGTGCGGCGCTGCATCTCGGCGAGATGCTATGGGGCAATATCGGCGCCGCCAACCGGCTCGATTTCACGGCGATCGGTCCCGCCGTCAATCTCGCCAGCCGGCTCGAAGGATTGTGCAAGCCGCTCGGCAGAACCGTGCTGGTGTCGGGCGCGCTCGCCGCCGAGACGGACATGCCTCTGATCGCGCTCGGATCGCATTCGCTGCGCGGCATTGCCGCGCCATGCGAGGTGTTTGCGCTTCCGGAAACGTAAGCTCGGATATCGTAGCCCGGATGGAGCGAAGCGTAATCCGGGGTCGTGCGACATGGAGACTTTCCCGGATTGCGCTTCGCTCCATCCGGGCTACTGCAGCTCCTACATCCCACCCATCTTGCAGACGAGCTTCCATTCGTCGGCCGTCACCGGCTGCACCGAGAGGCGCGAATATTTCACCAGCGCCATGTCGGCGAGCTTCTTCTCGGCCTTGATCGCGGCCATCGTCACCGGACTCTTCAACGGCTTGTCGGCCTTGATGTCGACGCAGACGAATTTTTCCGTCTTGTCGGTCGGATCGAGGTAGGCTTCCTTGATAATCTCCGCGATGCCAACGATCTCCTTGCCCTCGTTGGAATGATAGAAGAACGCCTTGTCGCCCTTCTTCATGGCGACGAGATTCTGGCGCGCGGTGTAATTGCGCACGCCGGTCCAGGCTTCGCCCTTGGCGCCTTTCGCCACCTGCTGGTCCCAGGACCACACCGATGGTTCGGATTTCACCAGCCAGTATGCCATCTTCATTCCTCTGCCTTGAAAGGTCGCGCCATCAGCCCCGAGATCGCGGCATCGATCGTGCTTCTGCCGGTCAGGATCGATGCGACGGCTTCCGATACTGGCATTTCGATGTTTTGCGAAGCCGCGAGCTCGATCAGGACCGGCGCGGTGAATTCGCCTTCGGCAAGCTTGCCGGTGGGCGGCTGCTCGCTGCGGCCAAGCGCCAGGCCGAGCGCAAAATTGCGCGATTGTGGGCTCGAGCAGGTCAAGATCAGATCGCCGAGGCCAGACAAGCCCGTGAGTGTTTCGCTGCGTGCGCCGAGCGCGCGGCCGAGGCGTGTCAGCTCGGCAAAGGCGCGGGTGGTGAGTGCGGCCTGGGCGGAAGCGCCGAGCTTGCGCCCGACCGCGATGCCGACCGCGATCGCCAGCACGTTCTTGGCGGCGCCGCCGATCTCGACGCCGCGGACATCGGTGGAGTGATAGGGCCGGAAGGTCGTCGAGCCCAGCGCCTGCACCAAGCTGTTGGCCAGCGCTTCCTCCCTCGCCGCCAGCGTGACCGCGGTCGGCAGGCCACGCGCGACATCGTCGGCAAAGCTCGGGCCCGATAGGATCGCCGGCTGCGCGTGAGGCGCGGCCTCGGCGATCACGTCGGTCATGAATTTATGGGTGCCGTGCTCGATGCCCTTGGCGCAGGCAATGATCGGCACCGGCTTTTCCAGGTGCGAGGCGAGCATGTTGACAGCACCGCGCAGATGCTGCGCGGGCACTGCGATCAGCAGCATGTCCGCCTGCGCGGCGAGGCCCAGGTCGCTCGTAACGATGATCTCCGGCGCAAGCCGCACGCCGGGCAGCCGCGGATTGTCGCGGCTCGATGCAATTCGCTTCGCGTGCTCGGGATTGCGGGCCCACAGCGTCACGTTCCGTCCGGCCCGCGCCGCCACCATCGCCAGCGCCGTGCCCCAGGCGCCCGCGCCGATCACCGCGACAGATTGGAACGCTGTCATCGCTAGAATCCCGCGCGTGTCTTGCCGTATCCGGCCGGTGCCCTCGCGTTCGCATCGAGCAGCCAGCGCGCGCGGGGCTGTGCTTCCATCGTGTCGGTCATGCCGAGTGCGAGACGTTCGGCGCCGGCCCAGGCGATCATCGCGCCGTTGTCGGTGCAGAGCGCCGGCGGCGGCATGATCAGTTGTGTTCCGGCTTTCCTCGCAACGTCATGCAGCGCGCCGCGGATCGCTTGATTGGCGGCGACGCCGCCGGCCGCCACCAGCGCACGCGGCGCACCGAACTGCTCGCGGAAAAGTTTGAGACCGACGCTCAATCGGTCGGCGGTGGAATCGAGCACGGCGGCCTGGAAGCTCGCGCAGAGATCGCTGACGTCCTGCGGCGTGATCTCGGCCAACCGGCTTGCTTCGTTGCGCACCGCCGTCTTCAATCCCGATAGCGAGAAGTTGGCGTCGGGGCGTCCCTGCAGCGGCCGCGGAAACGCAAAGCGCGCGGGATCGCCGCTGGCTGCTGCGCGCTCGACCTGCGGCCCGCCCGGATAGGGCAGCCCCAGCATCTTCGCGACCTTGTCAAAGGCCTCGCCGATCGCATCGTCGACGGTGGTGCCGAGCCGCACATACTGGCCGACGCCGGTGACCGCAACGATCTGGGTATGGCCGCCCGAGGCGAGAAACAGGCAATAGGGAAATTCGAGTGCGTCGGTCAGGCGCGGCGTCAGCGCATGCGCTTCCAGATGGTTCACCGCGACCAGCGGCGTGCCGTGCACCATCGCGATCGCCTTCGCGGTGGTGAGCCCGACGATGACGCCGCCGATCAGTCCCGGGCCTGCGGCGGCCGCGACACCGTCGAGCTGGGCGAAGTCGATGCCGGCCTCAGTCATGGCGCGGTCGATGATGCCGTCGAGCAGGTCGACATGGGCGCGGGCCGCGATCTCCGGTACCACACCGCCGAAACGGGCATGCTCCTCGATCTGGGAGCGTACGATATTGGACAGGATCTTGCCGCTGCCGTCAGGCGCGCGCTCGATCACCGCTGCGGCGGTCTCGTCGCAGGTGGTTTCGATGCCCAGTACCAGCATTGGCGAATTGTTATCCAATTTGCGCCCTTCTCACCCCCCTTGCGCTGATCCGCAAAGCAGAGTTCTGGTACGTCCGGTAGCATTCCGGGGTCGGCCAGCGCAATCGTCACGCGCGGCCGTCCCTCGTGAAAGCGTCACGCCACGTGGTTCGGGAACACAAGCGATGTCCATTCTTGTCACACGGCCGCATCCCGACAATGAGGTGACATCGGAAAATCTCCGTGTACGGGGTCATGTGGTGCTGCTCGCGCCGGTGCTCAAGTTCGAGCCGGTCGCCTTCCATGACAAGAGTGAAACGAGCTACAGCGCCGTCATTGTCACATCGGCCAATGCGATCCGTGCCGTCGCGTCACAATTACCGGACCTTGGTCTCCTGCAGCTGCCGCTGTTCGCCGTCGGCGAGCACACGGCCGCCGCCGGGCGCGATGCCGGCTTTGCCGAGGTGATCGTCGCCGACGGCGACGCCGCGGCCCTGCGCGACAAGGTGATGCAGAGCGCGCGCGACAAGCGGCTGAAGAAAAAGAGCACGTTGCTCTATCTCGCGGGCGCGGATCTCTCGCGCGACCTCGGCGGTGAGCTGGGCGCCGAAGGCTTCAACGTCGTCACGCAGACGACCTATCGCATGGCCCCGGTCAAGCTGTTGCCGCGCGATGTCTGTGAGGGTTTTGCCGCCCATGGGATCGAGGCGGTGCTGCACTACTCCCGGCGCAGCGCGCGGGCTTTCCTGGAGGCCGCGCGGGCGGAAGGTGTCGAAATCTCGGCTCTGGCGATCCCGCAATGCTGCCTGTCCGAGACGGTCGCTGGCGTGCTGCGCGAGGCCGGTGCCTCGCAGGTTCTGGTGGCGGCGACGCCGGACGAAAATGCCCTATTTGACACCTTGGAGCGTGCTTTGCGCACCCGTTTGGCGTAAGAGGTCGGGCCGAATCCGACGCAATCGGATCCGTTCGTTCAAGGCAGGTAAGTGTGAGGAACCGTCACGATGGCCGACGACAAGCCTGAAGACGCAGGATTGGCTCCCGAGTCCGGCCGCGCCAAGCGCATCCCGCCCACCATAGACCTCGAGGCAACCGAAGTCTCGACCCAGCCGCAGGAGGTGGCGGGCGAGCCTCGGGCCGCGACCGAACAGGCCGTGCATGAGCATGGCAAGTCTGAAGTAGACAAGTCCGAACAAGCCATTGCCGAGCCGCAGCCCGAACCTGCCGAAGAGGAATCTTCCGTTGCGTCCGCGTCGGTATCGCCGTCAATTTCGCCCTGGGTTATCGCTCCGTTCTCCGGCGCCGTCGCAGCCGCCATTGTGATCGCGGTCGGCTGGATGCTGGGCTGGCCTGCGGTGCAGGCGCCGCCGGCTGCTCCGCAAGTGACGGGCGCAATCGTGGAGGCGCTGAGCGGGCGCGTGGCTGCGGTCGAAGCCAAAGCGGGCAAGCCTGCCGCCGATCCGGCCATGGTGGCGCGGATCGATGCGCTGGAGAAATCCACAACGAGCCTGCGCAGCGAGATCGCCAATCTGCGCGCGCAGTCCGACAAGACTGCCAGCGCCCTGAACGACGCGACATCGGCGCCACGCGCTGCCGCGCCCGATCTTGCCGCTCTCAACGACCGCCTCGCGCAACTCGAGCGTGCCAGCAAGACCGAACGTGCGGAACTCGCACAGCAGGGCGAGAAGATCGCCGACGCAAAGGCGACGGACGACAAGCCGCTGCGCCATGTGGTGGCGGCAGCCCTGCTCGACGTCGCCGTTCGCCACGGCGACGCTTATGTGTCGCAACTCGCTGCGGCGCGGTCGCTGGCAGCAAAGCCGGATATGCTGAAGCCGCTCGACACCTTTGCATCGTCTGGCATTCCGACGCCGGTCGCGCTCAGTCGCGAGCTCCTCAACATCGTGCCAAAATTGTCGCCGCCGGCGGAAGCCCCGGCCAGCGGCACCGGAATCGTCGAGCGTCTTCAGGCGGGGGCGTCAAAACTCGTCCGCATCGAGCGTACCGACGGGGTCGGCAATGATCGCGGCGCCATCGTCGCACGGGTGACGGCGGCTGCGTTGCGCAACGATTTCGTCGAGGCACGGCGCGAGTTGAAGACGCTGCCCGAGGCCGATCGTGCACCGGCGCAAGCCTGGCTCGACAAGGCCGATGCCCGTGACGCCGCGCTCGCCGCCTCACGCAAATTCGCCGACGCCGCCATGGCGGATCTCGTCAAGCCTGGTCAATAAAGGTTCGCGCAACAATCAGCGCGTATAGGGATCGTCATGCTTCGCATCGTCCTCTTCCTCGTCCTGATCGCGCTGGCGGCGGCCGGCGCGGCCTGGGTTGCCGATCAGCCCGGCGACCTCGTCCTGACCGCGGGCGCTTTCCGCGTCACAACAACGCTTCCCCGATTCGTGTTCTTGCTTGGCCTCTTTGCCGCGGCAGTCGTGCTGGTCTGGAGCCTGCTGACGATGGTCTGGCGCGCTCCGGGACGTCTGCGCCGCCGTCGTCACGAAAGGCGTCATGCTCGCGGTCGCCACGCCATCACCCACGGCCTGCTTGCGATCGGCCATGGCGACACCGCGCTTGCCCGTCGTCACGCCGATACCGCGCGGCGGCTGGCCGCAAACGATCCGCTTGCGCTTCTCTTGCATGCGCAATCCGCGCAGCTCGAGGGCAATCGCGACGAGGCCCAGCGTGTCTTCCGTGTCATGGCCGAGCGCGAGGACACGCGCCTGCTCGGTCTGCGCGGCCTGTTCATCGAGGCGCAGCGCGCCGACGATGCGGTCGGCGCGGTGATGATCGCCGAGGAAGCGATCAAGCTATCGCCGTCCTCGACCTGGGCCTCGCAGGCGGTGCTAGGCTTCCGCTGCGCGCGCGGTGACTGGAGTGGCGCGCTCGCGATCCTCGATTCGAATCTGTCCGCGGGCCTGATCGACAAGCAGGCCTATCGGCGTCAGCGCGGCGTGCTGCTCGCCGCCCGCGCGCTGGAATTGGAAACGATGGACCGCGACGTCGCGCGCGAGAGCGTGATGCAGGCGGTCAAGCTCGCGCCGACCCTGGTTCCGGCCGCGGTGCTCGCTGCAAAATTCGAGAGCGAGGCGCATCAGGTGCGCCGCGCCATGAAGCTGGTGGAAACCGCCTGGCTCGCCAATCCGCATCCTGATCTTGCGGATGCCTATGCGCATGTGAAGCTCGGCGATTCCGCGCGGCAGCGCTTGCAGCGGGTCGAGACGCTTGCTGCCAAGATTCCTGCCGACAAGGCTGGTTATGTCGAGGGCCAGCTGGCGATCGCGCGCGCCGCGATCGATGCGTCTGAGTTCGCCCGTGCGCGCGCGGTGCTGGCGCCTTACGTCAACGATCCGACCCAGCGCGTGGCGCTGCTGATGGCCGAGCTCGAGCGCACGGAGCATGGTGACGGTGGCCGGGCCCGCGCCTGGACCTTGCGCGCGGTGCGCGCCCGCCATGATCCGGCCTGGACCGCGGACGGTTATGTCAGCGATCGCTGGCGTCCGGTTTCCCCGGTCACCGGCCGCCTCGACGCCTTCCAGTGGCAAACGCCGGTCGCTAGCCTTCCTTCCGGCAAGGGCGACACGATCGAATCCTCGGCCTTCGAGGAAGCCATGCTGGCCGCCCCGCCGCCGAAGCGGGTGACGGCGGCCCCGAGCGAGAGCTCCGTGGAACCGGCTGTCATCGCGCCGGATCCGGCGCCTGCCGCGCAGGACAATTCGCCGCCCCTTGAGACCCAGGAAATCCTAGAGGAAACCGCCAAGGAGACCGCCAAAGAAACCGTCAAGGAAGAGCCGGCCGTCACGCCAGCCGAGCCGGTCAAACCGGCCCCTGAGGTCGCCGAATCATCGCCCGCGGCGGCGACGCCGGTGTTCAGGACACGCGCCGACCTCGGCAAACCTGCACCAGCACCTTTTCCCGCCGTCATCCCGATCGTCCGCGCCCCGGATGATCCCGGGATCGATGACGAAGGTCCGAGCGATGAATTTACGGAACAAATCGGTACGCCCAGGGACCATGCAAAGGCCCAGGCCGGCGGCTGGCGCGGATTCTGGTCTCGCTGGGGCGGGTGAGCGGCATTTGGGAGCCGGCGCCACCTTGCCAATTCGGGCCCCGCCCGATATCAGGAGCGCGCGTATCGGGACCGGCCTCGCGCGGGCCCCGGCAGAGTTCGCCGCAATAGCTCAGTTGGTAGAGCACGTCATTCGTAATGACGGGGTCGGGGGTTCGAATCCCTCTTGCGGCACCAGCGCCCCAGCTCATTTGCTCTCCGCAAGCCAGGCGTTCTGACCGGGGCATTCGGTCACCGTGAACGCACGGCAGTATGAGTGATCGCAATCACATAACCTGGGGCCCGTCTCCCGTAGTGTTTCGAGCACGCCAAACACGGGGAGATTTCATATGCGCAAGATCATTCTGGTGGCCGCCATGGTGCTGGTCTCTGCATCTGCCCAGGCCGAAGGACCGCGCAGCCTGTCGCTGTCCTCTGCCAACGGGCAGGCTTCGGTTCAGCAAACGGCGCCGGCGCTTGCTGCCACGCCGACACAGGTGAGGGAAGCAGCGCCTGCTGTCGAAGCTCCGAAATATCTCGATCGCCCGCCGGCGGTTTCGCTCACGACGCCTGCGGCGGCCGCCACACCCACGACCACGACGACCTCAGCGCCCGCGACGACCCAACCCGCCGCGAAGACGACGGCCAAGGCGGACAAGCCGAAGCACAAGCGTACATGGACCGAAGGCCGCATCATCAGCGAACTGCATCGACACGGCATCTACTGGTAAGGGGCATTGGTCCCAAAAAGGACATGGCCGGGACAAGCCCGGCCATGACGCGAGAAGTTTTGGATCTGATCGGGCGCGTTACTGCGAAACCGTCTGCACCACGCTCCCGATCGGACGCGCGCTCGAGGTCGGCACCTTCATATCCTTCAGCAGCGCCTCGTCATATTCCGGCAGCGACTCGAGTGTTGTCTTGGCCTTCATCTGCACGACCTTGTAGCCGCCGGCCTTGAGCCGCGCGAGCAGCGCCGGCATCGCTTCGCCGGTATGCTTCTGGAAGTCGTGCATCAGGATGATGCCTTTGCCGAGCTTATCGAGCCTGGTCATCACGGTTTCGATGATCTTCTCCGGCGAGGCGCCCTTCCTGAAGTCGAAGGAGTCGATGTCGGTCGAGAACATCGCGACGTTGCGGGTGCCGAAATAGCTCACGATCGCCGGATTGTGCTGCAGCTGCGGAAAGCGGAAGAACGGCGCCGGATTGGTGCCGAGCGCGTATTTCACCGCGCTAATGCCCTTCTCGACCTCGTCCTTGGCCATCTGCTCGGTCATCTTCTTGCCGTTCAGATTGACGTGCGACCAGGTGTGAGTGCCGACCGTATGGCCCTGGGCCAGCACCTGGCGCAGGATTTCGGGATGGTAGGTCGCATGCTTGCCGACCGAGAAGAACAGGCCCTTGGTGCATTCATCCGCGAGCGCCTTCAGCACGGCGGGCGTGTTGACCGGCCAGGGACCGTCGTCGAAGGTCAGCACGACCTCCTTGTCGGTGAGGAAGTCGAACTGCTTGAAATGATCGAAGCCGAAGCCTGGACCGCCGGTGGTGTCGATCTCGACCACGCGGGAGACGCCGAGCGCGTTGGGATTGGCGCAGGTCGATTTCTGCTGTACCGGCATCGGCGCGGGTGCGGGCGCCGGGGCGGCTGCCGCCGGC
Organism: Bradyrhizobium sp. Ken64; assembly: GCF_055807555.1. NCBI lineage: Bacteria > Pseudomonadati > Pseudomonadota > Alphaproteobacteria > Hyphomicrobiales > Nitrobacteraceae > Bradyrhizobium > Bradyrhizobium sp. Ken64. Next base: position 90,929 of record NZ_JBVVPA010000007.1, on the reverse strand, counting down.
TTGGCCGCAATGGCCGCCGTGGTCGCGACGTCGTCCTTGGCGGCGAGCTTCGCCTGTGCCGGCAATTGATCGGCGGCACGGGCGGCAATCGTCTTGGGAGCGGCCTGGTCGGCGCGCGAGGAATAATAGAACCAACCGCCGGCGGCGATCACGACCGCCGCAACTACACTGGCCAGCATCAGGCCCAACGCATTACGCATCGCCATTCTTTCCAATTACGCAACCAAACCGGCGGAATTTCCCGCTCGCCGAGCCATTAATGCGAAGGATCGGTTAACGTGACACCAACACGACAGCGGATATGAAGGAATTTCAGCGAGGTGCTCCAACGTGACCGAGGTCACAGAGGGTGGGCCTCCCGTGACCGTCATCACAGTGGAAACTGTTTTGCTGGAGCATGGTCAATCCCATCAACAACGGGCCCGCTTCCAGCGGTGCCAATGGGAGCTTCAAATGACCAACTCGCTGAACACCAACTCGCTGAACACCAAGACCTTGAGTAGCAAGATCCGCGACACCAGCCTGGCTCTGGGCTTTGCCGCCATCCTCTCGATCGCCTCGACCGGCTCCAGCTTCGCCTTCTCGTCCGAAGCGCAGCAGCAGTGCACCGGCGACGCTTTCCGCCTGTGCTCGTCGGAAATCCCGAACATCCCGAAGATCACGGCGTGCATGATGAAGCATCGTTCCGATCTGAGCGCCGGTTGCCGTGCGGTGATGGACAAGGACCTCGCCAAGGGCGGCGCGTCACGCAAGGTCGCTGACGCCCAGGACGGTCAGTAACAGCAACGATAGCGTCGTTGCGTCGGTCAGCTCCCCTCGCGATGTGCCCCGGCGTGAATGCCGGAGCCACGCGGCGGCGCAAGCCCGCCTGCCAATAAAGCCGTTGCGGCTTCGGGATCGTCGCTCTAGCTTCCCCCGCACATCTTCCGGGTAAGAGGCATTACGCGATGACCAGATTTCTTTTCATCATTCCATTGATCCTGTTTGCATCGGCTGCGTCAGCGCAGCAGCCCGGTCACGATGCCTGTGCGCGCGACGTCACGCGCTTCTGCCGCCCGGTGATGAACAATGGCGATCAGGCTGTGCTCGCCTGCCTCAAGCAGAACCGTACGCGGCTCACCAAAGGCTGCGACAAGGTGCTGACGGATCACGGGCAGTAAGACGTCGCGTCTGAGCCGGATGGAGCGCAGCGAAATCCGGGTTTTGTCCGCGGTGAAATCGCCCCGGATTGCGCTGCGCTCCATCCGGGCTACGGACTCGCAAAACCCTAAGTGCTGCTTCCCGCCGCGGTGGCGACCACGGGCAGCACCTCACTTGCTGCCTGGTCCGGCGTCTCCTCTTTCCAGCGCACCGAGCCGAACGGACGCTCGAGCATGCGGCGGATCCGCACCGGGTCGGGGCCGATGTGGAAATCGATCGCCTCCTGATGCAACGCGCGTTCGGACTGGGTCGAGCGGTTGCGCTGGCGCAGATAGTCGAGCCAGGTCGGACAGTGGTAGCGTTCGGTCCACAATTCGGGATCGGCGATGTCGCGCGCGATCGACCAGCCATAGGCGCCGTTGCGCTGTCGAGAGAGCTGCACGTCCTGCATCACGTTGTGAAAGGCGCGCGCGTTCTCTTGGGCGACGCGGTATTCGATCTCGACCACCAGCGGTCCGCTGCGCGCCGTGAGCGACAGTTTGACTTCCGGATCGGCCAGCACGTCGGCGTCTTCGTTACGGGCGCCGACGCGCGGCATCGTGAGCCAGATTCCCAGCACTGGCGAGATCAGCATCAGGCCGGCGGCCGTCAGCAGCGCGACCTCGACGCCGGCATAGTCGGTGAGATGGCCCCAGCCCCAGGCGCCGATCGCGATGCCGCCGGAAATCGAGGCCTGGAACGCCGCGAGCGAGCGTCCGGCGACCCAGCGCGGCGCCGAGAGCTGCACGCCGATATTGAACAGCGCGATGGCGGCCATCCAGACCGCGCCGGCGAGCACCAGCGCAGCCGCGGTCAGCACCGGCTCGGTGCTCACGGCAAGCGCGGCCATCGCAAACGCCATCGAGATGGTGCAGGCGCGGATCGCGGCTTCGCCGCTCATGCGCTTGCGCAATTCGTGGATGTTGAGCGCGCCGACCACGGCGCCCATCCCGAAGGCGCCGAGCATGATGCCGTAGGTCTGCGCGCCGCCATGCAGCAGGTCCCGCGCGACCAGCGGCATCAGCGCCATGATGGCACCGCCAATCAGGCCCATCATCAGCGTGCGCAACAGCACGATCTTGATCGGCGGCGAATTGGTGATGTAGCGGAAGCCCGACACCATGGCGCGGTTGAGCTTCTCCCGCGGCAGCCGCGAGGGTTCGGTGTTGCGCCGCCAGAGCAGCAGCACCACCAGCAAGGGCAAATAGAGGATCGCGTTACACGCAAACGCCGCCACCGCGCCGAGCGCGGCGACGATGACACCGCCGACCGCCGGACCGAAGCTGCGCGCGATGTTGTAGCTGATGCCGTTCAGCGCGACGGCCGACGGCAGAGCATCGGGCGGCACCTGCTCGCTGACCGAGGATTGCCAGGCCGGACCGAACAGTGCGTTGCCGCTGCCGACAACGAAGCAGAAGACGAGCAGCGTTTCCGGGGAAATGTAGTTGAGCCACGCCAGGACCGTGAGCGCTGTCGCGCCAGTCAGCGCGATCATGAGTGCGATCAGGGTCACGATGCGGCGGTCGTACATGTCGGCGATGGCGCCGGCCGGCATCGAGATCAGCATGATCGGCAGCATCAGGGCGGTCTGCACCAGCGCGACCTTGTCCGCCGAGGCCGCCATCTGCGTCATTGCCCAGGCGGCACCCACGCCCTGGATCAGCAGGCCGAGATTGGAGAGCAGGCTGGCGAGCCAGATGCGCCGGAATACGGTGTACCGCAGCGGCGCCATGATGCCGTCGGCTGCAATTTTCTGGCGGTTCGTCTGCTCGGTCATATCCCCTTCCAAATGGGCTGGCAGAAGTGGTCTTGAAATTGTCTTGGAGTGGTCTTCGGGCGATTCCGGCAAGTTCAGTGATGCCTGCGAAAGTCCTTCGCTGTCCAGTGGTTAGGTCGGTATAAGCGGTGCACAGAGATGTTTTTGCCGGGGAGGAACAGATGAAGCTGTCGCGACGGATGATCTTGCAAGGGGCCGGCAGCTTGCCTTTCGCAATTGCGAGCGTGCGGACGGGTGCGTCGGCTCAACCCGCACCCGCTGCGCCGGGCGAGGTGCCGCCGATCCTGTTCGTCCACGGCAATGGCGACTACGACGCGCTCTGGATGACGACCTTGTGGCGGATGGAATCCAACGGCATTGCGCGCGATCGCATGCATGCGATCAATTTCACCGATCCCAATGCACGAAGTGACGACAAGGTCGAGCAGGCGGGCCGCTCCTCGACCGAGGACCAGCGCCGCGAGCTCGCCGCCGCCATAGCCGAATTGAAGCGCAGCACCGGCGCGGCCCGCGTGGCGCTGGTCGGCAGCTCCCGCGGCGGCTATGCCATCCGCAACGTCATCAAGAACGGCGGCGCCGGCGATGTCAGCCATGCCGTGCTGTGCGGCACGCCAAATCATGGCGTGTTCGCGACCGACGACCAGCCCAACAGCGAGTTCAACGGTCGCGGCGCGTTCTTGCGCGGCCTGAACGAGGGCGAGAGCGAGGTGACACCGGGTGTCGCCTTCCTCACCTTGCGCAGCGACGGCATGGACAAATACGCGCAAGCCGATGGCCGTTTCATCGGCAAGCCCGGTACGCCGACCGGCGTCAGCGTCGAAGGGCCGGAGTTGAAGGGGGCCACCAACCTCGTGCTCGGCGCACTCGATCATCGCGAAGTGGCATTTCACCCCCGGGCCTTCCGCGAGATCTACAAGTTCATCGCTGGCCGCGAGCCCGCGCGGATCGCGATTATGCCGGAGCAGAGCGTCAGGCTGAGCGGCCTCGTGACGGGCACACCGGGCGGCGCGCCGACCAATCGGCCGGTGGCCGGTGCAACCGTCGATGTCTTTCGGGTCGATCCTGAAACCGGTGAGCGCAAGGGCGGCGCCGTCCACAGCGCGAAGACCGGCGCCGACGGACGCTGGGGCCCGGCGCAGGTCGAACCTTCCTGGTCGCTCGAATTCGTCTTGTCATTGCCGGATGCGCCGACGACGCACATCTACCGCTCGCCCTTCCCGCGCTCGTCTGACGTGGTGCATCTGCGCGCCGCGCGTCCGCTCGGGCCCGCGGACAAGGACGCCGGGGCTGTGGTGATCATGTCGCGTCCGCGCGGTTATTTCGGCCTGCCGCGGGACGTGGTGCTGCTCGACGGCAAGGAGCCGGCGGACGTGAAATCGGGTGTGCCCACGGATTCGACAGCAACACTGCGCCTTCCGGCCGGCGAGGTCGGGCGTAACATCGTGGCCCAATTTGGCGAAGAACGAATTGTGGCACGCGCCTGGCCTGCCCAAGAGAACAGGATTGCGATTGCCGAGCTGACTTACTAGCTAATTGCCTGCGTCACCTCTGCGGGAGCGAGCCATGAACATCGCCAGCGTGCGTCGGCCCATCGTCCCTCCGACCCCGCCGCGTGCGCCCGACGACATGTCGTTCCTCGCCCGGCTTGCCGTGATCAAGCGGAACATGATCGCAACCTGGGGGCAGCGCGCCTACGAGGAAGACGTCATCGAGGGCCGATTCTTCTTCCGCAACAGTTTCATCCTGAACCGGCCGGATGCGATCCGGCATGTCCTGCTCAGCAATTACGAGAATTATTCGCGCACCCCGGCGGGCATTCGCATGCTGCGTCCCGTGCTCGGCGATGGTCTTCTGATTGCGGAGGGTCATTCGTGGACGTTTCAGCGCCGCACCCTCGCGCCTGCGTTCACGCCGCGTGCGACGGCAAATCTCGTTCCGCACATGACGGCGGTGCTCGACGAGACCATCGCGAAGCTCGACGGGCGAACGAGCGAGCCGGTCGATCTGCGCGAGATCATGCAGCGCATGACGCTTGAGATCGCCGGACGCACCATGTTCTCGTTCGGCATGGACCGGCATGGTCCGACCTTGCGCAACTTCGTCATGGAGTATGGAGCCCGACTCGGGCGGCCGTACTTGCTCGACATGGTGCTGCCGCTGTCCTGGCCAAGCCCGATGGATTTTGCCCGTGCCCGTTTCCGCAAGCGCTGGACCGAATTCGTCGCGATGCTGATCGCCGAGCGGCGTGAGATGGGCAAGCAAGACGGCGCGCCGCCGCGCGACCTTTTCGATCTCATGGACGAGGCGCGCGACCCAGAAACCGGCAAGGGTTTTTCGGACGAGCAACTGGTCGACGAAGTCGCGACCATGATCCTCGCGGGTCACGAGACCACAGCGACCGCGCTGTTCTGGGCGCTCTATCTGCTCGCCCTCGACCCGGACACGCAGGAAGAAATTGCCTCCGAGACGCGTGGCGAACACCTCGACAGCATGGCCGACATCGAGCGCCAGAAGTTCACCCGCGCCGCGATCGAGGAGACCATGCGGCTTTATCCGCCGGCCTTCCTGATCGCCCGGGCCGCGCGCGAGAAGGACAACGCGGCCGGCGTCGCCATCGGCAAGGGCGACATCATCATGATCGCACCCTGGCTGCTGCACCGGCACGAGAAGCTGTGGGATCAACCGAATGCGTTCATTCCAAAACGCTTCATGTCGACGGAAGCGCCCGATCGATTTGCCTATCTGCCCTTTGGCGCGGGTCCGCGCGTCTGCATCGGCGCACCGTTTGCGCAAGCCGAATCCGTGCTGGCGTTGGCCCGGCTGATCGGTGCCTTCCGTGTCGAGCTTGCCGATACCAGCCCTGTCATCCCGCTCGGCGTCGTCACAACGCAGCCGGACCACTCCCCGCGGTTCCGTATCACGCCACGGTGACGAGCCGCCGCGCCCTGACGGCACCGCCGACACACGAGATGAGCGACATGAGCGATATTCAGGCCCAGCTTTCGGTTCTCAGGCAGACGGCCGATCCGGCCGTTGTCGAGGTCATCGCGCGGTTGATCGCCGATGGTGAGGATCGCGATCTCCATCGTATCAATGCCCTCGACTTTGCAGATCGCACCGGGCTTGATCAGGAGAAGATCATCTCCGGATTTCTGCACGCCTCGCGGCTCGGCCTGTTCGACATGAGCTGGAACGTGCTGTGCCCCGGCTGCGGTGGAGTCCTCGGCGCGCATGCAACACTGAAATCTCTGAAGCATGACGACTACAACTGCGCACTTTGTGCCGCAGGATACGAAGCCTCCGTCGATGAGATGGTGGAGGTGGCGTTTACCGTCAGCCCGCGGGTGCGCCGCATCGGCGCTCACGATCCCGACACCCTGCCGATCTGGGAATATGTCCGGCAGATTTTCTGGAGTTCGGGCGTCGACGTCAGTGACGAGTCCTTCTCGCGACTGATCGAGGAAGTCACACTCGAAGCACTGGAATTGCCGGCGGGTGAAACGGCGATCCTCTCGCTCAATCTGCCGAGCCAGTTCATCATCGTGTTCGAGCCGGTCACTCATTCCGCCCACTTCCTGGATGTCCAGGGCGAGCCGACGAGCCAGCGTCAGCAACTTTCGATGGTCTTCAACAAGTTGGAAGCGCCCACGGGGACTACCGTGATGCGCCCTGGACCGCTGCGCCTCACACTCGAGAACCGATCCGGAAATCGCGTACTGCCCTCGGTGTGGATCGCGGCCGATGCGTTGCATGAGATGCTCGGCAAGCGCAAGCCGATCCTCACGGCCAAACGGATGCTGTCGAACCAGACTTTTCGCGACGTCTTCAAGGCAGACAATCTCAATGTCGACCAGCGGTTGAAGATCACGTCCCTGACGTTCCTGTTTACCGATCTGAAGGGCTCGACTGCGCTGTACGAGCGCGTCGGCGATCTCAACGCTTTCGATCTGGTGCGGGCGCATTTCCGCGCGCTCCTGGAAATCATCGCCGCAGAGAAAGGAGCCGTGGTGAAGACGATCGGCGACGCGGTGATGGCGACTTTCGTCAGACCCGAGCATGCGATCGTCGCCGGCCTGCGAATGCGCGCAGCGATGGATGAATTGAACGAGCAGCGTGGTGCGGACGACCTTGTTCTCAAGATCGGCATCCACGAAGGTCCGTGCCTCGCAGTGATGCTCAATGACCGGCAGGATTATTTCGGCCAGACCGTCAACATCGCCGCCCGCGTGCAGAGCCTCTCGACCGCGCAGGAGATCCACATCACCGGCCCGGTGCTGGACGCGCCGGCCGTCGCCGAAGTCCTCAAGCAGCGCGAGATCAGGCCGATCCAGAAGCAGGCCGCACTGCGCGGCATCGCCGACAAGATGGTGGTGTACGAGATACCGTGAGGTGTTGCCCCCGACGTCGTCCTGGCGAAGGCCAGGACCCATACCGCGGAATCTATCGATTGCGGATGGTCGGCGTACCGGACCACAACCAGTCTTCGCCAAACGACTCCCTGGGCTAATGGGTCCTGGCCTTCGCCAGGACGACGTCGGAGAGACGATTTAGCCGCCCTCCAGAAACCAGCGCTCCAGATTGCCGAAACGTAATGCGGCGCGCGGAACTGACGCACATTGCGCCGGTTGAGTTTCCTGCTCATATAATGCTGGTAGCGGCCGCGCCCCGCGGCTTCATCGATTTCGGTAGGACCATATGCTCGACGGCCTGCGCCAATTCATCGCCGACATTGTTGCTCCCCATGCCCAGGACCGCGCATTCGGTGACAGTGATTACCGGCTGGCGGCGACCGCGCTGCTGGTTCACGTGATCTCGCTGGACGGCCAGCCGACGGCTGCCGAGCAGCGCAAGTTGCACAGCCTGATCGAAAGCCATTTTGGGCTCGATCGCGGCACCGCGGATCGCCTGATCGCGGATGCGACCGAGGTCGAGGGCGAGGCGGTCGACCTCTATCACTTCACCAGCATCATGATGCGCTCGCTCGACGAAGAGGGCCGCAAGCGGGTCGTCCAGATGATGTGGGAGCTGGTCTACGCCGACGGCCAGGTTACCGAGTTCGAGGATAATGTGGTCTGGCGCGCTTCCGACCTGCTCGGGATTTCGCAACGCGACCGGATCGATCTGAAGCACGCGGTCGCAGATCGTGCCGGTGGTCAGGTCAAGGACAGCGCGGTCGGTGGGTGACCCACTGCCACACAGCCGATTGGCGGTTGTGCAGACCACATGACGAAACTTTAATGTAGCCTCGGGGCTGCCCGGGTTCCGGATTTCCCCTGTAAATCCCTGGTTTTCCTGCTTCCCCCGTTTCCCGCTCAAGTAGCTATGCGGCGGACGCCGCTTGCCTGTCGCGCTCGGCCTATGCTCTGGTTCCAGCATTGCGGGGCCAAAAAACTTCAATTCAAGAGACTTCGATCGTGACTGAGCGGGTAACGTTGATCACCGGTGCCTCGGCGGGCATCGGCACGGAGCTGGCGCGTGTGTTCGCCGTGAACGGACACCGTCTTGCGCTGACGGCGCGACGCGTGGACCGGCTCGAGGCGCTCGCGAACGAGCTCGCCGCCAAGGGCGGCAAAAAGCCGATCGTGATCGCCTGCGATCTCCAGGACGCGGATGCCGGCGAGAAGATCGCCGCCGCACTTGCTGCCGAAGGCGTCGAGCTCGATCATCTCGTCAACAATGCCGGCTTCGGCGTATTCGGTGACGCACTCGAGCGCGACCGGGTCGAGCAGCTCGGCATCGTGGATGTCAATGTCCGGGCCCTGACGGATCTGTCGCTGCGCTTCGCCGATCAGCTGATCAGGAACAAGGGCGGTCTTCTCAATGTCGGATCGGTCGCCGGCTTTCTGCCCGGCCCCGGCATGGCCGTCTACTACGCGTCCAAGGCCTATGTGATTTCCTTCACCGAGGCCCTTCGGGCGGAGCTTGCACCGCACGGCGTTCGCGTCACCGTCCTTTGCCCGGGCCCGGTGCCCACCGAATTCCAGGCGCGCGCCGGCGTTGGGTCCGGACATGATACGGCCCTTCTCAATGTTCCTGCCGCCGAGGTCGCACGGCAGGCCTATCGCGGCCTGATGTCCAACAAGCGGGCAGTGCTCCCTGGTCTGGGCATCAAGATTGTGCCATTTGCACTGCGGTTTTTCCCGCGCGGCTTCATCCTGTCGGCCACCAGCCGGTTTCAGAGGCAAAGACAGTAAAGAGAGCTCTCGGTCCGTAGTGGCCCGGAGCTTGCTTTCTATCGGGCGTGTGTGTGCGCAAACTCACACGAAATTAACGATCGCTTAGTTATGCTGGCGGTCTGAACCGATAGCACTCGCAGAGACCATGTCGTTCCGGACGGACAGGTTTGGTGGCGCAGAAGTGGTGCCCTTCCCCGGAAGGACGCCGAACGTCGCTGCCTCCGAAACCCGGTTGCCGGTTCTGATCATCCTGCATCAGGAATCCTCGACGCCCGGCCGCGTCGGCAATGCGCTGCGCGCGCTCGGCCATCGCCTCGACATCCGCCGTCCCCGCTTCGGCGATCCGCTGCCTGAGACCCTCGACCAGCATGCCGGCGCTGTGGTCTTCGGCGGTCCCATGAGCGCCAACGATCCCGACGACTACATCCGCCGCGAGATCGACTGGCTCGAAATCCCGCTCCGCGAACAGCGGCCGTTCCTCGGCATCTGCCTCGGCGCGCAGATGCTGGCGAAGCAGTTAGGGGCCCGCGTTGCGCCGCATGCGGATGCACTGACCCAGATCGGCTACTACCCGATCCGCCCGACAGCAGCGGGACACCGGCTCTGCCCGAATTGGCCGGCGCGGGTCTATCACTGGCATCGCGAAGGCTTCGAGTTGCCGGTCGGCACTGAACTGCTTGCGGAAGGCGATGATTTTCCGGTGCAGGCGTTCCGCACCGGCAACGCTTTCGGCGTGCAGTTTCATCCTGACGTGACCTACGCGATGATGCATTGCTGGACCACGCGCGGTTATGACGGGCTCAGCGCGCCCGGCGCCCGGCAGCGGCATCATCATTTCGCGGACCGTGCCGTCTACGATGTCGCGGAACGCGCCTGGCTTGATCATTTCATCGACGGCTGGCTGGCGCGTCGGCCGGTTCTGGCGCAAGCCGCCGAGTGATCGCGCCTTCTCAGGTCCTTAACGCAGGTTCTTGGCGCAAGCCCTTGTCTCATCCCTTGATATGCTAAGCTCGGTGCCAACGAGCGCGCGCGAAATTGCGCCGGCAAACAGAGGGAGAGCGTCATGGCCTACGAACACATTCTCTATGAGGTCAGCGACAAGGTCGCGACCATCACGCTCAACCGTCCCGACCGCATGAATGCGTGGACGCCCATCATGGAGCGGGACGTGCGCCATGCGATGGAAGCATCGAGCGCCGATGACAATGTCCGGGTCATCGTCATCACCGGGGCAGGCCGTGCCTTCTGCGCCGGTGCCGACATGGATGCATTGAAGGGGCTCGACCCCGATGATATCAGACGTGCGTCGAACCTGCCGCCGTTCGACATGAACCGGCGGCCCGATTGGCAGACGCGCTATGGCTTCTACCCGTCGATCGGAAAGCCTGTCATCGCCATGCTCAACGGCGCGACCGTCGGCATCGGCCTCGTCCACGCGCTCTATTGCGACCTGCGCTTTGCCGCCGACAACACGGTGTTCACGACAGCCTTCGCGCGGCGCGGCCTGATCGCCGAGCACGGCATCAGCTGGATGCTGCCGCGAATCGTCGGCCACGCCAACGCGATGGATCTGTTGCTCTCGGCGCGCCGTGTTTCGAGTGACGAGGCGCTGCGGATCGGCTTGGTCAACCGGCTCTGCTCACCAGAGAAGCTGCGCGAGGAGACCTATGCCTATGCGCGCGACCTCGCCGATTTCGTCTCGCCGAGCGCGATGGCCGTGATCAAGCGGCAGCTCTACGAGGTGCCATTCCAGACGCTGGCGGAGGCGACGATCGCGGCCAATCGGGACATGATGGTGGCGCTGAACGGCAGCGATTTCCGGGAGGGAGTCGCGAGCTTCATGGAGAAGCGGCCGCCGAGGTTTACGGGGAAGTAGGGGGGATTTCGGATGGAGCCCGCCGTCGCCCTTCGGGCTATGGCGGGGCAGCCTTCGCTCACTTCGCCGCGAGAGACCTTCCGGGCTTGCCTAGCCGTAGCTCGCGAAGCGAGCGAAGGCTGGTGGAGCCAGGCGGGATCGAACCGCCGACCTCGTCATTGCGAACGACGCGCTCTCCCAGCTGAGCTATGGCCCCTTTTGTAGGCCGCTCTGGTCAATGCGGCCGACAACCGGGCGCCATTTAAGTCCCCGCCAAGGTCAAGTCAAGGACGGGTGTAACCCGGTTTTAGCCATCCCGGCACCGACTTCCCTTGTTTGGACCGGGGGGAACCGATATCTAGCAACAGGCGTCAATCCCGACCGCAGCCAGAATTTTCAAAAGCCAGAGTCTTCAAAAGCCATGCGTGCCGTTCTCGACATCGTCATCATCGTGCTCGACCTCTACGTCTGGCTGCTGATCGCGTCCGCGATCCTGTCCTGGCTGATCGCCTTCAACGTCGTGAACACCCGCAATCAGTTCGTTTCGGCGGTAGCGGAGTTCCTGTACCGAATCACGGAGCCGGTCCTGGCGCCGATTCGCAATTTCCTGCCCAGCCTCGGCGGCCTCGACATCTCGCCGATCATCCTGATCCTGCTCATCATGTTCATCGAGCGGGTGATCCTGTATTACATCTACCCGAACGTGATCTAAGCAGGCTGGAGCGCCCTGGGTTGCCAAAGAACCTTGGTATCAAGGAACCTTGGCGTTACGGGGCCGCAGGCATCAGCATCGCGCTGCGGGTAACGCCGCGCGGCGGCCGCGACGACATCGACGGGATCGAGCAGCTCTCCGATGGCCGTAGCGTGCTCAAGGTGCGTGTGCGCGCCATCGCCGATGGCGGCGAGGCCAACAGGGCCGTTCTGGTGCTGCTGGCGAAATCGCTTGGCGTGCCCAAGGCCAGCGTCAAACTCCTGTCGGGAGCGACCTCGCGGCTGAAGCAGATCGCGGTCGACGGCGATCCGGCGCGGCTCGGCGAAGCCCTGCGCCAGCTCGCATCAGCCAAATCGACAGACTAAGGGAACTGACATGACCGCCAAGATCATCGACGGAAAAGTCATCGCCGCGGAACTGCGCGCCCGCGTCGCCGACGAGGTCGCACGCGTCAAGCGCGAGCACAATCTCGTGCCGGGCCTTGCGGTGGTCCTGGTCGGAAGTGACCCGGCGAGCGAGGTCTATGTTCGCTCGAAGCACACCCAGACCCAGGCCGCCGGTATGGCCTCGTTCGAGCACAAGCTGCCGGCCGACGTCTCGCAGGCAGATCTCCTGGCGCTGGTCGCAAAACTCAACGGCGATCCCGCCGTGCACGGTATTCTGGTGCAATTGCCGCTGCCCAAGGGCCTCAACACCGAAGCCGTCGTCAATGCCATCGATCCCGCCAAGGACGTCGACGGGCTGCATCCAAACAATGCCGGCCGCCTCGCCGGCGGCTTCGAGGCGCTGTCGCCCTGCACGCCGCTCGGCTGCATCATTTTGACCAAGAGCGTGCATGCCTCGCTCGAAGGCATGAACGCCATCGTCATCGGCCGCTCCAACCTCGTCGGCCGCCCGCTGGTGCAGCTATTGCTGAACGAGAATGCCACGGTGACCATCGCGCATTCGCGCTCGCGCGACCTGCCCGGGCTCGTGAAGCGCGCAGATCTCGTCTACGCCGCGGTCGGAAAGTCCGAGATGGTGCGCGGCGACTGGCTGAAGCCGGGGGCGACCGTGATCGACGTCGGCATCAACCGGATCCCGAAGGACGACGGCAAGACGCGTCTCGTCGGCGATGTTGCCTATCAGGAAGCGCTCACCGTGGCTGGCGCCATCACGCCGGTGCCGGGCGGCGTCGGTCAGATGACGGTCGCGTGCCTGCTCGTGAACACCTTGCGTGCGGCCTGCGCGATTGCGGGGCTGCCGAAGCCGGCGGTGTAGTTCACCTCGCCCCGCAAGCGGAGCGAGGGAGCAGAGCTCAGGCCTTCTTCTTCTTCTCGCGATCGATGCCTTCGAGGATCAGCTTGTGCGCATCCCCGGGTCCGCCCCAGCGCAGGATCTTCACCCACTTGCCTGGTTCGAGATCCTTATAGTGTTCGAAGAAGTGCTGGATCTGCTGGAGCGTGATGTCCGGCAGGTCGGAATACGACTTCACCTTGTCGTAGCGCTGGGTGAGCTTCGACGACGGCACCGCAAGAATCTTCTCGTCGCCGCCGGCTTCGTCTTCCATGAACAGCACGCCGACCGGGCGCACGCTCATGACCGCGCCTGGAATGATGGCGCGGGTGTTGATGATGAGGACGTCGCAGGGATCGCCGTCATCGGACAGCGTGTGCGGAATGAAGCCGTAGTTCCCGGGATAACGCATCGGCGTGTAGAGGAAGCGGTCGACCACCAGCGTGCCGGCTTCCTTGTCCATCTCGTATTTGATCGGCTCGCCGCCTACGGGGACTTCGATGATGACGTTGACGTCGTGGGGGACGTTTTTCCCGATCGAGACCGCATCGATACGCATTCAAGGCTCCGTTGTTGCCGAGGTTAAATCGCACCCGGCAGCGATTTTGGCGCTGTCATACGCGGGCTTGGCCCGCTGATCCATCGCGTTTTTGTGAAATAATGAATCCGGCGATCACCGGCTCAAGGCAACGGTATCGACGGAAGGAAAACGCTGCCGGCCGGACTTCAGCAGCTCAATTGGTCCAAGCGAAGGCAACCTTGTCGAGCGACTTCGGCCCGAAACGTTCCGAGGAGCGCGCCACCATGCGGCCGCCCAGCGCGCGGTAGAACTCGGTGGCCGGATCGTTGTCCGAAAGCGCCCACACCACCATGCTCTTCAGGCCGCTCTGCATCAGGTCGCGGCGGGCCGCGGTGAACAGGCGGCGGCCAAAGCCCAGGCCTTGGAATTCAGGACGCAGATAGAGCTCGTAGACCTCGCCGTCGAAATGCAGGCTACGGGCGCGGTTGCGGCCGTAATTGGCGTAGCCCGCGATCTTGTCGCCGAACACCAGGACGCTGACGCGGCTGCCCTTGCGGATCGCGCTGTCCCACCATTGCGGACCGCGGCGGTTGATCAGCTTTTCCAGTTCGGCGCCGGGAATGATGCCCTGATAGGCGGAGCGCCAGGCTTCGTCATGGGTGGACGCCACCGCAGTTGCATCTGCGGCTTTGGCCGGCCGGACCTCGATCAGGGTTGTGCTCATGGACGTGATCAAACCAAGTCGCCGCGCCGGCGGCAAGACCTATCCTTAATTATCGGTTAACCTGTGGACTTTCTGCATCAGTATTTGAACCATGTTGTACCGAAAAAAGACAAACGCCGATTCGAATGGCACCCGGGTGCTCTGCGCCAGTGCAAAACTGCTCTGCGGCAACGAATGGACGGCAATGGCAACGCAGAAAGTCTGCCGATAATGATTCGTTCCTACTAGTCTAACTGTCGCAGTTCTCGCCTCCGGCAATTCATGCGGCTCCTCAACATTCTCGTGCTTCTGGCTTTCTTGGCCTTGCTGACCGCGCCGCCCGTGCGCGCTCAGGTCATTTTTGGTTCGTCCGGAGCGGAGGGCGATCCGTTTCGCCGGCAGCAATGGCGCGTGCCGTCACCGGATACCGACATCGCCGCACATGCCCTGCTGTTTCGCCCGCCGGGTGCTGGCCCGTTCCGGCTTGCGGTGATCGCGCATGCTTCGACGCAAAATGGCTTGCGGCGCGCGCAAACACCACAGCCGGAATACCGCGCACTTACGGCGTTCCTCATCGCGCGCGGCTTCGCCGTGCTGGTGCCGGAACGGCTCGGCCATGGCGTAACAGGCGGCCGTTATGTCGAGGACCAGGGTGGCTGCGACGAGGCGGACTATGTGCGCTCGGGCCGCGCAACGGCCGACGAGATCGCGCTCGCGCTGGAGGATGTGCGAAAGCAGGATTTTATCCGCAAGGACGCCGCGATCGTGATCGGCCATTCCGCCGGCGGTTGGGGCGCGCTGGCGCTCGCGAATGCCGATCCGAAGACGATCTCCGCCATCATCGCCATTGCGCCGGGCCGCGGTGGCCATGCCAATGACGAGCCGAACCGGATCTGCGCGCCGCACACGCTGCTCGCGGCGGCGGCTGAATTCGGCAAGGCCGCGCGCATCCCCGTCACGTGGCTCGTCGCCGCTAATGACAGCTACTTTGCACCGGCATTTTCGCTTGCGTTGGTCGACGCGTTTCGGCGCAGCGGCGGCAAGGTCGAGTTCCGTGCGCTGCCGGCCCTGGGGAGCGAGGGGCACTGGATGATCGAGGGCGAGGCCGGCGTCAAAGCCGCGAGTGCCGAACTCGATCGCGCGCTGAAGCCGGCGGCTGGCAAAAAGCCATGACGCTGTGTTTCGTGGGTCACGCCCTGATATTGGACAATCACTGATGCCCAAATGGCCTGACGATGACGTCATCCTGTTCGACGGCGTCTGCATCTTCTGCTCGCGTTGGGTGCGGTTCGTCGCGCAGCGTGACACGTCGAAGCGGTTTCGCTTCACGCCGATTCAATCTGACTATGGCGCCCGGCTCGCGCGCGCGTTCGGCATCGATCCGGATGATCCCGACACTAATGCCGTCATTCACGGCGGCGAGGTGTTCATGAAGTCGGACGCGGCGCTGACGGTGCTATCAAAGCTCCCCGGCTGGGCTTGGGTGAGCGCACTGTTCGCCGTACCCAAGCCGCTGCGAGACCCGATCTACAGCCTCATTGCGCGGAATCGCTATCGGATTTTCGGGAAGTACGATGCGTGCTTCGTGCCGGATGCGGATTTGCGGACACGGGTGATCGAGTAACACGTCGCTGCGCTCGCAATGACGGAGTGCGTGGTTACGGTTTGCCCAGAACCCCCAGCGCTTCCTGCGCCGCGCGTTCCCCTGAATCCCTCGCCCCATGCGCCGTCGAGAAAAAGTTCGGCGACGTTGCTTCTCCCGCAAAGAACAGCCGCCCATCGACCGGCGCCGCCAGCGCGGCGCGGTCACCGGCGTGTCCCGGCAGCGCGTGCGAGTAGGAGCCTCTCGCGAAGGGATCATGCGCCCAGCGCGACTCGTAGAGTGGATTCAGCTTTCGCCTGATATCGTTGCCGAGCAGGCCTGCGATCTCGTCGATGCTTTGCGCTGCAATAGCGCCTTCGCCGGCATCTTCCAGTTCGCGCGCAAAGCTGCCGCCGAAAAAGCCTTCGATGCAGGGCTGGCCGAACGGGCGGATATGATAGGTGCCCATGTCGGTGCGCATCGTGGCGCCGCGCAAATTTCCTTCCTTCGGGAAGGCTTCGGCATCCTCGAGCGCCAGCGTCACTTTGTCGTCGACGCCGAGCGGCAGGCCGGCTGCGGCATCGACCTTGGCGGGGAGAGATGGCGAGAACCGGATCGCCTCATTGGCGATGAGATTGGTCGGCACGGTGACGATCACCTTGTCCGCGACCAGCGTGCCCTGCGATGTCTCGATGCGGATGCGCTGGCCGGAATGATCGATCAGCGTGACGTTGCAGTTCAGCGCCACCGGGCAGGGCGCGCCATAGGCCGCGATCAGAGCGCCGTAACCGCGGCGGACGCGCCAGTTGAGGTCGCTGTCCTCGTAGGCGTCCCAGTCCAGCGTCGACATGTCCTTCAGCTCGCAGCCGTTGATGTAGGTGGAGATCGCGTCGATCATGGGGTTCCAGCGATTGCCGGGCTCCAGGCTCAAGCTCGCGGGTAAATCCTGGCCCTTCTGGGCGACCTTCCACAGTCGCTGATAGAAGGCGTCCATCGCGTGCATGAAATCGTCGCGCTCGGCTTTCGGAAACGCGTTGCCATAGGCGCGCTCGCGCCAGGGCGGGAGGTCCTTGTTGACCTCGAAGCCGAGCTGCTTTGCAATCGCGACGAAGGAGTTGTTGTCCGCCGAATGCAGCCAGCCGCAGCCCACGTCGAACGTGACTTCGGGCGAGGCCTGCACCGTCCAGGCCCGGCCGCCGAGCCGGTCCCGCGCCTCGAGCACGATCGCGGAGAGGCCGGAGCCTGCCAACGCATGCGCCGCGCCGAGGCCGGCGGCGCCCGCACCGATGATCGCGACGTCGACGGAGGAGGGCAGGGAGCTCATGGGCGGGCTCTAGCACGTTCGCAAAGAGTGCTGAAGCCGGACGGACACACATCTCGCGTGTCCCGGACGCGGTGCGGCGCTTCCCGGCGATGCGAAGCATCGTCCGGTGCGCCGCTCCGCAGAGCCGGGACCCAAGGTGATGTGGAGGTGGTGAGAGTAACTGGGCCCCGGCTCAGCAGCGCATCACTGCGTGCTGCGCTGCGTCCGGGGCACGAGAGCGGAAGCTTAAGCCACCGCTTCCTTGGACTTCTCCGCGCGCTTGCGCTCGTTCGGGTCGAGGTGCCGCTTGCGGAGGCGGATCGACTTCGGCGTGATCTCGACCAACTCGTCGTCCTCGATATAGGCCAGCGCCTTTTCCAGGGTCATGCGGATCGGCGGGGTCAGGCGCACCGCTTCATCCTTCGACGTGGTTCGGATGTTGGTGAGCTGCTTGCCCTTGAGCACGTTGATCTCGAGGTCGTTGTCGCGGGTATGCTCGCCGACGATCATGCCCTTGTAGACCTTCCAGCCCGGCTCGATCATCATCGGGCCGCGATCTTCCAGCTTGAACATGGCGTAAGCCACGGCTTCGCCCTGGTCGTTGGAGATCAGCACGCCATTGCGGCGGCCCTGGATCTCGCCCTTGTACGGCGCGTAGCCGTGGAACAGACGGTTCATGATCGCGGTGCCGCGGGTGTCGGTGAGCAGTTCGCCCTGGTAGCCGATCAGGCCGCGGGTCGGCGCGTAGAACACCAGCCGCAGGCGGTTGCCGCCGGACGGCTTCATCTCGATCAGCTCGGACTTGCGCTCGCTCATCTTCTGCACGACGACGCCGGAATGCTCCTCGTCGACGTCGATGACGACTTCCTCGATCGGCTCCAGCGTGGCGCCGGTGGCCTCGTCCTTCTGCAGCACGACGCGCGGACGCGACACCGAGAGCTCAAAGCCCTCGCGGCGCATGGTCTCGATCAGGATCGCGAGCTGCAATTCGCCGCGGCCCGAGACTTCCATCGCGTCCTTGTCCGAGGCTTCGACCACGCGCAGCGCGACGTTGCCTTCGGACTCGCGCAGCAGGCGGTCGCGGATCATGCGGCTGGTCACCTTGTCGCCTTCGGTGCCGGCGAGCGGCGAGTTGTTGACGATGAAGGACATCGACACGGTCGGCGGGTCGATCGGCTGCGCCACGAGCGGGGTGTCGACCGAGGGATCGCAGAAGGTGTCGGCGACGGTGCCCTTGGTCAGGCCGGCGATCGCGACGATGTCGCCTGCCTCGGCTTCGTCGAGAGGGGTGCGCTCGATGCCGCGGAAGGCGAGGATCTTGGTGATGCGGCCGGTCTCGATGGTCTTGCCGTCGGCGCCCAGCACCTTCACGGCCTGGTTCGGCTTGATCGAACCGGAAGAGATACGGCCGGTGATGATGCGGCCGAGATAGGGGTTGGCTTCCAGAATGGTGCCGATCATGCGGAACGGGCCTTCCTCGACGGTCGGCGGCGCGACATGGCGCACGATCAGGTCGAATAGCGGCTGCATGCCGGCTTCGTGCGACCCGTCCGGGCTCTCGGCCATCCAGCCCTGCTTGGCCGACCCGTAGAGGATCGGGAAGTCGAGCTGCTCCTCGCTGGCATCGAGCGCCGCGAACAGGTCGAACACCTCGTTGATGACTTCGGTCGCCCGCGCGTCGGGACGGTCAACCTTGTTGATCACGACGATCGGCTTCAAACCGACCTTGAGCGCCTTGGAGACCACGAATTTGGTCTGGGGCAACGGACCTTCGGCGGCGTCGACCAGCACCAGCGCGCCGTCCACCATGTTCAGAATGCGCTCGACCTCACCGCCGAAATCGGCGTGGCCGGGGGTGTCGACGATGTTGATGCGGGTGTCCTTCCACTGCACCGAGGCCGCCTTGGCCAGGATGGTGATGCCGCGCTCGCGCTCCAGATCGTTGGAGTCCATGGCGCGCTCGGTCACCTTCTGGTTCTCGCGATAGGTGCCGGATTGCTGGAGGAGGCGGTCGACCAGGGTCGTCTTGCCGTGGTCGACGTGGGCGATGATGGCGATGTTGCGAAGGTTCATGAGTGAGCTTCTTTGCGGTCGGACAATGGGTTAAGCGCGATCTCGCCGGTCAGACCGGGACCTCTTCTCGAAACAACGCTTGAAGACTGGAAACGGGGCGCTTTCCGCCCAAAAGGGAAAGCCCGGCATATCGACCGGGCACCCTACGCGTTGCGGCGCAATATAGGCAAAAACGGCCAAAAAACAATGTGTTCTTTGGCCGTTGGTTGATTGAATTTTGTCCGGGGATTCCCGGGGGTTAGGCGAAAAGCTGGGCTCAGCCGCGCCGGCCCTTGATGGCGGCCCAGATCAGGGCGACCCCGCCCAGCCCCACGACGAGGCCCAGGAACACCAGGGGCGCGACGTCGGAATCGATCCGGCCTCTGTCGGATATGGAGATTCCGCCGAACAGGAGTGCACAGGCGCCGGGCAGCAGCAGGATGATCCCAAAGATCGCCATGAGCGCGGTCAGGCAGCCGCTGCGCTGGTTCGGCGGGGCAGGAGGCGGTCCCGGAGGGGCTGGCGGCGGCGCGTCGCTGATGCTCATGCCTGCAGGACTCCTTCGGTTGACTGTGCCGCCAGTTCGGCGCGGATGCCGTCGATCTTTCCGTTCCGGTAGAACAAATTGTAGGTGTCGAACGGGATGATCGCGCCGTTCTCGGTGACGAAATGGATACAGCTGCGCTTGACGTTGCCGACGCAGAAATTGAACCGGTCGAGAAACTGCACGATGGTGACGCGGAATACGTTTTCGTAAGTGATGCCCTGCGGCACCTCGAAGCTCGGCAGGCAGCACAGCAATTCGCAGACGCGCTCGCTCGTGTTCAGCGGTCCAGAGGACAGCGAGAACAGGTCGATGAATTTCTCCCTCAATGCCGGATGCTTCTCCGGGCTTATCGTATTGGGCAACAATGCGACGAGTTGCTCCTGCGGGATCAGCGAGGTCAGCGGCAGCACTTTCTCGCCGTTGCGCAGGCCGTAACCGATCGAGATGCTTTCGGGGTTGCAGGGTAGCGGGATCATGTCCTTGTCGCCGAACACGCCGGTTTCGACCACGCGCTTGCGGATCTCCGACAGCATGATGCGGTCGGTTTTCTTGTCGAAATTCTCGTTGCGGCCGGCATCCTGCACCGGCTGCAGCGTGACGCCGCGCACGCATTTCCAGCTCAGCGCGTGGCGAACGATGTCGCCGATCTCGGCATCGTTGACGCCACGCTTGATGGTCGCCACCAGCGTGGTCGACACGCCGCAATGCTCGAGATTCTCCAGCGCCTGCTGACGGATCTTGCGCAAATCAGCGCCGCGCAGATTGATCAACGCGTCGCGTTCGAGCGAGTCGAACTGGAGATAGACCTCGAGCCCGCGCTTGTTCTCGGCGAGCCGCGCCACGAAATCCTTTTCGCGGGCGATACGCAGGCCGTTGGTGTTGATCATGACATGGCGGATCGGGCGGGCGCGCACCGCATCGAGGATCGCGAAGAAATCCGGATGCAGCGTCGGCTCGCCGCCTGAGATCTGCACCAAATCGGGCTCGCCTTCGCTCGCGACCAGCGCGTCGAGCATTCGCTCGATCTTGACCAGCGGCGTGAAGCTGGTCCGCGCCGGCGAGGAATCGGCAAAGCACACCGGGCAGGTCAGATTGCAATGCTCGGTGATCTCGATCAGGGCCAGGCAGGAATGCTGCTCGTGGTCGGGGCACAGGCCGCAATCGTAGGGGCAGCCGAATTCGGTATGCCGTTGAAAGGCGAGCGGCCGGTCGCCCGGCTTGATGAAATCCTTGCACAGGCGCCAATAGACTGCGTCCGTCGACACCAGCGTGGACTGGACGCCATGCTCCTTGCAGCGCTTCTCGTACCAGACCTCGTTGTCGAGGATCTGGATCTTGGCCGGCACCAGCTTCAGGCAGGTCTCGCAGAGAGATTGGGTCTGGCCCCAGAAGATATAGGGGCGCGACTTACGCAACGGCGCGTTCATGCATGGGTCTCGCTTTGGGCGCCCTCGCCAGCATGACGACGGCGTAGAGCAGGATGGACAGCGACAGCAGGTGAAACAGCGTGAAGGGGCCGATCAGCGTGCCGTAGGGCTTGAGGAATTCCCACAGGAAGCGCTGTGCGCCATAGTAGACAAGGACGAGGTAGAACCCATTGGTGATCACAAACGCGCTCTGGTTCAAGACCGCCAGCACGTAGAGCAGCGCGAATACCCCCATCGCGGCGCTTTCGTAGAGCTGCACGGGATGGCGAAGGAGGCCGTCGCCGAAATCATGACCCCAGGGCCATGCCGTCGGCGTGCCGTAGGTGAAATCGTCGAGGCCCGCGAAATAGCAGCCGAGCCGGCCGATCGCGATGCCGAGCGCCAGCGGCAGCGCAAAACGGGCGCCGGTTCGGACCGTGATCCCTGCGGACCATTTGTAGAGCTCGATCGCCACGATGCCGCCGGCGAGCGCACCTTCCACGGAGCGCGCGATGCCGCTCTGGCCCGACAGCCACAGATTGGCGGAGCCGAACAGATAGGCCCCGAGGCCCGCACCGAACACCAAAGCGGCGAGGTAGGACCGCTCGAAGGATTGCGCCGGAAACCGCAGGCCCTGTCGCGACAGCCAGTAGAGGACGACTGCCGCCACCAGCCACGCTGCGATGTCGAAGAGAGTGTGAAGGAAAGCCCCGCTCATGTGGGGGACACTAGCCCAGGTTCCCGCCCGGCGGGATAGTGCGGCCGCTCCTTATCCCCGAAGAGGGGCGAGGCAGGCGGCTAGCCGGCTTGCCGCTCTTCGGTCGGATAGACGCCGCGCAGCACCTCTTCGAAGTGCATCTTCACGGCCTCGTTGCACATGCAGGCGCGCAGGCGCAGGCCCTCGCGATTGCGGACCAGGATCGATCCGCGCCGCGTGTCGAGCACGCCCTCCGCCTTGAACGACTGGAGCACGCGGCTGGCATAGCTGCGGCCGACGCCGAGCAGCGTCGCGAGTTGCTCGTGGGTCAGCGGCACGCTGCTCTCGTCGCCGGTCCGCTCCATCGCCGCCAGCATCCATTTGGCGGTGCGCTGCTCGATCGAGTGAATGGCATTGCAGGCGGTGGACTGGAAGATCTGCGCCAGCATGCAGTCGGCGTAGCGAGCGAAGACATGGCGCAACGAGGGCGAGCGCTGCTTGGCGGCTTCCAGCTTGCCGACGTGAATGCGCGCAAACGGCCCGCCGAATTTCACGCAGATCCGGGTGTAGGCCGGCAAGAATCCCTCGCTGACGATGCCGCCCACCGCGCCTTCGCGGCCGACCAGGATGGTCTCGACATCGCGGCCGTCCTCGTTCGGAACGAGGAAAGTCGCAAGCGACGGTCCGCAGGGGAAGTGGACGACCTGGACGTCGTCGCCGGGGTTGTAGAGCAGTTCATTCGCTGCGGCGCTTTCGAGCATGACGTGTGGCGCAAGCAGGGCGAAATCGGCCGCGCTCAAGCGCCGCAGCAGATTGTTGGTCGGCCGGCTGTCGATCTCGGTGGCGTTGCTGGTTCGCGCGTCCATCTTAAACTCCCCATCCGCCTCCACATTAGCGAGTTCCGTCGAGGTCCTGTGTGCACAAGTGGACAGACCTGACAACTGTGATGTGGTGGTTTCGTTCCGGGAACCTTCCGCGCCGGGTACAGGCGTCGTAGCCCGGTATCCCAGTCAGAGAAACCTCATGCTCCAAGTTGCGATGATGGCACCCGCCGTTTCCGATGGTCCAAACTGTCCCGCCGATGTTCTCATCGTCGAGGACGATCCGATCATCGCAATCGACTTCGAGGATCGCCTGCTCGGATTTGGCGTGAAGAGCGTGCGCACGGTCGGTTCAGTGGCACAGGCGCTGGCCGCAATCGCGGCGCATGTCCCTGAATTCGCCTTGCTCGATGTGGGA
Organism: Bradyrhizobium sp. Ken64; assembly: GCF_055807555.1. NCBI lineage: Bacteria > Pseudomonadati > Pseudomonadota > Alphaproteobacteria > Hyphomicrobiales > Nitrobacteraceae > Bradyrhizobium > Bradyrhizobium sp. Ken64. The sequence continues at coordinate 67,906 of NZ_JBVVPA010000007.1, read as the reverse complement.
TTGAGTCGCGAGAACAGCTTTGCGGTCGCCGAACGGCTCGCGGCGTTGAAAATTCCCTTTGTGTTCGTCACCGGTTACGGCGCTGACGCGCGCATCCCGCCGGAATTCGCCGGCCAACCGCGATTGCAGAAGCCGTGTTCGAGCGACGCGCTGGAGGCGGCGCTCCAGGTACGCGCGGCGGACTAGCTAGCGGTACGGCGTCAGGCCGGCTTCGGATCGAGCGTGGTCGACCACAGCGCGACGTCGGCGCGGTCGCGCAAGGTCACCGTCATCTGGCCGGAAGCGCCGTCGATCTTGACGTGACCGAAGAACTGCATGCCGGCGGACGGCGGCAGGTTCTGGTTGTCTTTCCCCGGCGCCTTGACGAAACGCACCTCCGGCCCAAACGTATTGTCGAGCGCGTTCGGACCGAATGTGCCCGCGTGAAGCGGCCCCGACACGAATTCCCAGAACGGCTCGAAATCCTGGAATTGCGCCTTGTTCGGATCGTAATAATGCGCGGCGGCGTAATGCACGTCCGCCGTCAGCCATACGGTGTTGCTGATCGGCGCCATCTTGATGAAACGCAGGATGTCGGCGATCTCGAACTCGCGGCCGCGCACCGGGCCGTCGCCCTGCGCAATGGCTTCCGATCCCCCCTTCGGCGTGTCCGACACGACGAGGCTGAGCGGCATGTCGGAGGCGATCACCTTCCAGGTCGCGCGCGAACTCAAGAGACCGCGCTTGAGCCAGGCGACCTGGTCGGGGCCGAGGAAATAGCTGGCCGGGCCGTAAGCGGTTTCGAGGTTGGGGCCGTTCGGGCCGCGATAGCTGCGCTCGTCGAGCACGAACACGTCCAGATGCGGGCCGTAGGAGATCTGGCGATAGACGCGACCGGGCTCGACGATGCTCTCGCGCATCGGATACATCTCGTGGAAGGCACGGCCTGCGCGGGCCGCAAGCAGTGCGATGTCGCGCTCCTTGTAGGTCGCCGGCAGCTCCTTCGACAGAGACCAGTTGTTGGTCACCTCATGATCGTCCCACTGCACGAAGATCGGCACTTCGGCATTGAAGGCGCGAAGATTGTCGTCGGTGAAATTGTATTTGTGCGCGGCGCGGTACTCGTCCAGCGTCTCGGCGACCTTGGCCTTCTCGGGAATCGTGACATTCTTCCAGGTCTTGCCGTCGGCGAGCTTCACCTCGGCCTGGATAGGGCCGTCGGCATAGATGGTGTCGCCGGAGTGCAGGAAGAAATCCGGACGGTGCTTGCGCATCGCCGAGAAGGTGAACATGCCGCCGTCATCGGGGTTGATGCCCCAGCCTTGTCCTGCGACATCGCCGCCCCAGACGAAGCTGACGTCGCGGCGGTCGGCGGGCGCGGTGCGGAAGCGGCCGGTCACCGGTTCGCCCTCCACCGAGGTGTGCGACAGATCGCGGAAGCGGACGCGATAGAAAATGTCCTGTCCGGCCGGCAGGTTTTCGATCAGCATCTTTGCGGTGAAGTCGCTCTCGGGCAGCGCCGCGATTGGCGGCAGTGCGCGGGCATCCTTGAACGACTCCGTCGTCGCTACGTCGACCAGCATCTGCGCGGGCCGGTCGGTGCGCGCCCAGACCACGCCGCCGTCGACGGTGACGTCGCCCGACTGCACGCCATGGGTCACCGCCGGCCGGTCGGCCGCGCGGGAGAGATGGGGCATGGCGACCGCGCCGAGCGCGCCGGCACTGGTCGTCAGGAAACGGCGGCGGGAGAATTTGATGTTCATGGGACGGTCTCGATATCGCGTGAGGCAACCAGCCAGAGCGGTCGCAACGGTGAAGCCCGACGCTATATTGAGACAATGTGACGCAGCGATAACGCACGAGCGCTTACGCGTTGCTGGCGGCCCGGAATTGCGCGCCGGCGCGCTGCAGGTTCTGCGGCAGGCTGAACAGCACCGCCTTGCGGTCGGCAACCGCCGCATGGAACTGGTCGAGCGCGATGTTGAAGGCGGTGAGCGCACCTTCCTCGATCGCGCCGTGGTCGTAGCAGCGCAGCGTGTCGCGCAGAATCTCGTCGGCCTCGGTCTGCATCTGATCGAGATCTTCGGTCGTTTCGCTCTTTCGAGCGGCGGTGATCATGTCGAGCAGCCGCTCGCGCAGATGGCTGTTGTTGTCGCGCTCGTCCTTTTTCAGATAGCCCGCAAACCAGGCGCCGATCGAGCCCATGGCCGAGAGCGCCATCAGGGTCCACCAGATGTAATCGCTGTATCTGTCGAGGAAGGTCTTTTCTTCGCCGTCGACGAAAGCGGCGGCGCCGGGATGCACGGGAATCACCGCATCCTTGTCGGTGTCTGGCGTTTCGATCTTCGCCGCCAGCGGAAATTCCGTCACCAATTGCTGGCGTGCGGAGAACAGCTGGCGCGTGAACGCCGCGATGGTGGTTTCGGACACGGCTTTGCGCGCCACGATGTGGTGCGAGAAGCTGATGGTCTTGACCTCGTCGTCGGGACGATCGGGCGAGCCGCCGTAAGTGCCCGCGGGAATCTCGGCCGCTTCATAGACCGGATGATTTTGCGCAATCGCATCGGCGGAATCGATCGCGAGGAAAGTCGGCGTGCCGAACTCCTTGGCGGAAGTGGCGATCGCGTCCGAAGTGATCTTGCTGTTGACGGGACCGGCCGCGAGATAGGCATCGACCTTCTGCGACTTGATCGCCTCGGCAACTTCATTGGCCGGGAATTGCACGATCTCGACCTTGGCGGGATCGACGCCGTATTGCTGCAGGATCACCTTGAGCAAATTGACGTTGGCCTGGGTGCGGCCAACCACGCCGACCCGATGTCCGGCGAGCTGCGCGATCTTGGTGATCTTCGCGCCCTTCTTCTTGCCTTTGACGGGTACCGACCACAACACCACGACATTCTTGCGCAGGGTCGCAACGGCTTGTGCATTTTTCGGCACGTCGAGATCGCCGCGCACGATGGCAAGATCGGCTTTGCCTTCCGCCAGCAGATTGGCGCTGGCGGTGGCGCCATCGGTCTGGATCGGGCGCAACCGCACAGAACTCTTGTGCTGCGCGAAGGCCTGGGTCAGCGCCTGCACAACCTTGACGTCATCGCTGTTGGCGGGGCCGACCGCGATCTTCAGCGTCTCCGGCCGCATGGCAAAGTAGTAGCCGCCGGCGAGCGCGCCAAAGATCGCGAGCACCAGCGCGAGAGTCACGAGCGCCGTCTTCCGCGCCGATGATCGCGGCGAGGGCGGGTTGGGCGCTTCGGCCAGGTCCAATCCCCCGGTCATCGATCTCCCGAACAGTCGCTTGAGGCTCAGTTTCATCTTGGCCGGCGATTTACGCCCGCAAGTGTAGCAAATTTCTTGTCCGGCAGGGTTACATCTCCGTCATGGTTAGCGGATGGGGTCTAATCCCGTATGAACCCGGGGCGTCAGTGCGATGTTAGGGTAAAGTTCCCCTGAAGGATGGAGGCAACGATGGCAGAACGGCTCTCGGCGGAGGCGCGCAGGCAGGCGCTGGGCGGATTACCTGATTGGAGCGAGGTTCAGGGACGCGACGCGATCGGGAAAACCTTTGTCTTCAAGGATTTCAACGAGGCGTTCGGCTTCATGACCCGCTCGGCACTGGTCGCCGAGAAGATGGACCACCACCCCGAATGGCGCAATGTCTACAAGACGGTGGAGGTGGTGCTATCGACCCATGACGCCGGCGGCGTCACCGCGCTCGACATCGAGCTCGCCAAGGCGATGAACGCCATCGCCAAGCTGACACCAGGCTGACGTCTTGCAGGGGCCGGCCGCGTCCCCATCTTGTGATCAGCAGGGGATGCGGCGATCCGCCACCCCAGGCTGGAACGGGGAGTTTTTCCGAAGATGGCTGCCGAACACAGCGTCGGTTTCGAGCCGGCCGACCGGCTCGCGGAAGATCGTGAGAGCGTGCGTCGCCGCTTCTGGCGGAAGCTGAAGCGTGTCGCCGCGCAACTGCCGTTCGCGGAGGATCTGCTCGCCGCCTACTACTGCGCCTTCGACCGGCAGACGCCGCGCCATGTCCAGGCCTCGCTGCTCGGGGCGATCGCCTATTTCATCCTGCCGTTTGATTTCGTTCCCGACGTGATGCCGATCCTCGGCTTCACCGATGACGCCGCAGTGCTCGCCACCGCGATCCGCATGGTTGCCAGCCACATCACGAACGAGCATCGCGAAGCCGCCCGCGCCGCGCTGAAGCGCGGGGTGGATGAGGGGGAGGCGCACTAGCAGCGCGCCGCTCCAACTCCAACGTCGTCCTGGCTTTCACCAGGACGACTCGGGGAGGGGGTCTTCGCCACCCCACCCTCACGGATGCAGGATCACCTTGCCCATGGCCTGACGTCCCGCGAGCACCTTCAGCGCATCCGCCGTCTGCGCCAGCGGGAAGACGCGGTCGACATGCGAGGAGATCTTTCCTTCCGCCGTCCACTTCACGAGCTTCTCGAGATTGGCGCGGTTCTTTTCCGGGTTGAGGCGCGTCCACGCGCCCCAGAACACGCCGCGGATGTCACAGCCTTTTAGCAGCGCAAGGTTCAGCGGCATCTTCGGAATATCGCCGGCGGCGAAGCCGATCACGAGGAAACGGCCTTCCCAGGCAATCGAGCGCAGCGCCTGCTCGGCATAGGTCCCGCCCACGGGATCGAAGATGATGTCGACGCCCTTGCCGCCGGTGAGCTTTCGCAAGCCTTCCTTCAAATCTTCCTTGCCGTAATTGAGCGTGAGTTCTGCGCCGTGCGCCTTCGCGAATTCGAGCTTCTCGTCCGACGAGGCGCAGGCGATCACCTTCAGGCCCATCAGCTTGCCGAGCTCGCACGCGGCAAGTCCGGTGCCGCCGGCGGCGCCGAGCACCGCGAGCGTCTCGCCCGGCTTTGGGCTGGCGCGATCTTCCAGCGCGTGCAGCGCGGTGCCGTAGATGATGATGATGCCGGCCGCGCGGTCATAATCGAGATTGTCGGGGATCTTCACGATCGATGCCGCCGGCAGCGCAATCTTTTCGCGCGCGCCGTTGTGGCCGCAGGAGGCGACGACGCGATCGCCGACCTTCAGATCGGTCACGCCGGGGCCGATGCTCTCGATCACCCCAGCCACTTCGGCGGCCGGCGAGAACGGGAATGGCGGCTTGATCTGGTACTTGCCCTGGATCATCAGGATGTCGAAGAAGTTCAGCGCCGCAGCCTTGATCGCGATCACGGCTTCGCCGGGACCGGCCACCGGATCCGGCACGTCGGCCAGAACGAGATCGTCGGGCTGGCAATATTGCGAGCAGAGGATGGCTTTCATGGCGGCACCTTCTTGAGAGCACTTGGCGTTTCGAGGCAGAATTATAGTTTGGCTGTTTCTGCCGGATTTAGCGCGGTCCCACAATCCGGTTTCTTTGTCTGAAATTACATTCGGCCCTATCCTCGTCATTGCGAGCGCAGCGAAGCAATCCAGAATCCGTGCCGCGGAAATAGCCTGCATTGCTTCGCTGCGCTCGCAATGACGGAAGAAGAAAGAAAGGGAGGATTCAAACGATGTTTGAAACAGGTCTGCTCAAGGACAAGCGCATCCTCGTCACCGGCGGCGGTTCGGGTCTCGGTGCTGCAATGGCGCGCCGCTTCCTCGCGCTCGGCGCCGAGCTCGTGATCTGCGGCCGCAAGCTCGATCGCCTCGACGCGACGGCGAGCGAGATGCGCGAAGAGACCGGCGGCAGGGTCACGACGATCGCCTGCGATATTCGCGATGGCACCGCCGTCGATGTGATGATGGACGCCATCTGGCGCGAGGCGCCGCTCGATATTCTCGTCAACAATGCGGCTGCGACTTTCATTGCGCAGAGCGAACATCTCTCATTCCGCGCCGCGGATGCGATCCTCGCGCCGACGCTGCATGGTGCGATGTATTGCACGCTTGCCGCCGGCAAGCGCTGGATCGACGGCAAGCATGGCGGCGTCGTGCTCTCGATCCTCTCGACCTCGACCATCACCGGCCGCGCCTTCACCGTGCCGTCGGCGATGGCGAAGTCGGCCGTGCTGGCGATGACCAAAAGTCTCGCGGTGGAATGGGGCCCGAAGGGCATCCGCGCTGTCGCAATCGCGCCGGGACCATTCCCGACCGCCGGCGCCTCGGGCCAGCTCCGCCCCGAGGGTCGCGACGAAGGGTGGGCCGCGCGCAACCCGATGGGACGCGCCGGCGAACACGGCGAGCTTGCCGACCTCGCCAGCTTCCTGGTCTCCGACCGTGCAGGCTATATCAACGGCGAGATGGTGGTGATCGATGGTGGCGCGCATTTGCGCAGCTCCGGCGCCGAGGATCTGTTGCGCTGGACCGATGCGCAATGGTCGGAGCAGCGCGCGGCGCGATCCCGGGCCTAATCACCGCGACTTTCGCTAACTGCCTTCCCAAATTGGACTTTCCCGGCTATCCCTGCCGCGGGGACAACGCGCGGCCGGGCCATCTTCCAGTCACAATATTGAGGGAACCACTCCAGCATGTGGCGGGTGCTGATTTTAGCTTTGATGACGGGCGTGGCGGCCTGTGGGGTCACCGATTCCACGCGGGCGCAGACGGCGCAACCTGCGCCCAAAACTGCACCGAAATCGGCTGCGCCGGTCGCCAATACCACCGGAAAGACGGCTGCAAAGCCCGAGAGCAAGCCGGCGGCCCCGCACGCGGCGGTTGCGGGCGGTGCCGAGCCGACCCTGATCGGTCAGTTCGGCACCTGGGGCGCCTATTCGGCCGCGCCCAATGGCAAAAAGGTCTGCTTCGCGCTGGCCAAGCCGTCGTCGTCGAAGACCAACCCGCCGAATCGGCCGCGCGATCCGGCCTATGCATTCGTCTCCACCCGCCCGGCGGAGAAGGTCAACAACGAAGTCTCGGTCATGATCGGCTACGCGCTGAAGCCGGGCTCTGAATCCTCGGTCGAGGTCGGCGGGGCCGCTTTCGCCATGTACTCGCAGGGCGACGGTCTCTGGATCAAGAACGCGGCCGAGGAAGAGCGGATGGTCGAGGCCATGCGCAAATCCGCCGATCTCGTGGTCAAGGGCATGTCGTCCAAGGGGACCGAGACGACCGACACCTTTTCGCTGAAAGGCCTTGCCCAGGCGCTCGACAAGATCGCGCAGGATTGCAGGCGTTAAGCCTGCGGTCGATAAGGTCGCAATCGGCAGTTCCGGTTGCTATATAGGGGCGGTTCCAAGTTTTTCCGTCATTCCGGGATGGTCCGCAGGACTGGACCCGGAATTTCGATATTCCAGCTTCGATGCTTTGCATCGCGCCGGAACGACACCGTGATCAGGTCCATTCAATGCAACCGACGACTGAGCCGCACAACACAACGCTGGTGGAGAAGACCCCGCTCGAAACCTATGTGCCGCCGGCGAGGCCCTCGCTGATCGGCCTGTCGCGCACCGAGCTTGCCGATCGCCTCGGCGAGATCGGCGTCGCGCCGGCGCAGCGCAAGATGCGCGTGCAGCAGCTGTGGCACTGGATGTATTTCCGTGGCGCCCAGAATTTCGAAGAGATGACGTCGGTCTCGAAGGGCATTCGCGCCGAGCTCGCGCAACATTTCACCGTCGACCGGCCCGAAGTCGTGGCCGAGCAGATCTCCAACGACGGCACCCGCAAATGGTTGCTGCGGTTGCCGAGCGGCGACAATGTCGAGCGGGCGCATGAAGTCGAGTGCGTCTACATCCCCGAAACCGATCGCGGCACGCTGTGTGTGTCCTCCCAGGTCGGCTGCACGCTGAACTGCTCCTTCTGTCACACCGGCACGCAGCGCCTGGTGCGCAACCTCACCGCCGGCGAGATCGTGGGACAGGTGATGGTCGCGCGGGATCGTCTGAACGACTGGGCCGATCGCGAAGACGGCACGCGCCGCGTCACCAACATCGTGATGATGGGCATGGGCGAGCCGCTCTACAATTTCGACGCGGTGCGCGACGCGCTGCTCATCGTCGGCGACAACGAAGGCATCGGCATCTCCCGCCGCCGCATCACGCTGTCGACTTCGGGCGTGGTGCCGAACATCGTGCGCGCGGGCGAGGAAATCGGCGTCATGCTCGCGATCTCGCTGCATGCGGTGCGCGACGAGCTGCGTAACGGACTGGTGCCGCTCAACCGCAAATATCCGATCAAGGAATTGCTGCAGGCCTGCCGCGATTATCCGGGCGCCTCGAACGCGCGGCGCATCACCTTCGAATATGTGATGCTCAAGGGCGTCAATGACTCGCTCGAAGATGCCAAGCTGCTGGTGAAGATGCTCAAGGGCATTCATGCCAAGATCAATCTGATCCCGTTCAACCCCTGGCCCGGCACCGCCTATGAGTGCTCGGATTGGGACCAGATCGAAAAATTCTCCGAATACGTCTTCAACGCTGGCTATTCCTCGCCGGTGCGCACCCCGCGCGGCCGCGACATTCTGGCCGCCTGCGGCCAGCTCAAGTCGGAGACGGAAAAGCTTTCGGCGCGCGAGCGCCAGACGCTACGCGCCATGGCGATGACGGACTGAGCTGATGCGCGCACATGCTCTCGCAATGACGGCGAGGGTGGCGTGATGTCCCTGATCGGCCGCCTCGTCGTCATCTTCATCGGCTTTCTCGCCGCCTGCTTCGTCGGCGGCATGATCGTCGTGGTCGCGCTGCTGTTTCCGGAGTTCGCCGATCTCGGCGCCGGTCCCGTCGATCAGGGCACGATCGATATCGTGCTCGGGTTCGGCTTCATCTTCGTCTCCGGTTTTGCGCTGGTGCCGGCGGCGGTGATCGTCGCGATCACCGAGGCGCTCTACATCCGCAGCGCGCTCGCCTATGCCGTGGGCGGAGGCGTCGTGGGGCTCGCCTGCTATCTCGGGCTCGTCCCATTTCATTCCGACACGCTGCAATTCGAAGGCATCGTGCGGCGGCATCTGGAGATCATGACCGGCGCCGGTATCGTCGCCGGTGTCGTCTACTGGCTGATCGCCGGCCGCAACGCCGGCGCCTGGCGCAATCCGCCGCCCCTGCGAAAACCACCCCCGCCACTGCCGTCGAATTCGCGGCCGGATGCCCGGTGACTTTCTGATTTGCCACGGGGTTTTCATCCCCTCCCCACTCGGCTAAACCGCGCGCCATGAACCGGACTGGACTCTTCATCGCCCTGGCGCTGTGGCTCGTGATTGGCGTTGTTTTCGGCCTCTATCCCGAGCTTGATCTCAAACTCGCCGCGCTGTTCTTCGACCCCGCGACGAAGTCGTTTCCGCTCAAGCTGAACGATTGGGCCGGCTTCGCGCGCGATGCCGCGATGTGGGTCGCCTGGGCCTTCGTGCTGCCCGCGCTGGTCGCGCTTGTGGTCAAGATGGTCAAGCCCGACCGCCCGCTGATGGTATCCGGGCGCGCGATCGTCTTCCTGCTGGTCACGATCATCATGTCGGCCGGCATCCTTACCAATCTCGCCTTCAAGTCCTATTGGGGCCGGCCGCGCCCGGTGGTGGTGACGCAGTTTGCCGGCGACCAGCAATTCGTGCCGTGGTGGGACCCACGCGGTGGCTGCGCGCGCAACTGCTCGTTCTTCTCGGGCGAGGGCGCGACCGCGTTCTGGACGCTGGCGCCCGCCGCACTGGCACCGCCGCCGTGGCGACCGCTCGCTTATGCCGGAGCCGTGATGTTCGGGCTCGTGACCAGCGGGCTGCGGATGGCCTTTGGCGGCCACTTCTTCACCGATGTCTCGATCGCCGGCCTCGTCACCTTCGTCGTGATCTGGTTTGCCTACGCGCTGATTTACCGCTGGCCGCGGACCCGGTTTTCGGACGAGGCGGTCGATGCGGCCCTGACCCGGCTGAACATGCCCGCCTACCGGCTCCGCCAGCGCCTGTTCGGCCGCAAGGCGGGTGCCGAGCCGTCAGTTTGAGCCATTAAAGGGGTGCCGATCCCCGCGAAATTTGATATTCGCGCGGTCAACCCGTGAAACGACATCCGCCCTTCGAGACCGATTGGAAGCCCCATGACCACGATCCTGAAAAGCCTGCCCAAGGGTGAGAAAGTCGGCATCGCTTTTTCGGGCGGCCTCGACACGTCAGCGGCGCTGCTCTGGATGAAGCAAAAGGGCGCGCGCTGCTACGCCTATACCGCCAATCTCGGCCAGCCCGACGAAGCCGATTACAACGAGATCCCGCGCAAGGCGATGGAGTTCGGCGCGGAGAAGGCGCTGCTGGTCGATTGCCGCACGCAGCTCGTCCATGAAGGTATTGCCGCGATCCAGTCCGGCGCCTTCCACATCTCCACTGGCGGCATCACTTATTTCAACACCACGCCATTGGGGCGCGCGGTCACCGGCACGATGCTGGTCGCAGCGATGAAGGAGGACGGCGTCAACATCTGGGGCGACGGCTCGACCTTCAAGGGCAACGACATCGAGCGTTTCTATCGCTACGGCCTGCTGACCAATCCGGGCCTGCGCATCTACAAGCCCTGGCTCGACCAGCAGTTCATCGACGAGCTCGGCGGCCGCGCCGAGATGTCGGCGTTCATGACCGCCCAGGGCTTTGCCTATAAGATGAGTGCCGAGAAGGCCTATTCGACCGACAGCAATCTGCTCGGCGCGACGCATGAAGCCAAGGATCTCGAAAGCCTCGACAGCGGCATCAAGATCGTCAACCCGATCATGGGCGTGCCGTTCTGGCGTGACGACTGCAACGTCAAGGCCGAGAAGGTCGTGGTGCGTTTCGAGGAAGGCCAGCCGGTCGCGCTGAACGGCCAGACCTTCAGCGATCCCGTCGCGCTGTTCCTCGAAGCCAACACGATCGGCGGACGCCACGGCCTTGGCATGAGCGATCAGATCGAGAACCGCATCATCGAGGCCAAGAGCCGCGGCATCTATGAAGCGCCCGGCATGGCGCTGCTGCACATCGCCTATGAGCGCCTCGTCACCGGCATCCACAACGAGGACACCATCGAGCAGTACCGCATCAGCGGCATGCGCTTGGGACGTCTGCTCTATCAGGGCCGCTGGTTCGATTCGCAGGCCCTGATGCTGCGCGAGACCGCGCAGCGCTGGGTCGCGCGCGCGGTCACCGGCGAGGTGGCGCTCGAGCTGCGCCGCGGCAACGACTACTCGATCCTCAACACCGAAAGCCCGAACCTGACCTATGCGCCGGAGCGGCTCAGCATGGAGAAGGTCGAGGACGCGGCGTTCACGCCGGCCGATCGCATCGGTCAGCTCACCATGCGCAACCTCGACATCAACGATACCCGCGCCAAGCTGAAGCTCTACAGCGACACGGGCCTGTTGTCCGGCAGTGAAGGCTCGCAGATTTTCCGGCTGGAGAGCGACAAGGGCTGAGGCGCCCGTAGCCCGGATGGAGCGAAGCGAAATCCGGGACTTTCCACCAAGCCGATAGAACCCGGATTGCGCTTCGCTCCATCCGGGCTACGAAACAAAAAAATGGCCGGGATTGCTCCCGGCCATTTTGCATTTGTGCTTCGCCTTTAGCGCGGCGGCGCGGTGCCGGGCGGGGGCGGCGGCAGCGAGGCCTGGCCGCCGTTGAGCAGAGGCGTGATGTTGCGGACGGTGACGCGTCGGTTGATCGCGCTCGGTCCTTGCGTCTGCTCCTTCAGGTACTGCTCGCCGTAGCCCTGCGACGTCAGGTTCTCAGACGGCACACCGAATTGCTGGGTCAGCAATTCGGCCGCGGACTGCGCGCGACGATCCGACAATGACAGATTGTCGACGTCGTTGCCGACCGCGTCAGTGTGTCCCTCGATCAGGAACACCGCGCGCGGGTTGGCCTGGATCGCCTGATTGAGACCGTCGGCGATCACTTGCAGTTTGGACGCCTGATCCGGTGGGATCGTCCACGAACCCGTCTCGAACGTAATCGAGTTGACGTCGATGCTCGGCATCTGCATGCGAACGTTGGGGCTGTAGCGGATTTCGTCGAGCGTATAACGCCGATCGATCCGCTGCACCGGCGGTGCCCGCATGGTCTGGTAGATCACGTCCGGCGACGCCTCCTGGGCATCGACGATATAGCGGTCGTAAGGAATGTTCACGACCGGCGGCGGTGCGTCGACATAGAAGCCGCCGACCGACTGCGGATCGCGGTAGCTGTTGTCGATGATGATGAGCTCGCGGCCGCGAGGATCCCTGCGAATTCGCCGCAGCAGCCGACCGTCCGGACCGACAACAGTGATGATTTCACTGCCGTCGGGACGGATCACCACGGTGCGGGTATCGGCGCCGACAGTCTCGGTGCGGATGTCGCGGGCGCCGTAGCGGAAGCGATAGAGATCGTTGCCGCGCACGTATGTCTGCCCACCGGGATCGCGGATGATGATGCGGTCCGGCTCGGTGTAGACGGTACGACCGCCTTCAACGGATTCGCGCCGCTGATTGTGGAGGTCGGCGATGGTGGCTCCGATCACGGCGCCGGCCACCACGCCAGCACCGATCGCGAGCGGCGTGAGGTCACGCTGCGGCGGACGCGGTGCTGGCGGCAGCGGTGCTGCGACCCTGGGCGCGGTTCGGAAGGCCGGCGCAACCGTCGGCGGCGCGTATTGCGCCCTGTTGGGCGGAGGCGTTGCAGCCGCGGAGCCCGGGACGGTGCTCGGCGCCGCAGCGCCGGCGGGAGGAGCCGGCGGCCGGGGCGGCGCGCCTGCCTGCGGCTGGGTCGGCGGAGCCGCTGGCGCGCCAGCAGGAGGCGTTCCTCCCTGCTGACCGGGGGTTGGCGTCGCGGCTGGAGCCGGGGTCGCCCCAGGAGCAGGCGTGGGTCCCGCACCGGGACGTCCGGGCGGGGGCGTCGGAGCGCCACCGGGGGTCGGCGTGGCCGTCGGCGCGGGTGTGGCGCCTGGAGTCGGTGTCGCTGATCCTGCCGGGGGCGCGCCAGGACGTCCGCCGGGGGGCGGTGCACCGGGGCGGCCAGTCGGCGGCGTGCTGCCCGGAGCCGGCGTTGCGGTCGGTGCAGGTGTTGCTGTCGGAGCAGGCGTGGCGGTCGGGCCAGCAGGCGTTGCCGGGCGCGCTGCGGGAGCAGCAGGTGCCGGGGGCGTTGCTGTCGGCGCAGGCGCAGGCCGTCCCGAAGGTCCGGCCGCAGGCGGCGGCGGAGGTGTCGGTGCGTGCTGCTGCGGAGCGGCGGTGGGCGGTGTGGGAGTCGGACGGGCCGCGGGCGGCGTCGCAGGCGGAGGCGTGGGTGCGTGCTGCTGCGGAGCCGCGGCGGGCGGCGGCGCCGGGGGCGTGGGAGCCGGGCGTGCCGCGGGCGGTGCAGGAGGCGGCGCATGCTGTTGCGGAGCCGCAGCCGGGGGCGGCGAAGGCGGCTTAGGGGCGGCAGGCGGTGGTGGGGGCGGCGGCGGTGCCGGACGGGCTGCCGGTGGCGGCGGAGGCGGGGGCGGCGCTGCTGGGCGCGGCGGTGCGGCAGCCGGAGGAGGCGGCGCGGGCGGATGGGGCGGTGCAGCTGCGGGCGGCGGTGCGGCCGGGCGCGCGGGCGCCGCAGGCGGCGCGGCCGCTGGCGGTCCCTTCGGCGCCTGCTTCGGTTTTCCGTCAGGGCCGGTCTCTTGTGGCTGCGCCTGCGCGACGACGAGCGGCTGCGCGCCTTGCGCATGCGATGCGGAGCTTGCGAACTGCATCGCGGTCAGAGCCGTGGTGGCAAGCAGCACGAAACGAAGATTAGTCATGATGGTGAACTTCCCCGGAAGGTTCTTTGACGAAGTGCTGGGATGAACAGCTACGCGTTAGGCCGGATTGTGGCGGACGAAGCGGACGCGGCCCGATTTATTTCTGCACGCAAATCACCTCACTATGGTGACGTTCATTGCGCATTCAGACGCAGGTTGCAATTGGCTCGGATGTGATGCGTCGCCTCATGCGCGATCCCGCGGCGGACTTGCGTCCGTCGCGGGATTCGGCGTGAGCGGCCCGTTCGGCCCGCGCGATGGAATCTCTTCAGGCATGCGGCCCGGCAATTCGTCGGGCGGTGCTGGCGAGCCGGGCTCGCGCACCGGCGGCGCGATTTCAGGCTGCGGATTACCCGGCGGAATCCCCGGCGGCGGCTCGGTCGGCGTGCCCGGTGTCGACGGCGGAATCTCGGGCGGCTCGATCGGCATTACATCTGGACCTTGCGGTTGTCGCCGAGATCGGGCCGCGTGTTCGTCACTGCCGCGGCCGCCATCTTCACATAGGAGATCACGGTGCCCGGCGAGTCCCAGAACTCGGCATCGTCAGGCGTGACCTTGAGCACGCGGATGTTGGGGTCCTCCGCAGAATCCCACCACGCCTTGGCCGGCGTCGAGAACAGCTCCTTGATCTTCGCGCGGTCGTTGGAGACCGTTGCGGTGCCCGTCAGCGACACGTATTTCTGGCTGCCCGCATCCGCGAACGACAGGTTGATCGACGGATTGCGCGCGATCTCCTCGTCCTTGTGACGCCGCGCGTCGGTGAGGAAATATATCGTGTCCGCGTCGCGATCGAGATAGGCGCTCATCGGCCGCGCGCGGAGCTTGTCGCCATCGCGCGTCACCAGCATCGCGAATCCGATCGTCTTCATCAGATCCCATACGCGGTCCAAATCGCGATCGACGTCGCGGGCATTGTCGTTGGCCATGTCGTGCTCCTTCTTGCAAGGGACGACAACGGCGCGCGCGGAACGAGGTTCCGGCCGGAAGATGGAACTTATCTATTCCGGCGCGTGGCAAACCGCCTCGATGTTGTGGCCGTCAGGATCGAGCACGAAGGCGCCGTAATAGGTCGGATGATAATGGGCACGGATGCCGGGCGGCCCGTTGTCGCGCCCGCCCGCCGCAATCGCCGCCTTGTAGAACGCGTCCACCGTGGCGCGGTCTTTCGCCAGGATCGCGACATGCACCGGCTTGTTCAGCGCGCCCTCGCCGCCGATCCAGAAATCCGGCTTGCCGTCGGCGCCGAAGCCGGCGGCCGGATCGTGTCCGGTCTGCTCCTGCGTGACCTCCATGATCAGGCCGTAGCCGAGCGGCGCCAATGCCTTGGCGTAGAACGCCTTGGCGCGCTCATAGTCGGAGACCGGGAAGCCCATATGGTCGATCATCGCAACCTCCGTCGTTCGTCGTCAGCGCGACAGGAACGTATTGCTCCGCGTCTTGCGCGCAACCACAAAGCCGCGCGCGACCATGTCGGCGATGCAATCTTCCCGCCATTCCTTCTGTGACAAATGCTCGATCACCACCGCGCGCGGCCATAGCGATTGCGGCGCGTCGCGGAAGAAGCCGATCAGCACGCGATCCTCGAAGCCCTCGACGTCGATCTTCAACGCGTCCACCTTCGTCACGCCGGCTTCCTCGAGAATGCGCGTCAACCGCAGCGAGGGAACCTTGATCGCCTCCGCGCTGGCCGTGCCGGTGACGACGTGCGTGGCACCGAGATTGCTGCCGCCGCTCTCGATCATCAGCTCGCCGTCGCTGTCGCCGGCGGCCGCCTGCAACAGGCGCACCTGCGTCGCTTTCGACGCGGCCTGGTTGAATGAGAGCCGCCCAAAGGTCATCGGATGCGGCTCGATCGCGATCACTTTCCCTGATGGCCCGACCTGTCGCGCCATCACCAGTGCGAAGGTGCCGACATTGGCGCCGACGTCGACGAACACGCCGCCCTCCGGAGTGTGCCGGCGCAGGAAGTCGAGCTCGTCGAGATTGTAGTCCGGATTGAACAGCGCGCCGCGCTCGGTCGCGCTGCCCTGGTGATAGAAGCGAAACGATGCACCCTGGTATTGCACGTCGATCGGGCCGCCGCGCAGCAGGTTCACCAGCCGCGACATCCAGGGCCGGAACGCGCCGCGCTTCAGCCTCGATTGTGTCGCGAGGCGAATGATCGCGGCCTGCGCCGCGTTCGGCGCAAACGCGCCGAACGGCGCGGACGAAGGGGCATTGTCGGTCGCCAAGTCAAAGTCCTCATTGCAAGCGGCGCATGCATAGCCGGTTTTGCCGGGGACTCCAACGTTGTGGGGGAAGAATGTAGCCCGGATGGAGCGCAGCGCAATCCGGGGGTCTTGCCGCGCGGACAGACTTTCCCGGATTGCGCTGCGCTCCATCCGGGCTACAGGTCAAGCCGCCTTCTTCGGTGGCGCCTTGCGCTGGCGCAGGAAGCGGCCGAGCAGCTTGCGCTTGCCCTTGCGCGGGATCAGGTCGATGTCGCTGACGAGCTTGGCGCCGCCCTTGCGGCGCTCCAGCACGATCTTGCGGCTGTGGAAGGCTTCCAGCTCGACACGATGCGCGACGCTGACGATGGTGGCCTTCGGCAGCTCGTCGGTGACCATCTTCATCATCTTGTCCTGGCTCTTCTCGTCGAGCGCCGAGGTCGCCTCGTCGAGCACCACGATATCAGGGTTGTGCAGCAACAGCCGCGCGAAAGCGAGGCGCTGCTTCTCGCCGCCGGACAGCGTCTGGTCCCACGGTGCTTCTTCCTCGATCTTCTCCTTGAGATGGTCGAGGCCGACCTTGTGCAGGGCCTCGCCGATCTCCTCGACGGTCCAGTCGTCTTCCGCGCCGGGATAGGCGACGGCGCGACGCAAGGAGCCGGATGGCACGTAGGGCCGCTGCGGCAGCATGAACAGTCGCCGGTCGGGATGGAAATTGACGCTGCCGCCACCCCATGGCCAGAGCCCGGCGATGGCGCGCACCAGCGTGCTCTTGCCGGTGCCGGATTCGCCGGCCACCAGCAGCCGCTCGCCACGCTCGATCACCACCTCGGTCTCGCCGACCACGGCGGTGCCGTCATCGAGCGTGACGGAGAGATCTTTCAGCTCCAGCATGGCGTCGTTGCTGGTCTCGCCGCGCTTGATGCGGCCGAAGCCGTCGCCCTGCTCGGCGCGCTCGAGGCCGTCGAGCGACATCATCAGCGAGGCGATGCGGCGAGCGCAGGCATTCCAGTCGGCGAGCCGCGGATAATTGTCGACCAGCCAGCCGAACGCGCTCTGCACGATGGTGAAGGCGGAAGCCGCCTGCATCACCTGCCCCAACGTCATGCTGCCGTCGAGGAATTTTGGCGCGCAGAGCAGCAGCGGCACGACCGGCGCAACGAGGCTCGATCCCTGCGACACCAGCGTGGTGCGCATGTGCTGACCCGCGAGCCGCGCCCATTGCCGCAGCACGTTGGTGAAGTTGCGGTCGATGCCGTCGCGCTCTTCCGCCTCGCCGCCGAGCAGCGCGATGCTCTCGCCGTTCTCGCGCACGCGCGTCAGCGTGTAGCGGAAATCGGCTTCGGCCTGGTTCTTGTCCTCGGAGACCTGCACGAATTGGCGGCCGATCACCAGGATCGAGCCCGATGCGATTCCCGCATAAAGCATCGCGGCGATCACCAGGAAGCCGGGAATGGTCACCGACGATCCCGCAAGCGTGACGGTGAGCGCGCCGCCGATGGTCCAGAGCACGACGATGAAGGTCACGGCCGACAGCAGCGCGGACGTCACGCCGGCGAGGAAATCCACCGGCGAATCGGTCGCGACGCGCAGATCCTCCGCGATCCGGTATTCCGGATTCTTATGGTCGCCGCTGACGAGGTTGAGCTGGTAATAGCGGCCGTTGCCGAGCCAGCGCGTCAGCACGCTTGCCGTCAGCCAGGCGCGCCAGCGCCGCTGGATGCCCATGCGCGCGAACACTTGCGCCACGCCGAGCACGATGCTGCCGATCGCGAGCGGGAGGAACACCGCGGTGAGATGGAAGACGGTGGACGCCTCGCGCTTCTCGATCGCGTCGAAGATCGCGCGATTCCAGACATTGATGCCGTATTGGAAACCGACGGTGAGGACGATCAGCACGCCGAGGCCGATGGAGTAGAGCCACGCCAGCCGGTCGCCGTTGCGGCCCCAGAAGCCGCGCGCGCTGATCCAGAAGCGGGTGAGGAGATAGTCCTTGCGGGCCTGCTCGGCCTCTTCGGGCGATAGCTCCGGGTCGGGTTCGACCAGCTCGGGCGGCGGCGGAGCCACTTCCTCGCCGGTCTCGCCGACGATTTCGACAATGGGCGGCTTCTTGCCCGATTCGCGCTTTCTGGCCGGCTTTTGCATGGCCGGATAACGCAAGCTAAATCAAAAGGTTCCCGCAGGTTCCCAGTGTCGACTCACTCAGCGGCCCCGTCGCGGACCCGGCGGAGCCGTGCGACCCGGTGCAGCACACGCGACAACTGATCGATCGCGTAGGGCTTCTGCACGAGCTCGACATCGATGTTGCCGTCCTGGGACAGCGCCTCGCTGTAGCCGGTGGTCAGCACGACCGGCACGCCGATGCCGCGGTCGCGGACCGCCTGCGCGAGATCGAGCCCGGTCATGCCGGGCATCACGATGTCCGAGAAGACGACATCGAAGCGATCGGAATCCATAATCAGCTCGGCGAGTGCATCGGTTGCATTGTCGATCAGCGTGATGCTGTAGCCGAGCTCGGTGAGGCCGTCGGCCGCGAAATTGGCGAGCTCGATATTGTCCTCGACCAGCAGCACCGACATGCCGCTGCCGGCCACGGCCGGCGCGGTGTTCGGTGCCTGCCGCTGCGGCAACAAATGCGGCGCCACGCGCGGCAGATAGAGCGCGAAGGTGCTGCCGCAGCCCACCTCGCTGGTGACTGTCACTTCGCCGCCGGACTACCGGGCGAAGCCGAACACCTGCGACAGGCCGAGACCGGTGCCGTGGCCGACCTGCTTGGTGGTGAAGAACGGCTCGAAGATGCGCTCCAGCCGCGCAGCCGGAATGCCGATGCCGGTGTCGCTGACGGCAATGCCGACGAAGCCATGTTTGCCGGAAAGGTCGTGGTTGCCAGGAAGGTCAGCGTTGCCCGAGACGGGAGCCCGTGTGTCCGCAATGGTCGCCGCGGCCTCGACCTTGAAGACGATCCTGCCCTTGCCGTGCATGGCATCGCGCGCATTCGTCGCCATGTTGATCAGCGCCGTCTCGAACTGGCTCGCATCGGCATCGACGAGGCAGGGCTCGGTCGGCAGCCGCATCGCGATTTCGATCGCGGGCCCGAGCAGCGTCGCGAGCATGTCCTGCAGCGACCGCAGCCGCGCGCCGACATCGAACACTTCCGGCTTCAAGGTCTGGCGCCGTGCGAAGGCGAGCAGCTGCGAGGTCAGCTTGGCCGCGCGCCCGACCGCGTCCGCGATGGCGGTGATGTAGCGCTGCCGCCGCTCCTCGCTCAGTTGCGGCCGGTTCAGCAGGTCGACGGAAGCGCGAATCACGGTCAGGAGGTTGTTGAAGTCGTGCGCGACGCCGCCGGTGAGCTGCCCGAGTGCCTCCAGGCGCTGGCTGTGCTTGAGCGCCTCCTCGGCTTCGCGCCGCGCTGCGGCCTCGGCCTGGAGATGCTGGGTGCGCCGGAACGCGAACGCCAGCAGCAGAAACAGCAGCGCGGTGGCGGGAATGCCGAACACCAGATGCTGGCCCATGGTGGCGAACCAGCGCTTGCGGATCGCCGAGGTCTCCAGCCCCGCGCTGACATAGATCGGGTATTCGGCGATGCGTCGGTAGCCGATGCGCCGCTCGACCTCGTCCGACGGCCAGACGATGGTGATGAGGCCATGCTCGGGGTGAGCTGCGATGCTCCGGCCGACCGGCCCGTTAGGATCGAGCCTGACGTCGCGGTCCAGCCGCGGAAGATGCGCCAGCACCACGCCGTCCGTGCGCCCCATCGCGAGGAAGCTGCCGGGATCGGAGCCGATCCTGGCGTAAAAGCTCTCGAAATATTCCGGCAGGACAGAGGCCTGGATCACGCCGATGAAGCTGCCGTCGTCGGAGCCGCGGCGGCGGCTGACTCCGAAGAAGCGCGCGCCCTGATAGGGCTGGCGCGGCGTCAGGGGAACGCCGATGTAGCTGCCGATGCTCTGGTCGACATGGGCGGCAAAGTAATCACGGTCCGCAAAGCTCTGCGCCGGCGGCGGCGAGGCCAGGCTGTTGACCAGCGACTTTCCGTCCGCATCGAAGATCCAGGCTGATTTCAGCTGCGGCAGCGAATCGGTCAGCTGCTTCAGGCGGCGGTGCAGGGCCGGTTCGCGCGCGCGGATGATGTCGTCGGGCATGCCGCGCACCACCTCGTTGATCTCGGCGAGGCTCCGGTCGATGGTCTCGAACACCTTGAGCGCGTGCTCGTGCGCGACATCGAGGGTGCGCTCGATCTCGCGGTCTGCGATGGCTTTTGTCGAGGTGTAGGAGATCGAGACGGCGATCGCGAACAGTGCAATCGGCAGCGCCAGGGACGCGGCCATCATCCACTGCAGCAATCTCAGCGAATTGCGTTGTGCGCCCTGCACGGTCGCTCCGGTCCCACACCGGAGAGCTTACTTGAATTTCGCGCCGGGAAGGAAGCGGCTTGTAGCGGGAACCAGAGGTTGCAATCCCCCGGCTCGCCCGTGCAGGGGCGGAGGCAAAATCTACTCGAACACCTGCCCGCCGTAGAATGCCCCGGCCGTTCCGGCCGGGGATCGCAGCATGAATGACGCCTAGATCTGGCGCTCGACCATCTTGAGCTTGAGCTCCGCGATGGCCTCCGCCGGGTTGAGGCCCTTCGGGCAGGCCTTGGCGCAGTTCATGATGGTGTGGCAGCGATAGAGGCGGAACGGGTCCTCGAGATTGTCGAGCCGCTCGCCGGTCGCTTCATCCCGCGAATCCGACACCCAGCGGTTGGCCTGGAGCAGCGCGGCGGGACCGAGATAGCGCTCGCTGTTCCACCAATAGCTCGGGCACGAGGTCGAGCAGCAGGCGCAGAGGATGCACTCGTAGAGGCCGTCGAGCTTCTCGCGGTCTTCGTGGCTCTGCTTCCATTCCTTCTGCGGCGTCGGCGACGTCGTCTTCAGCCACGGCTCGACCGAAGCGTACTGTGCGTAGAAATTGGTGAGGTCGGGGATGAGGTCCTTCACGACAGGCTGGTGCGGCAGCGGATTGATCTTCACCGCGCCGTCCTTCACGTCGTGCATCGACCGGGTGCAGGCCAGCGTGTTCTGGCCGTCGATGTTCATCGCACAGGAGCCGCAGACGCCTTCGCGGCAGGAGCGGCGGAAGGTCAGCGACGGGTCGATGTTGTTCTTGATCCAGATCAGGCCGTCCAGCACCATCGGCCCGCAATCCTGGGTGTCGACGTAATAGGTGTCGACGCTCGGATTCTTGCCGTCGTCCGGATTCCAGCGGTAGACGCGGAATTCGCGAGTTTCAGTCGCGCCCGCGGGCTTCGGCCAGGTCTTGCCGCCGGTGATCTTTGAGTTCTTCGGAAGTGCGAATTCAACCATTTCGATAAAGCTTTCGCTGTTCGCTCAGTACACGCGCGCCGTTTAGTAAACGCGAGCTTTCGGCGGGATGTACTGCACGTCGTTGGTCATGGTGTAGTCGTGAACCGGGCGGTACTCGATCTTGACCTTGCCGGAATCTTCCAGCCAGGCCAGCGTGTGCTTCATCCAGTTCTTGTCGTCGCGCTCGGAGAAGTCCTCGCGGGCATGCGCGCCGCGGCTCTCGGTGCGGTTGGCGGCCGAGTTCATCGTCACCACCGCCTGCGCGATCAGATTGTCGAATTCGAGCGTCTCGATCAGGTCGGAATTCCACACCAGCGAGCGGTCGGACACGGCGATGTCGGTGATGCCGCTATGGACCTTCTCGATCAGGTTCTGGCCTTCGCTCAGGATGTCGCCGGTGCGGAACACCGCGCAATTGTTCTGCATCACGTGCTGCATGCCTTCGCGCAGCTTCGCGGTCGGCGTGCCGCCGGAGGCGTAGCGGTAATGGTCGAGCCGGCCGAGCGCCAGGTCGGACGAGTTCGCCGGCAATTCCGGCTGGCTGGCGTTCGGCGTGAGCTTCTCGGCGAGGCGCAGCGCCGCGGCGCGGCCGAACACGACGAGGTCGATCAGCGAGTTGGAGCCGAGACGGTTGGCGCCGTGCACTGACACACAGGCGGCCTCGCCGATCGCCATCAGGCCGGGGATGATGGCGTTGTCGTCGCCGTCCTTCTTGGTCAGGACTTCGCCGTGATAATTCGTCGGGATGCCGCCCATGTTGTAGTGCACGGTCGGCACGATCGGGATCGGCTCGCGCGTCACGTCGACATTGGCGAAGATCTTTGCGGATTCCGAGATGCCCGGCAGGCGCTCGGCCAGCACCGCGGGATCGAGATGGTCGAGATGAAGGAAGATGTGGTCCTTCTTCTTGCCGACGCCGCGCCCCTCCCGGATCTCGATGGTCATCGCGCGCGAGACGACGTCACGCGACGCCAGATCCTTGGCGGAGGGCGCATAACGCTCCATGAAGCGCTCGCCCTCGGAGTTGACGAGATAGCCGCCTTCGCCGCGCGCGCCTTCGGTGACGAGACAGCCCGAACCGTAGATGCCGGTCGGGTGGAACTGCACGAACTCCATGTCCTGCATCGGCAGGCCGGCGCGCAGCACCATGCCGCCGCCATCGCCGGTGCAGGTGTGCGCCGAGGTGCAGGACGCGTAGGCGCGGCCATAGCCGCCGGTCGCCAGAATCACGGACTGGGCGCGGAAGCGGTGCAGCGTGCCGTCGTCGAGCTTGAGCGCGATGACGCCGCGGCAGGTGCCCTGGTCGTCCATGATCAGGTCGATGGCAAAGAACTCGATGAAGAACTCGGCCGCGTGGCGCAGCGACTGGCCGTACATCGTGTGCAGCATGGCGTGGCCGGTGCGGTCGGCGGCAGCGCAGGTGCGCTGCGCCTGGCCCTTGCCGTAGTCCAGCGTCATGCCGCCGAACGGGCGCTGGTAGATCTTGCCGTCTTCGGTGCGCGAGAACGGCACGCCCCAATGCTCGAGCTCGTAGACCGCCTCGGGCGCGTTGCGCACCATGTATTCGATCGCGTCCTGGTCGCCCAGCCAGTCCGACCCCTTCACGGTGTCGTACATGTGCCAGCGCCAGTCGTCCTTGTGCATATTGCCGAGGGACGCCGAGATGCCGCCCTGCGCCGCGACCGTGTGCGAGCGGGTCGGAAACACCTTGGTGATGCAGGCGGTGCGGAGGCCGGCTTCGCTGCAGCCGACCACGGCGCGCAAGCCCGCGCCGCCAGCGCCGACCACGACGACATCATAGGTGTGGTCTTCGATCGGGTAGGCCTTGCCGTTGGTTGCGGGAGCGCCGTTGGCCTTGCCATTGGTATCTGTGGCCGATGTTCCGGTTGGCATGGCTTAGACTCCGGAGGAAAGTTTCAGGATCGCGTAGGTCGAGGCGAGCGCCACGGCGAACGAGAAGAAGTTGTTGAGCATGATCGAGATGAGCTTCAGCTTCTCGTTATGGATGTAGTCCTCGATCACGACCTGCATGCCGATCTTCATGTGCCAGGCGCTGGCGAAGATGAAGAGCAGCAGGATCACCGCGACCGGCAGCGAGCCCAGGATCTGCGCGGCACCGGCCTGGTTGCGGCCGAGCAGCATCATCACGATCACGATCACGGGGATCATCAGCAGCGTCATGGCGACGCCGGTGATGCGCTGGCGCCAGAAATCGGAGGTGCCCGAATGCGCCGCGCCGAGATTGCGCACGCGGCCGAGCGGGGTGCGCATGGAGGAGCCCTTCGGAGCGCCGTGGGATTCGTCGAAACTCATCGTCCGCCTCCGATCGCGTAGGCGATGATCCAGACCAGGACCGTGAGCACGACGCCACCGATCAACGCGCCCCAGGTCAACGCTTCGCGCTCATTGGCCTTGAAGCCGTAGCCGAGGTCCCAGACGAAATGCCGGATGCCGCTGAGCATGTGGTGCATCAGCGCCCAGGTGAAGCCGAACACGATCAGCCGGCCGATGATGCTGCCGGTGAAGGCCTGAACGTGGCTGTAGGCGGCGGGGCCCGAGGCCGCCGCAATCAGCCACCAGGCCAGCAGCAGCGTTCCGGCGTAGAGGGCAATTCCGGTGGCGCGATGGACGATGGAAAGGGCCATCGTCAGCGTCCAGCGGTAGGTCTGTATGTGCGGTGAAAGCGGTCGTTCGATCCGTGCGGTCATGGGCTTCAATTGCTTTATTGCGGCCCAGCATGGGGCGCGCGGGGATCGCGAAAGGTCGGCTCTATTTACGGAGTCGATTTCACCTGCGCAATCACCAAATCGCCATAAATCGAACTTGGGTTCAGCTCTAGGCCCTTGATGTAACAAGGCCAATCGGCTGCTTGGTATACCAGGGCCATGGCGCACCGACTAAAGACAGAACATAAATTCATCCCTTGTCGGAGAGCTGCGGCGCATTGAAATTACTATTGGAACGGCTCTAAGCCGCTACGGGCCGGCCAGGGTTCGAACCAGTCGGTTCATGACGTCCGAGCCGGCAGGGACGGTCGGCGAGCAACCCCTAATTTCCGCCGAGCGCGCCGATTTTTCGCGAGACGGGCGGATATGCGCACCCCGCATCCCACCCCAGACCGGCGATGCGGCGGTCGACCCGCCAAATCAGATCGCTTAGAGCATTGCGGGTAGCTGTCCGAGCGATGCATCGGAGAAGTTGCGAGCCATCGCCGGGGCGGGTCAGGGGTGATTGCAGGACTTGATATCAAGGAGATTGCCGAGCTCGCGCTGCTGCTGATCGCAACGGGCGCGCTCTCCGGATTCTTGGCCGGCGTGTTCGGCATCGGCGGCGGCGCGATTCTGGTGCCGGTATTCTACGAGTGCTTCCGCATCGCGGGTGTGCCGCTGGAGGTGCGGATGCCGCTCTGCATCGGTACCTCCCTTGCTGTCATTATTCCGACCTCGATCCGTTCGTTCCAGGCGCACTACAGGCGCGGCGCCGTCGATCTTGCGATCCTTCGGGTCTGGTGGCTGCCGATCCTGATCGGCGTCGTCGCCGGCAGCGTGGTCGCGCGCTACGCACCGGAGCGGCTGTTCAAGATCGTGTTCGTCGCCGTTGCCTGGTCGGCCGCGGTACGGCTGATCTTCGCGCGCGCGAGCTGGAAGCTCGGCGATGATTTGCCGAAGGGGCCGCTGATGCGAGTCTACGGCTTCTGCGTCGGCATTTTATCGACCTTGATGGGCATCGGCGGCGGACTGTTTTCGAATCTGCTGATGACCTTCTACGGCCGCCCAATCCATCAGGCGGTCGCGACCTCGTCGGCCCTCGCGGTGCTGATCTCGATCCCCGGTGCGCTCGGCTACATCTATGCCGGCTGGCCTGCGGCCGCGCACTATCCCGGCGTTGCAGCCCTGCAAGTCCCGTTCGCGCTCGGCTACGTCTCGCTGATCGGCGCGGTCCTGGTGATGCCAATGAGCCTTGTGACGGCGCCGCTTGGCGTCAGAGCCGCGCATGCGATGTCGAAGCGGAGGCTGGAAGTCGCGTTCGGGTGCTATCTGTTTATTGTCGGCAGCCGGTTTGTGCTGAGTTTGCTGGGCGGGCTCTGACGGAGCTTATCGCGCACTGTCTCTTCATCGTCGTCCTGGACAAGCTCGCGGAGCGAGCGCCGATCCAGGACCCATTGCCCCAGCCAGAAGTGTGACTCGAGACTGACAACCACTAGTCTTCGCCAAACCACCCCTCGGGGTAAGGGGTCCTGGCTTTCGCCAGGACGACAGCGAAATTGGCGCTGTCATACTGTTACAGCACGCCCCTATTTCTTCGCGTAAAGATCCTTGTACGTATCGCGCAGCACGTTCTTCTGCACCTTGCCCATGGTGTTGCGCGGCAGCTCGTCGACGACGAACACCCGCTTGGGCATCTTGAACTTTGCCAAGCGCCCGTCGAGTGCCTTCAACACCGCGGCCTCGGTCACATCGGCGCCCTTGTTGCAGACCAGCACCGCCGTAACGCCCTCGCCGAAATCGGCGTGGGGCACGCCGATCACGGCGGATTCGATCACGCCTGGCATGGCGTCGATCTCGCTCTCGATTTCTTTTGGGTAGACGTTGAAGCCGCCGGATATGACGAGATCCTTGCCGCGGCCGAGAATGTGGACGTAACCCTTGGCGTCGATCTTGCCGAGGTCGCCGGTGATAAAGAAACCGTCGTCGCGGAATTCCGCCTTCGTCTTCTCCGGCATGCGCCAATAGCCCTTGAACACGTTCGGGCCCTTGACCTCGATCATGCCGATCTCGTCGCGCGGCAGCTCCTTGCCGGTCTCGGGATCGGTGACGCGAACGGAGACGCCAGGGAGCGGAAAGCCGACTGCGCCGGGCACGCGCTCCCCGTCATAGGGATTCGAGGTGTTCATGTTGGTCTCGGTCATGCCGTAGCGCTCGAGCACCGCATGCCCCGTGCGGGCCGACCATTCGCGATGGGTTTCGGCCAGCAGCGGCGCGGAGCCCGAGATGAACAGCCGCATGTGTCGTGTGGTTTCGCGCGACAGCGCGGCGTTCTGGAGCAGGCGGGTATAGAACGTCGGCACGCCCATCAGCACCGTGGCGCGCGCCATCAGCTTGATGATTAGATCCGGGTCGAGCTTCGGCAGGAAGATCATCGACGCCCGCGCGAACAGCGTCACGTTGGTCGCCACGAACAGGCCGTGGGTGTGGTAGATCGGCAGCGCGTGGATCAGCACGTCCTTGTCGGTGAAGCGCCAGAAGCCGACCAGCGAGAGCGAGTTCGACGCCAGATTGTCGTGGGTCAGCATCGCGCCCTTGGAGCGGCCGGTGGTGCCGGAGGTGTAGAGGATCGCGGCGAGATCGTCGTTTGCGCGCGACACCGTGGTGAATTCGCTGCTCGCCTTGTCGGCGGCGTCCGTCAGCGAGCCCTTGCCGTCAGGCCCGAGTGTCTCGATTTTCGCCTTCACCTTGGCCGCGATGGGACCGACGCCCTGCGCCTTGGAGGGATCGCAGACCACCAGCGAGGGCTCGGCATCGCCGATGAAATAGTCGAGCTCGTTCAGCGTATAGGCGGTGTTGAGCGGCAGGTAGACCGCGCCGGCCCGCACCGTGGCCAAATAAAGCACGATGTTGGCCACGGATTTCTCGACCTGAACCGCAACGCGGTCGCCGGGCTTCACGCCGCGCGCGACCAGCACATTGGCCATCTGTCCGGCCCGGGCGATCAAATCGCCATAGCTGATGCGGGCCCCGTCATGCGTCTCGATCGCGAGGCGCATCGGATCGTCGAGGCCGTCGAACAGGCGGGAAAACAGATTGGCGTTGGCAGCTTGGTTCATGCAAGATTTCCTCGACCGCAAGGCTTGACCACAAGGCTCGTCAGACAAGGCCGGTCAAAACCGAGGGCTGGATTAGCAAAAACCGCCCCGATGAAGCAACGGAGACAGTTTGCATGACCAAAAACGGGAAACGCGTGGCCTGGGTCACGGGCGGCGGCAGTGGGATCGGGGAGGCCGGCGCCGAAGCGCTGGCGGCCGACGGCTGGACGGTGGTGGTCTCGGGCCGGCGCAAGGACGCCCTCGATACCGTGGTTGCGAAGATCACCGGGGCGGGCGGCGCCGCCGAGGCCATTGCGCTGGACGTGTCCGTCGCCGCCGCGGCCCAGAAGGCGGCTGATCAAATCGTCGCGAAGCACGGCCGGATCGACCTGCTGGTCAACAATGCCGGCATCAATGTCCCCAAGCGCAGCTGGAAGGACATGGAACTGGAGGGCTGGGATAAGCTGGTCCAGGTCAATCTCAACGGCGTGCTCTACTGCATGCACGCGGTGCTGCCGACGATGCGCAAGCAGCAGGACGGCTCCATCATCAACGTCTCGTCCTGGGCCGGCCGCCACGTCTCGAAAATGCCGGGCCCGGCCTACACCACGACCAAGCATGCGGTGCTGGCGCTGACCCATTCCTTCAACATGGATGAATGCGTCAACGGCTTGCGCGCCTGCTGCCTGATGCCGGGCGAGGTGGCGACCCCGATCCTGAAGCTGCGCCCGGTGGTGCCAAGCGAGGAGGAGCAGGCCAGGATGCTGCAATCCGAAGATCTCGGCCGCACCATCGCCTTCATCGCGAGCATGCCGGCGCGAGTGTGCATCAACGAACTGCTGATCAGCCCGACGCATAACCGCGGGTTTATTCAAACGCCGCACAACAGGGATTGAGCGGCAGCAAGTAGCCCGGATGGAGCGAAGCGTAATCCGGGACCAGTCCCTCCGTATGCAACAACCCGGATTACGCTTCGCTCCATCCGGGCTACAACGCCTCACCCCACGAACACACCCGCACTTAGTTTCACGCATCACAAAGAAGTTTTGTTCGAAACCGCTTCGCAAACCCTCCCGTAATTCGAGCCAACGACGTCGCTGCTGCTTTGCGCTCACAGGTCGCAGCCACCGTTGTTGCCCACTCGAACGCCGGCAATCGCCGGTCACAATCCAATCGGGAGACCCTCCATGTCGAAGCGCATTGCCTATCTCGCTGCCGCCGCGTTCAGCACCCTGGCCATCACCGCGACGGTTGTCGCGCCCGCCCGCGCCGAGGAAAAGACCGTCATGGTCGGCGGCGCCGCGATGTTCCCGTCCAAGAACATCGTCCAGAACGCCGTCAACTCGAAGGACCACACCACGCTGGTGGCGGCGGTGAAGGCGGCCGGCCTGGTGCCGACGCTGGAAGGCAAGGGCCCGTTCACGGTGTTCGCACCGACCAACGCCGCCTTCGGCAAGCTGCCGGCCGGCACCGTCGACACTCTGGTCAAGCCCGAGAACAAGGCGACGCTGACCAAGATCCTCACCTATCATGTCGTGCCCGGCAAGCTCGAGGCGTCCGACCTCACCGACGGCAAGAAGATGAAGACCGCCGAAGGCGAGGAGCTGACGGTGAAGAAGATGGACGGCAAGGTCTGGATCGTCGACGCCAAGGGCGGCACCTCGATGGTGACGATCTCCAACGTCAACCAGTCGAACGGTGTGATCCATGTGGTCGACACCGTGCTGATGCCGGCGACGTAATACCGCGCGGTCCGGCTTCATCCCCCGAACCGGATGCGACGAAATGGCGAGCCGGGGGTGCCCGGCTCGCTTTATTGTGAACATGATACCCCGCCGGTATCGATTCGATGCCGGGCAGGGCGTAACGAAAGCTGACGCATCGGCGTATAATTGCTGTCAGACGATGTTCAGGACGGAACCGCCATGTCGAGCCTCACTGTCACCGACGAGCAGGTCAGCGCCACCCCGGCCAAAGTGATCCAGCCGGCCTGGGTCCGGGTCATGCACTGGATCAACGCCCTCGCCATGATCCTGATGATCCTATCGGGTTGGCAGATCTACAACGCCTCGCCGCTGTTCGGTTTCAGCTTTCCGCGCGACTACACGCTCGGCGGCTGGCTCGGTGGCGGCCTGCTCTGGCACTTTGCGGCGATGTGGCTGTTGATGATCAACGGCCTCGCCTATCTCGTCACCGGCTTTGCCACCGGCCGCTTCCGGAAAAAACTGCTGCCGATCACCCCGTCCGGCGTGCTCCACGATGTCAGGGCTGCCCTGACTTTCAAGCTCGGCCATGCCGATCTCACCGTCTACAATTACGTGCAGCGGACGCTCTATGCCGGCATCATCCTGATCGGCGTGATCATTGTGCTGTCGGGGCTGGGAATGTGGAAGCCGGTGCAGCTGCACTGGCTCGTGTCCCTGTTCGGCGACTATCCGACCGCGCGCTACATCCATTTCTTCTGCATGGCCGCGATCTGCGCCTTCCTCGTCATTCACGTTTTACTCGCGCTGCTGGTGCCGAAGAGCCTGCGCGCGATGATCATCGGCCGCTAGAGCGGAGAGAGAGTCATGGCGAAGCGCTCATTCCTGATCCCCGGCGTCGACAAGCGGCTGCTGATCAAGGATTCCATCAAGACGATGCCCGATGTCACCCGCCGCCGCTTCATCGCGGGCGGCGCCAGCTTAGGGGCGCTGACACTCCTCACCGGCTGCGACGTGATCGACTCGTCCTCCGCCGAGGAGATGCTGAAATCCGTCTCGAAATTCAACGACGCCGTACAGGCCTTCATCTTCAATCCCGACGCGCTGGCGCCGACGTTTCCCGAGAGCGCGATCACAAAGCCGTTTCCGTTCAACGCCTATTACGATCTCGACGACGCGCCTGACGTCGACGGTGCCGACTGGAAGCTCGAGGTCCGCGGCCTCGTCGACAACAAGAAGTCGTGGACGCTTCCGGAATTGTACAAGCTGCCGCAGGTCACGCAGATCACCCGTCACATCTGCGTCGAGGGCTGGAGCGCGATCGGCAGCTGGACCGGCACGCCGATGCGCGACTTCCTCAAGCTGATCGGCGCCGACACGCGCGCCAAATACGTCTGGTTCCAGTGCGCCGACAAGGACGGCTACAATTCTCCGCTCGACATGCGCACCGCGCTGCATCCGCAGACCCAGATGACGTTCAAATACGCCGGCGAAATCCTGCCGCGCGCCTACGGCTTCCCGATGAAAATCCGCGTGCCGACCAAGCTCGGCTTCAAGAACCCGAAATACGTGGTGTCGATGGAAGTCACCAACGACTACAAGGGCGGTTATTGGGAAGACCAGGGGTACAATTCGTTCAGCGGGAGCTGATCGTCGCTCCGGCGAAGCTGCAGTAGGGTGGGTTAGCCCTGCAGATGCGCGAAGCGCATCTGCTCGGCGTAACCCACCTCTTTGGTTTCCGCGGCGACAGAAGTGGTGGGTTACGCCTTCGGCTAACCCACCCTACTGCACCGGTCTTTTGGCCGGCCCCACCTTCCTCTGGCACAGCGCGGCAACCGCGCCCAGCGCCAGCAGCGCCGCCGACACGTTCAGCGCGTAACTCAAGCTCCCCAACGCGTCCGTGATCGCGCCGACAACGATCGGGCCGAGCGTCTGGCCGACGCCGAACGAGATCGTCATCGCCGCAATCGCGGTCGGCCACACCTCGGGCGGATAGTTGAAGCGCACGAAGGCGGTGGTCGAGCCGACCACGGCGAAGAAGGCGACACCGAACACGACCGCCGAGACCGCGAGCCATGCCGGCGAATGCCCGAGCATTGGCAGGGCGGCGCCGAGCGCGTTGGTGCCGAGGATGATGGCGGTGGCCAGCCCGCCGCGATCGAGCGCGAGGACGCGGCGCCAGGCCCATGGCGTGACGAAGGCGCTCAGTCCGATCAGGCTCCAGAACGCGGCCTGCGCCGCGGCCCCGCCGCCGCCGTCGCGCACATAGGCGATCATGAAGGTCATATAGGCGATGTAGCCGGCGCCGAACAGGAAGTAGCCTGCGAGATAGATCAGCACGGGAAAAATCGCGAAGGCGCCGTGGCTGCCTTGCGAGAAACGCACGCCGCTCTCGATGCGGACCAGGAACAGCGGCACGGTCATGACGACGGACAGCAGGGTCATCGCCCACCACACGATCCACCACGAGCCCGGCCCGAAATATCGCAGCGTGAACGGGGCGATCAGCCCGGAGGAGAGAATGCCGATGCCGGGCCCGGCGTAGAACAGGCTGAGCAGGAAATTGGCCCGCTCCGGGCGTGACTGCGCGATGGATGCGGCCAGCGCACCGCCGGCGACGAAGCCGGCCGCGGCGCCCACGCCCAGCACGAGACGGGCCAGGCTCAGCGCGACGAAATTCCCGGTCAGCGCGCAAGTCGCAAGCGCGGCGACGCAGGCCAGGGTTCCGCCGCGGATCGCGGCCGACCAGCCGACCCGTTCGATCAACCGGGATGCCACCAGGGCGCCGACGAGATAGCCGACGGCGTTGATGGTGTTCATGAAACCGGCCGCCGAGTAGGACCAGCCGAGGTCCTCCCGCATGTCGGGCAGCACCAGCGAATAGGCGAAGCGGCCGATCCCCAGCCCGACCGTCGCGGCGAGCGACAGGGTCAGGATCAACCGCGCGGGATGGGCATCGGGTGGAGGGCGGTCAGGTGCGTGCAAGGGGTACTCCGGCATGCACAGTGTGGCAGGCCCTGCCCGCCTTGCACAGCTGCGAAGGCGGCAATGGTGTCTTGCCAAGCACGCATCGCCGCTCTAGCACTCCGGCCGAAATTGACCTCAGAGGAAACGACCATGGCGACCCACAAACTGCTGCTGCTCCCCGGCGACGGTATCGGCCCCGAGGTGATGGGCGAGGTGAAGCGGCTGATCGACTGGCTCAATTCGGCCGGGATCGCCAAGTTCGAGACCGACACCGGCCTCGTCGGCGGTTCGGCCTATGACGCGCACAAGGTGTCGATCTCGGAAGGCGACATGGCCAAGGCCAAGGATGCCGACGCGATCATCTTCGGCGCGGTCGGCGGCCCGAAATGGGACGCGGTGCCCTACGAGGTGCGCCCCGAAGCCGGCCTGCTGCGCCTGCGCAAGGATCTCGGTCTGTTCGCCAACCTGCGTCCCGCCGTGTGCTACCCGGCGCTCGCGGAGGCCTCGAGCCTGAAGCGCGAGGCGGTCGAGGGCCTCGACATCATGATCGTGCGCGAGCTCACGGGTGGCGTCTATTTCGGCGAGCCCAAGACCATCACCGATCTCGGCAACGGCCA
This sequence comes from Bradyrhizobium sp. Ken64, assembly GCF_055807555.1. Classification (NCBI taxonomy): domain Bacteria; kingdom Pseudomonadati; phylum Pseudomonadota; class Alphaproteobacteria; order Hyphomicrobiales; family Nitrobacteraceae; genus Bradyrhizobium; species Bradyrhizobium sp. Ken64. The sequence goes on along the minus strand of NZ_JBVVPA010000007.1, from coordinate 35,654 downwards.
GAAGCGCGCCATCGATACCCAGGTCTACGACACCTATGAGATCGAGCGCATCGGCCGCGTCGCCTTCGAGCTTGCGAAGAAGCGCAAGAACAAGGTGACGTCGATGGAGAAGCGCAACGTCATGAAGTCGGGCGTGCTCTGGAACGAGGTCATGACCCAGGTCCACAAGCGCGAATACCCCGACGTCACGCTCGAGCACCAGCTCGCCGATTCCGGCGGCATGATGCTGGTGAAGTGGCCGAAGCAGTTCGACGTCATCGTCACCGACAATCTGTTCGGCGATATGCTGTCCGACATCGCTGCGATGCTGACGGGATCGCTCGGCATGCTGCCCTCGGCATCACTCGGCGAGGTCGACGTCAAGAGCAAGAAGCGCAAGGCGTTGTACGAGCCCGTACACGGCTCGGCGCCCGATATCGCAGGCCAGGGCCTCGCCAATCCGATCGCGATGATCTCGTCCTTCGGCATGGCGCTGCGTTACTCCTTCGACATGGGCGCGCTCGCCGACAAGGTCGACGCCGCGATCGCCGCGGTGCTGGCCAGCGGCCTGCGCACCGCCGACATCAAGTCGGAAGGCACCACGCCCGCATCGACCACGCAGATGGGCGAAGCGATCTTGAAGGAATTGCAGAAGCTGCACGCCTAGAGTCGTAGCCCGGATGCCCGGATGGAGCGAAGCGAAATCCGGGGTTCTTGCCAAGCGTCGAAAATCCCGGATTGCGCTTCGCTCCATCCGGGCTACATCACAAACAAAAATGGCCGGGCGCGAGCCCGGCCATTTTGATTCGGTCGATTTGTCCGCCTCAGTACAGCGGGAAATTCTGCGGATAGCCGCCAACATCCTGCGGCGTGCTCAGCGGCTGGCGATCGATCGGGCGGTTGAGATTTTCGCGCGCGAAGGTCGGATAGCCCACCGCCGGCGGGAAGGCGTAGTCCGAGAACTTGCGGTCGCCGGGATTGACCTCGGTGCCGCCGTCGAGCCAGGAGCGCTTGCTCACATAGATGCGGGTGCGGCCCTGCTGATAGCTCGAATTGGGGCCGCTCGGGCCGTAATAGTGACGGCCGCTGTCATAGCGCTGCTTCTTGGTGTCGGCCGAGGCGGGTGTCGCGAAGGCTGACGACATGGCAATCACGGCGCCGGCCGCAAGCCACATCGCCAGTTTGTTCGCGGCAGAGAAATTCGAGCTCATCACGTCCCCTTCAGGCGGCAAGCCGCCAATCAATTTCGCCCTCATACTAACCCGGCCGGGGCGGCTGCAACTAGGTCTATTGGGTCACACCAGCGCTGAATAATCGTGCGCGTCGGCAAAAGTTGCATGGATACAGCAACTTGAGCTTGATGCCGGTCAGAGCGCGCCGCGCAATTGCGCATTGGCGGCGCCGAGCAGCCAGTCCGACGCGCTTGGAAGCGCGCAGGGGCGGCGCTTCAGCTCCGCATGGGCGAACAATTCGGCCAGCTTCGGCTCGTTGCCCGAGGTCAGCAGCGTCAGCCGGTTCAGCGTGCAGGCGATCGCGGCGCGCCGGGCGGGCAGGCTGTCGCCCTGGCAGGAGAATCCGGAGATCTGGAGTGCCGGCTCCTCGCTGCGCTTGAGGTAGCCAAGGCAGGCCCGCGCGCCCTCCGCGGTGCCGGTCGGCCGGAACAGGGCGACGGGGCCGAATTTCGTGTCGATCAGGCCGGCCTGCTCCAAGGGGGTCGCGGTGCCCAGTCCCATCCGGACGGCCAGATCCATTGCTGCCGGACGCGCCACGTCGAATTCGCCGCCTTCCCGGTAAATCTCGAGCTCCGCCATGAGTTCGGCCATGGGCTTGTCCGCGTCGCCCGCCCAGCGCATCACGTCCCTGCGGCCGCCTTCGGGGTGCCTGAGGATGGTGTAAGAGGTTGTTTTGTCTGACGAATCGAGCTGGCTGAGGGCGAAGGCCGGAGGCGAGCGGTCGGCCACGCTCCAACCCGGCTTCAGCACCGGTTCATCGTCGCGCAAGTTTGGCAGCTGGCCGAGTGCCGCAAGGCCGAGGATGGCAAACAGCACCAAAACCCCCACATAGGCGAACAGGCGCGCCAGCGTGCCGACGACCTCGTCGGCGAAGGCTGCAAGCGCCAGATGGATCTGGGTGGGGTTTGCGGCCGTGCTGGCCTCGGGCGACTGCATCCACGTCCCTAAGGCATGGTCCAACGTTGTCTTGAGGCCGGTTCTCGCATAGAAGCGCTGCTCTTCCTGTTTAAGCCTCAGCTTCAGGAAAGAGCTTTTTCGTCGGAGAGTGAACGATGGGTTACAAAGTCGCAGTCGTCGGCGCGACCGGCAATGTCGGACGGGAAATGCTCAACATTTTGGATGAGCGCAAATTCCCCGCGGACGAGGTGGTGGCCCTGGCCTCACGCCGCAGCATGGGCGTCGAGGTCTCCTACGGCGACCGCACCCTGAAGGTCAAAGCGCTCGAGCATTACGATTTCTCCGACGTCGACATCTGCCTGATGTCGGCGGGCGGCGAGGTGTCGAAGGAATGGTCGCCGAAGATCGGCGCCGCCGGCACCGTCGTGATCGACAATTCCTCGGCCTGGCGCATGGATCCGGACGTGCCGTTGATCGTGCCGGAAGTGAATGCGGACGCGACCGCGGGCTTCAAGAAGAAGAACATCATCGCCAATCCGAACTGCTCGACTGCGCAGCTCGTGGTCGCGCTGAAGCCGCTGCACGACAAGGCGACGATCAAGCGCGTCGTGGTCTCGACCTATCAATCGGTGTCGGGCGCCGGCAAGGATGCGATGGACGAACTGTTCTCGCAGACCAAGGCCGTCTACACCAACCAGGAGCTGGTCAATAAGAAGTTTCCCGCGCGCATCGCCTTCAACGTCATCCCCCAGATCGACGTTTTCATGGAGGACGGCTACACCAAGGAAGAGTGGAAGATGATGGCGGAGACCAAGAAGATTCTTGATCCCAAGATCAAGCTCTCCGCGACCTGCGTGCGCGTGCCTGTTTTCGTCGGCCATTCCGAGGCCGTCAACATCGAGTTCGAGAACCCGATCAGCGCGGACGAAGCGCGCGACATCCTGCGCAAGGCGCCGGGCTGCCTCGTCATCGACAAGCATGAGCCCGGCGGTTACGCCACGCCGTATGAAGCCGCCGGCGAGGACGCTACCTATATCAGCCGCATCCGCGAGGACGCGACGGTGGAGAACGGCCTCGTGCTGTGGTGCGTATCGGACAATCTACGCAAGGGCGCCGCGCTCAACGCGATCCAGATCGCTGAAGTCCTGATCAACCGCAAGCTGATCAGCGCGAAGAAGAAGGCGGCGTAACTCCCCTGCCGTAGGGTGGGCAAAGGCGCGGAGCGCCGTGCCCACCATCTCTCCACGATCGCGATAGAAGCGGTGGGCACGCTACGCTTTGCCCACTCTACGAATTCAAGCCGAGCCGAGGCAGGCTTACGCCACGCTTCGCGCGTTCCTGAATTCCTTCGCCGCCTTGTCCAGCACGAACAGCGATCCCTCCGCGACGCCGAAATATGCGCCGTGGGTCTGCATCTGGCCGGAATCGACCGCCTTCTGCACGAAGGGGAAGGTCATCAGGTTTTCCAGGCTGCGGAACACCGCGGCCTTTTCGATGCGCTCGACGAATTGCGCCATGGTCTCGTGGTCGCGCTGCTCCACCACCTCGCCCGGCTTGATGAACATCTGCATCCATCTGCCGATGAAGTCGCCGGGCGTGAGCGGCTCGATCTTGTCGACGAAAGCGCGGATGCCGCCGCACTGGGCGTGCCCGAGCACCACGATGTGCTTCACCTTCAGCACCGTCACGGCATATTCCAGCGCCGCCGAGACGCCATGCGCGTTGCCGTCGGGCTGATACACCGGCACCAGATTGGCGATGTTGCGGACCACGAAGAGTTCGCCCGGCCCGACGTCGAAGATCACTTCGGGCGAGACGCGGCTATCGCAGCAGCCGATCACCATGACTTCAGGGAACTGCCCCTTCACCGACAGCTCGCGGTAGCGGGTCTGCTCGGTCGGCAGCCGCTGGGTGGCGAAGGCCTTGTAACCTTCCAGCAAATGCTCTGGGAATGTGTTCATGGCCTATGCCTAATCATATACCGCTGGGACGAACAAGCCTTTCGAATAGGCAGGCCAGATGCTATCGGCTTCGGTCGGAAGTGAGACGAGGAAACGGAAGGAACGCTTGCATGACCCGCCCGCGCCGCAGCCATCTGTTCATGCCCGGCTCCAACCCCCGCGCGCTGGAAAAGGCGCGTAATCTCGCCGCCGACGGTCTGATCCTCGATCTTGAAGACTCGGTCGCGCCCGATGCCAAGGCGGTGGCGCGCGACGGCATCGCCGCCGCGATCACGGCCAAAGGGTTCGGCAAGCGCGAGATCCTGATCCGGACCAACGGCCTCGACACGCCCTGGTGGGCCGACGACGTCGCGATGGCGGCGAAGGCCTCGCCCGACGGAATCCTGGTTCCAAAGGTTTCAAGCGTCGAGGACCTCGAAACGATCGGCCGCCGCCTCGCCGAGCTCGGCGCGGCGCCGACCGTAAAAGTCTGGGCCATGATCGAGACCGCACGCGCTGTGCTGCATGCCGAAGAGCTGGCGGCCGCGGGGCGCGATCCAGCGCGGCGCCTGTCAGGCTTCGTGTTCGGCCCGAACGACATCTCGCGCGAGACGCGCATCAAGATGCTGCCGGGCCGCGCCGCGATGATCCCAATGATCACCCATTGCATCCTGGCGACGCGTGCCCATGGCCTCGAAATTCTCGACGGCCCCTACAGCGACATCGCCAATTCCGACGGTTTCGCCACCGAATGCGCGCAAGGCCGCGATCTCGGTTTCGACGGCAAGACACTGATTCACCCCTCGCAGATCGAAGCCTGCAACGCGATCTTCACTCCGCCCGAAGAGGAAGTCGCGCGCGCCCGAAAGATCATCGCGGCGTTCGAGCTGCCGGAGAACGTCTCGCGCGGCGCGATCCGTCTCGACGGCGCCATGGTGGAGCGCCTGCACGCCGACATGGCGCGGCGCACGATCGAGATCGCGGACGCGATTGCGGCGATGGGCAGGGGCTGAGGACTCGCCGCTTTCGACGGCGCTTTGCTGCGAATTCAGGAATTGCGTCGTCGCGTCACTGTCTCCGTCTCGCATTCTTCAAGGTTTCGGATGGCAGCTCGCCGACCGCTCGCCGATATTCCGATGCAAAGCGCCCAAGATTTTGGAAGCCACATTTGAACGCGACGGCAACGACGCTGGTCTGCTCATCGGGATGTCGCAAGAGTTCCGTCGCGCGCTGAAGCCTGATGCGCCGCGCGCACTGGCCCGGAGATCCCCGCCCCGTCACGGAGAATTCCCGATAAATCGTCCGCACACTGACGTTGGCGATTGCGGCAATCTTCTCCAGGTCGATTGGTTTGTCCCAATGAGCCTCAATGTAGGATTCGACGATGTCGATGACGGACCGGTTGGCGCCCGGCGCCGGGCCCTGAAGCCGATCGGTGAAATTGTGCCGGTGCGCCAGAAGGATCCGCACCATCAACGCCCGCTCAAGTTCGCCGATGGCTATGGGCGAGTAATCCTGTCCGAACCTGTCCAACTCCTCCGCGAATCTGAAGACGTCCTGACGAACATAAGTCATCACCGCCGGATCAGCTTCGCCAGGGACGAAGCGCAGCTTCATGTCGCTATCATCGCCCAGGATTGTCTTCAGCAACCGCTCGAGTGCGCCGGCATCGATCCTCAGCACCAATTGGCGATAGCCGGGCGCAAACTCCAGATCCAGCCTGGCGTCTCCGGAGATGATCGGACTAAAGGCGCCAATGGACTCGCTGCTCCCATTGGTCCTGAAGCTCGCAGCCCCCTGGATGGAAAACATCTGGCGGAGAACTTGCGATTCGGGAAAGGAGAGCGACGCCGCGCCGTCGTAGCTGCAGAACGCGAGGCCGGTCGATTGCAAACGAGCGAAATTGGCCTGGATACCGAACTCGCGGCCGTGCCTGTCGAAGCGGTCGGCGCCATATTCGGCGAACAGGCGGTCGCGCGCGAACTCGCTATCGCAGGATTGAAGCAAAGGATATCGGTCGAGATAAGAGACGCCGCCCAAATCAGAATCCTCAAAGGCTCAAACTACTGGATCGCCATTCCGGCGCTACCAATTGGAAATTGCATGGCATGACGCCGCGGGAGTGGTTGACACTAGCCGGAGCGTGAACCTGCATGCGAAGTTGTGCCGCTGCGACAAAATGTCTGGACACCCGACGCAAATGTCTGAACGTTTTTCTTGTGCTCATGGATCACCGTAAGCCGGGGTGAGAGCGAATAATGCCGGCCGCTTTGCCGAATACCGATAACGATCTCGGGCCGGCGTTCGCAGTTCAGGGCCACTGGCCTCTCTGAGGCGTCCGCAAAGCTCGATGCGACTCTGCCCGGCCGGTCGAGCTGGCAGAATCCGGCCACCGTGTCTTCGATCGGACAAATACTCTGATAATTCGATTCGTTTATCTGCTTCATGCGCAGGGTCGCGTATCGGACGAACAGCTGGTCCCTACGAAATCCCGAGCAAGACCATGAATGCTTAAACCGTTTGGAAGCACATGCGCTGCCGACGAAGCATCAATTTCGGAGCGATGAAATGTTCGGTCGTAAATCCCGCATCGATGCACAATCTCAGATTGAAGCAATCGGCCGTTCGCAGGCCATGATCGAATTCAATCTTGACGGGACCATCATCACGGCTAACAAGAATTTTCTCGACGCCCTCGGCTATCGGCTCGATGAAATCCAGGGCAAACATCATTCCATGTTCGTTTCCGCCGACCAGCGCGACGGCGCCGAGTACAAGGCGTTCTGGGGCGCGTTGAACCGCGGCGAGTATCAGGCGCGCGAGTTCAAGCGAATCGCGAAAGGCGGCCGCGAGGTCTGGATCGAAGCGTCCTACAATCCGGTGCTCGACGGCAACGGCAAGACGGTGATGGTTGCCAAGATTGCGACCGACATCACCGCGAAGAAGATCCGCAGCATGGCGGACGCGTCGAAGATCGCCGCCATCAGCCGTGCGCAGGCCGTGATCGAGTTCAAGCTCGATGGCACCATCGTCACGGCGAACGAGAATTTCTGCAAGGCGCTCGGCTATTCGCTCGCCGAGATCGAGGGCAAGCATCACCGCCTGTTCGTGCCCCAGAGCGAGCACGACGGCTCTGCCTATCGCGAACTCTGGGCCAAGCTCAACCGCGGCGAATACCAGTCCGGCGAATACAAGCGGATCGGCAAGGGGGGGCGCGAGGTCTGGATCCTCGCCTCCTACAATCCATTGCTCGACGAGAACGGCAAGCCGTTCGGCGTCGTCAAGTTCGCCACCGACGTCACGGCGGAGAAGCTGAAGACCGCCGATCTCGCCGGTCAGATCGCGGCGATCGACAAGGCGCAAGCGGTGATCGAGTTCAACATGGACGGCACGATCATGACCGCCAACGCCAATTTCCTCGGCGCGCTCGGCTATTCGCTGGCGGAGATCAAGGGCAAGCACCACAGCATGTTCGTCGAGCCGTCGGAGCGCGATGGCAATGGCTATCGCGAGTTCTGGGCGGCCCTCAACCGCGGCCAGTATCAGGCGGCCGAATACAAGCGCATCGGCAAGGGCGGCAAGGAGGTCTACATCCAAGCCTCCTATAACCCGATCATGGATCTCAACGGCAAGCCGTTCAAGGTCGTGAAATATGCGACCGACGTCACGAAGCAGGTGCTGGTCCGCATGGGCAACGAGCGCGTCCGCGGCATGATGGAATCGGTCGCCGCCGGTTCGGAGGAATTGAATGCCTCGGTGCGGGAGATCTCCGAGGCCATGACCAAATCCCGCGATACCGCGATGAGTGCAGTCGATCAGGTCGCCGCCGCCGACGCCCAGGCCCAGCGCCTCACGGAAGCGGCGCTGGCGATGAGCGGGATCGTCGAGCTCATCAACAACATCACCGGGCAGATCAATCTGCTGGCGCTCAACGCCACCATCGAATCCGCCCGCGCCGGCGAAGCCGGCCGCGGCTTCGCGGTGGTGGCCTCGGAGGTCAAGAGCCTCGCGAACCAGGCCAAGCAGGCCACCGACAAGATCGGCGCGGAGATCGGTAGCCTCAACGGCATCTCGGGAGACGTCGTCACCGCCCTGGCTTCGATCAAGACGGCCATCAGCAACGTCAGCGAATATGTGACGTCGACGGCCGCCGCGATCGAGGAGCAAAGCACGGTGACCAACGAGATGTCGACCAGCATGCAACGCGCCGCAGCGGAAGCCGCCGCGATGGCCGCTAGTGCCTGATTTTCGCGCGGACCGCGTTGACGGTCTGCTACGGGATTTGCAAGGCCGGCAGTCGAACGCGAGTAGGAACGGCTGGTGTCCGAGGAGAGCGACCGCTATCCGTTCGTCCGCTGTCGCAGAAATCCGCTCCCGTTAGCGACGCGCGTGATCCGCGCGGTCGAGCGACTCCAGTGTCGAGGCATTGGCGCAGAAGCCGTGATAGTTCTCCGCGGCGGTTCCGTCGGCCAGCTCGCGATCGCACTGGCCCTTGTGGCTGCAAAGAGCGCACACCCGCTCCATGTCGCGCAGCAGCAGCGGATGCGCGCGGCCGAGCCCTTCGGCGCTGATGCCGAGCTGCTCCAGCATCTTCGGCAGCTCGTCGGCGGAGTGCTTGCCGTGGCGGACCAACTCCTCCAGATCGTCAGGCGCGATCCGCAGATCTTGTGCGATCCGATCGAAATCAGCCCGGTCGAGCTGCCGGATCTCGTTCAGCTCGCGGCGATGCTTCAGCCAGCTTGCAAAGGACTCGATGAGGTCCTGGACAATGGGATAAGGCCTGGTTGCGGTGCTCATGCGAAGCTCCATTCGAACGGCGGAATTGGAGCGAGATTAGGCACAATGGTGCAGGTCCGCGTTGCGCTGGATCAAATTGGAATCCTGTGTCCCGGACGCGCTGCAGCGTGAAACGCTGCTGCGCAGAGCCGGGACCCATCTCGCCGCATGCTGGGCCCCGGCTCAGCAACGCACCGCTTCGCGCTGCGCTGCGTCCGGGGCACGAGTGCGCCGCACAGCGGAGAAAATTACGCGAACCGCTCCGCCGCCCACGCATACAGGCTGCCCGGGATCGGTTTCTCGCCGCCGCGGCCCTTGGGCGAGATGTGCAGGCCGATGATCTCGCGGTCGGTGACGAAGCCGAGATAGCTCGAGGGATCGAAGAACAGTTTTGGCTCGGCATGCACGGCGTAGAACGATTGCTTCGGCAAGGCGCAGTGCAGCGCGCCTGTGCGGCGCGCGAGCGCGGTGAGCGCCGCCGGCCCGAAGATCGCGACGCGGATGTCGGAGAGGCGGTTCGAGCCGCCGCGCAGGCGGCGCATCGCGAACGTGACGCGATGGCGCAGCGACAGCCAGTTCGGCGTCAGCTCCTCCTGCTCCATCAGCTCTTCGAAGGCGGCAACGATGCCATGCCCGGGCGGAAGGTAAATCACGGAGTTGCCGAGCTGGCGCGGCCGCTCCCACGCGAAGTAGGGTTTTACCGGATCGATTTCGACGGGCCTGAGCAGCAGCACGTCGGCGTCGAGCCAGAGGCCGAGGCCCTTCGCCATCAGCTTCATGCGGAAGAAGTCGCTGAACTGAAGCGTGGTCCAGTCGCGCCAGCTGCCGTCCGGCTGCGGCGGCCGCAATCGCTCGGAGAACGCATGCGGCAGGATCGCCTCGGCGTCCGCGTTGCCGACGCCGGCGGGCAGGCCCGGAATGGTGTCAAAACTGTAGACCGTGACCTTGTGGCCGGCAGCCAGCTGCGAGCGCAGACAGGTCTGGCGCAGGGCGTCCATCGGGCCGTGCCAGAAGGTGACGACGTCAGGCAGCATGCGCGGAGCTTAGAGCATGATCCGGAAAAGTGTGCAGCGGTTTTCCGACAAGATCATGCTCGAGAGATATGGGATAATCAGGACAAAGAAAAAGCCCCGGCGCTTGTAGCACCGGGGCTCGAATAAAAACTTGAGATCAGGCCCAGGCACGTTCGCGCTTGAGCTTGTCCTCATAGGTGTCGATCGAGGCCTTCTTCTCCATCGTCAGGCCGATGTCGTCGAGGCCGTTGATCAGGCAGTGCTTGCGGAACGGGTCGATCTCGAACTTGACCTTGCCGCCGTCGGGACCGCGGATCTCCTGGTTCGGCAGGTCGATCGTCAGCGTCGCGTTGGCGCCGCGCTCGGCGTCGTCGAACAGCTTGTCGAGGTCTTCCTGGGCAACGCGGATCGGCAGGATGCCGTTCTTGAAGCAGTTGTTGTAGAAGATGTCGCCGAACGAGGTCGAGATCACGCAGCGGATGCCGAAGTCGAGCAGCGCCCAGGGCGCGTGCTCGCGGCTCGAGCCGCAGCCGAAATTGTCGCCGGCGACCAGCACCTTCGCATTGCGATAGGCGGGCTGGTTGAGGACGAAATCCGGATTCTCGCTGCCGTCGTCCTTGTAGCGCTGCTCGGAGAAGAGCCCCTTGCCAAGGCCGGTGCGCTTGATGGTCTTGAGGTACTGCTTCGGAATGATCATGTCGGTGTCGACATTGATGATCTTCAGCGGCGCCGCGACGCCTTCCAGCGTGGTGAACTTGTCCATGGTTGCGCTTTCCCGGGGTGGTCTAGGGAACCGGTATTTATCGCGATCGGGGCGGAAATCCTAGGCCGAATTCGGCAGGTCTCGTCTGCCTAACCGGGCTCTTGGGCCTCGATCGCGGTCATATCGTCGTCCGAGAGGCCGAAATGATGGCCGATCTCGTGGATCAGGACGTGGCGGACGATATGGCCGAGGCTTTCGTCGTGCTCGGCCCAGTAATCCAGGATCGGCCGGCGGTAGAGCCACACCATGTTGGGCAGTCGTGCCACGTCGGCAAAACTCTGCTGCGGCAGGCCGACGCCCTGGAACAGGCCGAGCAGGTCGAACTCGCTCTCGCATGCCATCTCGTCCAGGACTTCCTCGGTCGGGAAGTCGTCGACGCGGATGATCACGCCCTCGCACAGCCTACGAAACTCCGCCGGCAGGCGTTCGAACACTTCATGCGCCATCGCTTCCATCTCGGCCAGCGAGGGCGCTTTCAATTCCGTCCACATGGGCTTCTCATAGCGTGGGTTTCGCGGCGATGCATCCGGCTTTATAAGCGCGGCGAGGTTGACGGGCGCCGTCAAAACGGGGAGCTTGGGGCCTCGAAGTGGACGTTCAAATGGGCGGGAAAATGCGAGCGAAAACAGCGCTGACGCTACTGTGCATGGGGTTGTTTTCGCAGTTTTGCGTTGGCGCGGCGGCCCAGACCGCGGCTTCCGGGATCAGGCTCGCCCAGGCGGCCTCACGAGACGATCTGCCGCCGCCGCGCAAGCGGCCCCCGGCGCGCCTGCGCGTCACGCCCTATTACATTCCGGATGGCGTCTATCCTCGCTACAATCCCGGTCCCGATGCGGTCCGCGAGTGCAACGCCACCTATGTGCAGGAATATCGCCCCAGCGGCACGGTGATCGTGCCGCATATGAGCTGCTACTGGCGCCGGGGCTGATACGAGCGCGATGCCATCGCGCGCCGATGAAGCGCCGTGTTGCAGGCAGAGGTCGTCATGACGAAATGGTTCGCATTAGCGGTTGCCGTCGGGCTTGCCGCAGGCCTGCCTCACGCGTCCGCTGCGCACAGGGTGACGAAGCTGCCCGATGCGTCGGCCGGGCGCGCGGTGTTCGACGCCCGCCGACATGTGCGGTCCGACGTCGTGCGATACGCCCCGCGTCCTGATCCGCATTACTATGCGCGGCCTGTCTACTACCGTCCTTATCCTTACGGCATGCCCGCACCCTTCGTGCTCGGCTTCGGGCCGTGGTGGTGACGTCGTAGCGCGACGCCGGGCACGTCGTTCATTCATGAGGCATTCACGTCGCTGTCCCTAATTTAATCTTGGGAGCGGCCGTCAATGAACAGCGCTGACGCGCGACGCGAACGAGCGTCGCAACTCTGCTGTCCAGATTCAGGGAGAAGTCCATGCTGAGAATATTGGGTCTCAGGGCAAGCCCGATGCGCTTGCTCGGGATTGCGGCCGCCGCGACGCTGATGCTGTCGGCCGGAACGACGCGTCCTGCTGAAGCAATGACTCCAATCAATCCGACCGCGTTGCCTGCGGCGAAGGCCGCAAGTGACGACATGATCCAGGTTCGCCACGGCGGCGGTGGGCATGGCGGCGGCGGCTTCCATGGCGGCGGCGGTTTCCACGGTGGAGGCGGCTTTCACGGTGGCGGAGGACATATCGGTGGCTTCCGCGGCGGTGGTTTCCACGCTGGCGGCTTCCGCGCCGCGCCCGCCTTTCATGGCGGCGGCTATCGCTACGGCGGAATTCATCACTACGGCGGCTATCACCGCTATGGCGGCTATCGCCCCGCCTATTACGGCCATCGCCATTTCCACCGGCGCTACTATGGCGGCTACTATCCCTATTACCACCATCCGCGCCGCTGCCGGGTCATCTGGACCTATTACGGCCCGCGCCGCGTCTGCCGCTGGCATCGCTGGCACCATCCGTACCGCTATTGGTGATGGATGTGAGTTGTGTCGTCATGCCCGGGCTTGTCCCGGGCATCCACGATCTTTCTGTGCAAGTCGAAGAACGTGGATGGCCGGGACGAGCCCGGCCATGACGGAGAACGTCGGTTAAAGCCAGTCCTTCAGTTTCCACGTCGCCGACGTCCATCGCGTCAGGTTCTCGATCTTCCACTGCTTGAACATCGCCGGCGGCCAGCGGCTGAGCTTCGAGGTCTCCTCGACCTCGGGCTTGGCGACCATGCGCAGCGGCGCGGCGCGCCGCCGATGCTGGGGCGTCGCCGCGCTGATCAGATCGACATATTCAGGCTTGCTGGCCATGAGCTCGTGTCCTCGCGAAACCCTCGCGAGGACGCAGTGTCGGCGCTGCCGATTAACGGCGGTTTGCCGCGATCGCTCAAATTAAAGCGAGCGGCTTACCGCCACTCCCTGATGTCGACGAAGTGACCCGCGATCGCCGCGGCTGCGGCCATCGCCGGCGACACCAGATGGGTGCGGCCCTTGAAACCCTGGCGGCCCTCGAAATTGCGGTTCGAGGTCGAGGCGCAACGCTCTTCCGGCGCCAGCTTGTCGGGGTTCATCGCGAGGCACATCGAGCAACCGGGCTCGCGCCATTCGAAGCCGGCCTTGATGAAGATCTTGTCCAGACCTTCAGCCTCGGCCTGCTCCTTCACGAGGCCGGAGCCCGGCACGACCATGGCGTTGACGCCGCCTGCGACCTGCTTGCCTTCCGCGATCTTGGCGGCGGCGCGCAGATCCTCGATCCGGCCGTTGGTGCAGGAGCCGATGAAGATGCGGTCGAGCTTGATGTCGGTGATCTTCGTCCCCGCGGTCAGGCCCATGTACTTCAAGGCACGGTGCTTGGAGAGACGCTTGGCCTCGTCCGCAATCGTGTCGGGATCGGGTACGCTGCCGGTGACCGAGATGACGTCCTCAGGCGAAGTGCCCCAGGTCACGATCGGCGGCAGCTTCGCTGCATCGAGCCGCAGCTCGTGGTCGAAATGCGCGCCTTCGTCCGAGCGCAACTTCTCCCAGTAACGCATCGCCGCGTCCCAATCCGCGCCCTTCGGCGCCTTCGGACGATCGCGCAGGAAGTCGAACGCCTTCTGGTCCGGCGCGACCAGGCCGGCGCGCGCGCCACCTTCGATCGACATGTTGCAGACCGTCATGCGGCCTTCCATGCTGAGCGCGCGGATCGCGTCGCCGGCGTATTCGAGCACGTAGCCGGTGCCGCCAGCGGTGCCGATCTCGCCGATGATGGCGAGGATGATGTCCTTGCCCGTCACGCCGTCAGGCAATTTGCCGTCCACGGTGACGCGCATGTTCTTCGCCTTCTTCTGGATCAGCGTCTGCGTCGCCAGCACATGTTCGACTTCCGACGTGCCGATGCCGTGCGCGAGCGCGCCGAACGCACCATGCGTCGAGGTGTGGCTGTCACCGCAGACGATGGTGGTGCCGGGCAGCGTGAAGCCCTGCTCGGGGCCGATGACGTGGACGACGCCCTGACGCTTGTCGAACTCGTCGTAATATTCGATGCCGAATTCCCTGGCGTTATCGGCCAGTGCCTTGATCTGCTCGATGCTTTCAGGATCGGGGTTCGGCTTGGTGCGGTCGGTGGTCGGCACGTTGTGATCGACCACGGCCAGCGTCTTCTCCGGCGCATGGACCTTGCGGCCGGTGGCGCGCAGGCCTTCGAACGCCTGCGGTGAAGTGACCTCGTGCACCAGATGGCGATCGATATAGAGCAGGCAGGTGCCGTCCTCGGCTTCGTGCACCAGATGGTCGTTCCAGATCTTGTCGTACAATGTGGTCGGCTTGGACATGAGCGTCAGCTCCAGGAATGTTGTGTAGAGCGGGTTGCGCGGCTGGCGCGCGGGGGCAACCAAATCGTCAGCGCAGCTTTTAGGCTGCGCGCGTAAGCTCTGACGTTGCCGAGGTCGCGAAGCGTCCGAAGAACCGGCCGGGCAGCCGCGAGCGATCGTCGATGACGACGCGCTTGACGGGCGAGAGGCTGGTCAAATCTGGAAACATTCCAAGAATATATAGCAGGCCGAACCGGAATCGCGAGGGCTTTCAAGGCTCGCGCAAGACATGCCCCTCACCCTGAGGAGCGCGCCTCAGCGCGCGTCTCGAAGGGCGAGGCCACAGGCGGGCCTGCATTCTTCGAGACGCGCGTTCCGCGCTCCTCAGGATGAGGGTCGAGACATGCGAACAGCCAACAAAAAAGCGCGGGGTTTGGCCCCGCGCTCTCGATAACTCGCCTGTAAGCGGAGCTTACTCGTTGACGGCAGCAGCCGGGCGGTCCTGCTTCTTCTCGACGATGCGGGCCGACTTGCCGCGAAGGTTGCGGAGATAATAGAGCTTGGCGCGACGCACCTTGCCGCGGCGCACCACCTTGATCGAGTCGATCATCGGCGACATCACCGGGAACACGCGCTCCACGCCTTCGCCGTACGAAATCTTGCGCACCGTGAAGCTCTCGTTGAGACCGCCGCCGGAACGGCCGATGCAAACGCCTTCATAGGCCTGCACGCGGGTGCGGTCGCCTTCGACGACCTTCACGTTGACGATCACGGTATCGCCGGGACCGAATTCCGGAATCTCCTTGCTGGCGGAGAGCTTGTCGAATTGCTCTTTTTCGAGCTGTTGGATCAGGTTCATGGGTAAATCTCCATCGGCGCGCCCAGCCTTGGAAAACGGGGGCTGCGCGAAATTCGTTTATCCAGCCATTGCGGATGTGGCCGCTGCTATAAGGCAAGCCGGAGCGTTTGTCACCCGTCTGTCTTGTTTTTTGGCGTTTTTTGGCGTCCGGCCCGATTCGGGACTTTGCTCGGGATCTGGGCCCACAAATCCGGTCGCCGGGCCGCCGTCAGGGCCTCGGATTCCGCCCGTCGCCAGCTGGCGACTTTGGCATGGTCGCCGGAGGTCAGGATCTCCGGGATCGGGGCTCCCTCGAACAGCTGCGGCCGCGTGTATTGGGGGTACTCGAGCAGGCCGTCCGAAAAGCTTTCCTCGGTTCCCGAGGCTTCCTTGCCCATCACGCCCGGCAGCAGGCGAACGCAGGCGTCGATCAGGGCCAGGGCCGCGATTTCGCCGCCGGAGAGCACGTAATCCCCGATCGAGACCTCCTCCAGGCCCCGCCCGTCGATCACGCGCTGGTCCACCCCCTCGAACCGCCCGCAGACGATCAGGGGGCCGGGGCCTTTCGCCAGCTCCATGACCCGAGCCTGGGTCAATGGCCGCCCCCTCGGGCTCATCAGCAGTTTCGGCCGGTCCGGGCCGATCCCGGCGGCGTCGATGGCCGCCGCCAGAACATCGGCCCGAAGCACCATGCCCGGCCCACCGCCGGCCGGGGTGTCGTCGACGCTGCGGTGGCGGTCGGTGGCCGAGGTCCGGATGTCCCGCGCCTCAAGCTCCCAGAGCCCGCCAGCCAACGCCCGGCCGGCCAGGCTCACGCCCAGCGGCCCCGGAAACATCTCCGGAAACAGCGTCAGCACCGTCGCGCGCCAGGGTGAGGAAGTCGTCATCGGGTCTCAGTTATTGTCGTCCCGGACAAGCGGAGCGCAGATCCGGGACCCATAACCACCGCACTTCGTTTTGCGGCGGCTGGAGCGATCAGCTTAGCCAAAAATTCTGGCCTGTGGTTATGGGTCCCGGCCCCCCGTGCGCAAGTTGCGCACTAGGCCGGGACGACCCGGGGAGGGATCCTCGCCCTCGATCTCCTCGGGCAGCGCGATCACGACGCGGCCGCCCGTGAGATCGACCTCCGGCACCACCGCGTCCGTGAACGGCAGCAGCATCGTGGTGCCTTGGGGCGGCGCGATCTCGATGATGTCGCCGGCGCCGAAATTGTGGATCGCGAGCACGCGGCCGAGCGCATCGCCCGCCGTGGTGACGGCTGCGAGCCCGATCAGATCGGTGTGGTAATATTCGCCCTCGTCCGTCGCGGGCAGCTTTTCGCGCGCGACGTAGAGCTCGATGCCGTTGAGGCGCTCGGCCTCATCGCGGGTCGTTACGCCCTTGAACGTTGCAACCAGATGATCCTTGGCCGCGCGCGCCGTTGCGACCTCGAACCGGCGCTTGCCGTCCTTGGACGAGAGCAGGCCGTAGCTCCGCACGGCAAATGGATCTTCGGTGAAGGTCCACAGTTTGACCGCGCCGCGCACGCCATGCGGGGCGCCGATCCGCGCGACGCAAACGAGCTGAGACATCAGCTGGCCTCGTCCTTCGAGACGCCGCTTCGCGGCTCCTCAGGATGAGGAGATAGACCCTCATGCTGAGGAGCACGGCACAGACCGTGCGTCTCGAAGCATGAAGGCCCGGCCATCGAAGCGCCTTAACCCTTCGCGGCGGCTTCGGCCTGCGCCTTGCGCTCTTTGCGCGGCACGGCCTTTTCCGGGTTGTTGCGCACTTCGCGCTTCTTGACGCCGGCGGCGTCGAGGAAGCGGGACACACGGTCCGACGGCTGCGCGCCCTTGGCGAGCCAGGCCTTCACCTTGTCCATGTCGAGCTTCAGTCGGGTCTCGTTGTCCTTCGGCAGCAGCGGGTTGAAATAGCCGAGACGCTCGATGAAGCGGCCATCGCGGGGAAAGCGCGAATCGGCGACGACGACGTGATAGACGGGGCGCTTCTTGGTGCCAGCACGGGCGAGACGGATAACGACGGACATGTAAGTTCTCCTTCAAAGTACGTTTTGTTCGGTTGATTGGTATTCCGCGTTGCGCGAGACCGTTGCGATCTCCCGCGACGAATTCCTCATTTCTTCTTGCCGGGGAAACCGCCGAGGCCCGGCAGCATCGGCTTGCCGCTCAGTCCGGTCAGGCCCGGAACGTTCGGCAGACCCTGGCGCAGCCCGGGAGGCAAATCCTTCGGCAGGTTGGGCAGACCTTGTCCGCCGCCACCCTGCATCTTCTCCTGCAGCGCCTTCATCTCTTCCGGCGACGGCGGCTTCATGCCACCGCCAAAGCCCATCGCCTGCGCGATGCCGGCGAGCGGACCGCGCTTGCCGGAGCCCATGGCCTTCATCATGTCGGCCATGTTCCGGTGCATCTTGAGCAGCTTGTTGACCTGCTCGACGCTCTGGCCGGAACCCGCGGCGATGCGCTTCTTGCGGCTGGCCTTGAGCAGATCGGGATGACGGCGCTCGTCGCGCGTCATGGAATCGATCACCGCGACCTGACGCTTCAAGATCTTGTCGTCGATGCCGGCGGCCGCGATCTGGTTCTTCATCTTGGCGATGCCGGGCATCATGCCCATCAGCCCGCTGATGCCGCCCATGTTGGCCATCTGCGACAGCTGCTCGCGCATGTCGTTGAGGTCGAACTGACCCTTGCGCATCCGCTCGGCGGTGCGCGCGGCCTTTTCGGCGTCGATGTTGGCGGCCGCGCGTTCGACCAGCGACACCACGTCGCCCATGCCGAGGATGCGCCCCGCAATTCGGTCGGGATGGAAATCCTCCAGCGCATCGGTCTTTTCGCCGGTGCCGAGCAGTTTGATCGGCTTGCCGGTCACCGCGCGCATCGACAGCGCGGCGCCGCCGCGGCCGTCGCCGTCGACTCGGGTCAGCACGATGCCGGTGAGGCCGACGCGCTCGTCGAAGGCGCGGGCGAGATTGACGGCGTCCTGGCCGGTGAGGCTGTCTGCCACCAGCAGCACTTCATGCGGATTGGCGGCGGCTTTGATGGCCGCCGCTTCCGCCATCATCTCCTCGTCGAGCGTGGTGCGGCCGGCGGTGTCGAGCAGCACGACGTCGTAGCCGCCGAGCTTGCCGGCCTCCAGCGCGCGTTTCGCGATTTGGGCCGGCTGCTGGCCGGCGACGATCGGCAGTGTCGGAATGTCGAGGTCGCGGCCCAGGACGGCCAGCTGCTCCATCGCCGCGGGACGGTAGATGTCGAGCGAGGCCATCAGCACCTTGCGCTTGTCGCGCTGGACCATGCGACGGGCAAGCTTTGCGGTGGTGGTGGTTTTGCCGGAGCCTTGCAGGCCGACCATCATGATCGGCACCGGCGGCACGGAATTGATGTCGATGGTCTGGCTTTCGGCGCCGAGCGTGTTGATCAGCTCGTCATGGACGATCTTGACCACCATCTGGCCTGGCGTCACCGACTTGACGACGGTGGCGCCGATGGCCTGCTCGCGGACCCGCTCGGTGAAGCTGCGCACCACCTCTAACGCGACGTCGGCTTCCAGCAGCGCACGGCGCACCTCGCGCATCGCGGCGTCGACGTCCTTTTCGGTCAGCGCACCGCGCCCCGTCAGACGATCGAGAATGCCGCCAAGCCGTTCCGACAGATTGTCGAACAATGCCGTTGTCCCTTGTCCTGCCTAAGCAGGGTTGCCGTATTCACCGTCGTCATGCCCCGGCTTGACCGGGGCATCCAGTACGCCGCGGCGCGTCGGCTCAAGCCGAGCTGCCTCTGGAATACTGGATCCCCCGCCTTCGCGGGGGATGACACCTTCGCGAAGCGATCTTCCAAACACCTTTACGCCCGAGGGCGCATCGCGCTGTCGGGCGTTGGCCTCTGGCCTCTGGGGCCAGTGGGCGGGTCGAAAAGAAAGCCTTTCCGAGAAAGTGGCCGGGTTAAACGCCGCTGCCGCCCGAAAGTCAAGGAAAGTTAGGATGGCTGGGGCGGCTTTGGAAGGCAAAGCCTTGAAAAGATGAACTTTCCGGCGGCGGGTTCCTTTTCCGCGGACCCCGCCCATATAGCGGTGATGCCTTACCGTCCCGACCATTCCTGAAGCCAGATCCGTGCCGATCACCCGCCGCCGCCTGTTCGGACTGCTCGCCGGTGCCGGCGCATTGGTCGGCGTGCCCTCCCTTTGGATGTCCCGCATGAAAACCTATGACGGCCCGGTCTCCGACCATTTCGACGGCCTGAACTTCTTCGATCCGGACGGCGTGCCGCCGAAATCGCTTCGTGAGGTCCTGCGCTGGCAATTTGGCGGCAAGCGGCAGCGCGCGAGCTGGCCGGATTGGGCGCCGAGCCCCCATGCAGACACCCCGCCGGACCGCGTCGACGGCGACAAGGTGCGGCTCTCGTTCGTCGGCCACGCCAGCTGGCTGATCCAGACCGGCGGCCTCAACATTCTCGTCGATCCGGTCTGGTCGACGCGGGTCTCGCCCGTCAGCTTTGCCGGGCCGAAGCGGCACAACGATCCCGGCATCGCCTTCGATCATTTGCCGAAGATCGATATCGTGCTGGTCTCGCACGGCCATTACGATCATCTCGACATGGCGACGCTGTCGCGACTCGCCAAGAATTTTGCCCCGCGTGTGGTGACCCCGCTCGGCAACGACGTCACGATGCGCAGCACCGATGCGACGATCAAGGTGGACGCGTTCGACTGGCACGATCGCGTCGAGCTCGGCGGCGGTATCGCCGTGACGCTGGTGCCGACCCGGCACTGGTCGGCGCGCGGCATGTTCGACCGCAACAAGGCGCTGTGGGCGAGTTTCGTGCTGGAGACGCCTGCGGGGAAAGTCTATGTCGTCTGCGATTCCGGCTATGGCGATGGCAGGCATTTCCGCCGCGTCGCCGAGAAGCACGGGCCGTTACGCCTGGCGATCCTCCCGATCGGCGCCTACGAGCCGCGCTGGTTCATGCGCGATCAGCACATGAACCCGGAAGACGCGGTGAAGGCGCTGGCGGATTGCGGCGCGCAGGCCGCACTCGGGCATCACCACGGCACGTTTCAGCTGACAGATGAGGCAATCGATGCGCCAGCGAAGGCGCTGGTCGAGGCACTCGATGCCGCGAAGGTGCCGCAGGAAAGATTTGTGGCGATGAAGCCGGGGCAGGTGATGGAGATTTAGCTTCGTCGTCGCTGCTAACACCTTCGCCGGGACGACATGGAGTCTGTCGCGGCACCTGCCCTACTGCTCTTTCGCCTTGATCGCCCAGCTCACATTCACCGTCACCGCCAGCGTTTCCTCGCCCGGCGCAACGGCCGCGCCGCCCGCGGCCATGGGTGCTGCGGCCATGCGTCCCTTGAACAGCGGCATCGGGGCGCCGCCTTCGGACACGCTGAGCGGCGCGCCCAGCGTGACGCCGGTGGCCCTGGCGTAGATCTCCGCTTTGCGGCGGGCGTCTGCGACAGCCTTCTCTCGGGCATCGTCGAGCAATTTCGAGGCCTGCGTCACTTCGAAGGAGATGTTGCCGATATCGTTGGCGCCGGCGCCGACCAGCGTGTCGATGATGGCGGCGACCTTGGTCACGTCGCGGATCTTCACGGTGACGCGGTTTGAGGCGCGGAAGCCGACCACCGGCGAGGCGCCGGTGGATTTGTTCTGGCCGTATTGCGGCTGCAGCGACAGCCGCGAGGTCTGGTAATCCTTCTCGTCAATGCCTGCGCCCTTTAGCGCCAGCAGCACCTTGCCCATCGCGGCGTTGTTGGCGTCGGAAGCTTCCTTCGCAGACTTGGCGTCGTTGGCGACGCCGGCGTCGATCTGCGCCAGATCAGGCGCGGCGGAGATGGTGGCCTCGCCGCTCACCGAAATCGCGGACGGAAAATCGTCGGCGAGCGCGGGCGTTGCCAGCAGTGCGGCGGCAAAGGACGTAACAAGGGAGGTCATCAAAAGGCTGGCAGGCTTTTTCATCGGTCTCACTTCAGCGGCACGAATACATTGATCACGAGCTTGTCCTCGGCCGTCTTCAGGGGATCGGTGAGGTACTCCTCGATGAAGGTGTCTTTGGCTTCCAGCTTCTTGTCGTCGAGGTGATTGGTGATCGCCTCATAGGTGTTGTCCATGTTGTCGTAGGAGCCGCGATGGACGAATTTCAAGGCCTTGCCTTCCGGCGATTTGCCGACGCTCATGTCCTTGGGCAGGTTCTTCGGGTCCTGCTCGACCGGGATCTCGGCAAGGAAGGTGAAGCCGGTATCGTCGGTCGAGGTGTAGACGATCATCGAATTGCCGGCGGGCTTGATGCCCTGCTTGTCCAGAATTGTGTTCAGCGCCTTGAACGCGTCGATCAGCGTGTCGAAGGCCGAGTCCCAATTGGCAGTGCCCTTGACCATCACGACCTTCTTGGGCTCGAGCGTGGTTTCCTGGCCGAAGGGATCGGCCGTCTGCACGGGAGCCGGCGACGCGGCGGCGGCCGGGGGTGGAGTGGCCGGGCTGGGTGAGGCACTGGCGGCGGGCGAGGGCGAGGTTGCAGGGGACGTGGCAGGGCTTGGCGAGGCGCTGGCCGCCGGCGCCGGCGTGGCCACCGGTGCAGCGCTCGCGGCCGGGGAGGGCGAAGCTGACGGGGCCGGCGAGGGGCTCGCTGATGCGGCCGGCGCCGGGCTCGGCGTCTGGGCCAGCGTGGCGGACAGACCAAACGACGCGGCGGCTGCCGGGATCAGCGCGGCCAAAGCAAGACGACGAAACCTGAACATTCTAATTCTCCCCAAAACCTTGCGCGCCAAGGTCTTAACCCACCGAGGCCCTAACCCGGCTGCGCCGTCCCGGTTTGCGCGAATTGCGCCGTTCTAACACGCGAGCGCCGAATTCGTCCCATGACAGATGCGTCATGGCAGACGTCCTGGCAGCGTCCTGGCTCTCGGCGGCAAATCACTGGCCAAGAGGGCCAAGGATCGCCATATAAGGCAGGCGAAATTCGGGAATTTTCATGAGCGCGCTGGCCAACCACGCATTTGCCAAGATGAACGGCATCGGTAACGAGATCGTCGTTGTCGACATGCGCGATTCCGCCTCAAAGGTGACCCCGGACGATGCCCGCGCGGTGGCATCGGCGCGTGGCGGCGTGCGCTACGACCAGCTCATGGTGCTGCAGAAGCCGCGCTTCGACGGCACCGAAGCGTTCATCAGCATCTACAACAGTGACGGCTCCGAGGCCGGCGCCTGCGGCAACGGCATGCGCTGCGTGGTGCGGCGCGTTTTCGAGAAGACCGGCCAGACCAATGCAACGTTCGAGACGGCCGCGGGCCTGCTCAATGCTTGGCAGGGTCCGGCGCCGGATCTTTATACGGTGGACATGGGCGCGCCAAAGTTCGGCTGGCAGGACATTCCGCTCGATCAGGAATTCCGCGACACCCGCTACATCGAATTGCAGATCGGCCCGATCGACAATCCGATCCTGCATTCGCCCTCGGTGGTCAGCATGGGCAATCCGCATGCGATCTTCTGGGTCGATGACGTCAACGCCTACGATCTCGAGCGTTTCGGTCCGCTGCTGGAAAACCATCCGATCTTCCCCGAGCGCGCCAACATCACGCTCGCCCATATCGTCGATCCCCAGCACATCACGATCCGCACCTGGGAGCGCGGCGCCGGCCTGACCAAGGCCTGCGGCTCGGCCGCTTGTGCCACGGCGGTTGCGGCCGCGCGGCTGAAGCGCGCCGAGCGCAATGTCGAGATCACGCTGCCCGGCGGCAAGCTCGGCATCGAATGGCGCGAGCGCGACGATCACGTGCTGATGACGGGCACGGCGACCTTCGAATATGAAGGCAGTTTCGATCCCGCGCTGTTCGCGCCGGTCGGGTAATGACCGTCGACATCGTCACCTTCGGCTGCCGCCTCAATGCCTTCGAGGCCGAGGTGATCCGCCGCGAGGCGGAAGGCGCGGGACTCTCCGACACCATCGTCATCAACAGCTGCGCCGTCACCAACGAAGCGGTGGCGCAGGCGAGGCAGTCGATCCGCAAATTGAAGCGCGAGCGGCCGGGAGCGCGCATCGTCGTCACCGGTTGCGCGGCGCAGACGCAAAGCGGCATGTTTGCCGAGATGGCCGAAGTCGACCGCGTCGTCGGCAATGACGACAAGATGCGGTCGTCTGCGTGGCGCGAGGCGCGTGCGGCGTTCGATCTCGGTGCGAGCGAAAAAATAGCCGTCAGCGACATTATGGCGGTGAAGGAGATGGCGCCGCATCTGATCGACGGCTTTGCGAGCGGCCTGCCGCGCGTTTTCGTCCAGGTGCAGAACGGCTGCGACCATCGCTGCACCTTTTGCATCATTCCGTTTGGGCGCGGCAATTCGCGCTCGGTGCCGATGGGCGCCGTGGTCGATCAGGTGCGGGCATTGGTCGAGCGCGGCCATGCCGAGATCGTCTTGACAGGCGTCGATCTCACCAGTTACGGCACTGATCTGCCGGGCGCGCCGAAACTCGGCACGCTGACGAAGCAGATCTTGCGGCATGTGCCTGAGCTGAGGCGCCTGCGCATCTCCTCGATCGATTCGATCGAGGCGGACAGCGACCTGCTGGATGCCATCGCCGAGGATCTGCGGTTGATGCCGCATCTGCACCTGTCGCTGCAGTCCGGTGACGACTTGATCTTGAAGCGCATGAAGCGGCGGCATACGCGCGGCGACGCCATCGCGTTCTGCGACCAGGTCCGCCGCCTGCGCCCGGATATCGCGCTGGGTGCCGACATCATTGCGGGCTTTCCGACCGAGACCGAGGCGATGTTCTCGCGTTCGCTCGATCTGGTCGAGGAATGCGGCCTGACGTTCCTCCACGTCTTCCCCTATTCGCCGCGGCCCGGCACCCCCGCCGCGCGGATGCCGCAGGTGGCGAGCGGTGCAATCAAGCAGCGGGCGAAGCGGCTACGCTTGGCCGGTGAGGCCGCGCTTCTGCAGCGGCTGCAAGCCGAGATCGGCGCCACGCGTGAGGTGCTGATCGAGGGCGACGGTCAGGGGCGGACGGAGCATTATTTGCCGGTGGCAATTGCGGGCGAGCGTATCGGCAGCGTCGTGCCGCTGCGGATCGCCGGTCGTGATGGCGCGCGGCTGACGACGTAATTTGCCGTCATTCCACAACTGCATCCCCAACGTCGTCCTGGCGAAAGCCAGGATCCATTACCCCAAGGAGAGGTTGTTGCACGCAATTGCCAACTACAAGTCTTCGCCAAACTGAATTCGGTGGTTATGGGTCCTGGCTTTCGCCAGGACGACGGCGGAGGGCGCAGCGCGGCCCAAAATGCATACCTTAAGACGCGCGCACCTGCCAGAACCGCAGCGTCCGCCGCGCATTCTCCGGGGTCATGCGCGCGTAATGGCTTTGAGCCCGTGCGATATCGGGCGGCTTCATCGCGCCGGTCGCAAAGCGGCTCTGAAGCACGGCGGCGGTGGTTTCCCAGCTGAGCTGCGCCGCCTTGCACGGCACCAACAGGCCGTCCTCGCGCAGGCTTTGCATCAGCGGGCGTATCACTTCGACGGTCGATCCCGACAATGCGGCCAATGCGGCCACCGCTTCTTCATAACGCCGCTGCGTGGCGTAACCGAGCAGCGTCGCTTCGTTGAGCTGGCCGGCCGCCTTGAGGCCTGCGACGGCGCGCTTGGCACCTTCGAAATCGCGGGCCCCCGACATCTCGCGCTCGACACCGACGGTGACGGCGGCGATCGCGGTCTGGATCTCCTCGAACAGGTGCGGCGGCGCGCGCGACAACAAGCGGGTCCGCACGGCATCGCTCGCCGAGCGCAGCAATTGTCGGCGCAGGTCCGACGGCAGATCGACGCGGACGCCGACGCTGACGGCGAGTTCGGGATCGGCCTCGGCCTGTCCGACGATGACGGCGAATCCGTTGCCGGAAACGCGCGCGCCGGGATTGGCGGCGAGCCGCCGGCTGACGCTGGGATAACGCCGCGCCAGCAATGCATCGGTGACGATCTCCTTCAGCCACCAGCGTCCGGCGACCGCGAGCAGATGCGGCTCGCCCTTGCTCGATGCGATCTGCACCAGCGCGCCGTCATCAAGGCGCGCGGATTCCTGCAGCACGGGACCGGCGATGCGGATTTCGTCATTGTTGGCGAGGCGGCGAATGACCGACGGCGGTGCCTGCGCGATCGGCGCGAGCTGCGCGCTGATCTCGGCGAGCGCTACGCGCGCACCCATGTCGGCGATGGCGCGGAGCTCGATGGTGCCGATCAGGCGATCGAGCACGTCGTCGAACAGTGCGATCTGCTCGTCGTCGAAACTGCCGGCGGAGGACAGGAACAGGTCGGTGACGCGGCGGGCGGTTGCCAGGCCCTTTTCCGCCGAGCCAGTCCGAAGCGCGGACTCGACCTCGTCGATGATCGATAGTTCGGCCGTGGACATGACGCGCAGCTCGTCCTGAGCAGATTGACGGAAGCTTGTTCTAAGCAACAATTATCATTAGCGACGAGCACTGAACGTTTCGTAAACTATAGGGAGCGTGGCGGGCACTGTTCCTCATCCTGGGGAGCCCGCGAAGCGGGCGTCTCGAAGGATGGCCGCGAGCGAGATGCGGGCCTTTCATGGTTCGAGACGGCGCTGACGCGCCTCCTCACCATGAGGGCGAGCAGTTGGGCTACTCCCCGTTCCACCCGCAGGCGCGGAGCCGCTCGTGCATGTGGGGCGGGGCCGGCGCCACCACGCGGACCGGCTCCTTGTTGCGGGAGATCGGCACCACGATCTCGCGGGAATGCAGGTGCAGCTTCGGCTCGCCGAAGCGCGGGCCGTTGCCGTAAATGTTATCGCCGAAGATCGGCCAGCCGGTCGCGGACGCATGCACCCGCAATTGATGGGTCCGCCCGGTCACCGGTTCCATGGCGAGCCAGGTCAGGCCGCCGCCCCGGCCCATCACCTTCCAGTTTGTGATGGCCTTCTGGCCCTCCGGGTCCGGCTTCTGCCACCAGCCGCGCTCGGCGTTCAGCCGCCCGAGGGGCATGTCGATGGTGCCTTCGTCCTCGGTGGGGCCGCCCTCGACGATGGTCCAGTAGGTCTTGCCGATCTTGCCATGCTTGAACAGCAGGCCGAGCGAGGCCGTCGCCTTGCGATGGCGGCCGAGCACGAGGCAACCGGAAGTGTCCTTGTCCAGCCGGTGGGCCAGCACCGGCGGCCGCGGCAGGCCAAACCGGAGTGCGTCGAAGGAAGTTTCCAGATTGGCGCCGCCCTTGGGACCGCGATGCACCGGCAGGCCGGCCGGCTTGTCGATGACCAGCATCAATCCGTCGCGATGGAGCACGCGCGCGAGGATTTCATCGGCGGTCAATTCGGGAACATCGAGCAATTGCAAGACTTTCGTTCTCGGCGAGACTTTCGGTCAAGACTTTCGTTTGGGAGCCGGAACGGCTAACACACCGCCACCATGAACGATACCACCCCCGAGACCCCCAAGCTGAGCTGGTGGCGCCGCCTGTCCGACGGGCTGAAGCGCACCTCGTCCTCACTCGGGACCGCGGTCGCCGACCTCGTGACCAAGCGCAAGCTCGACCGCGCCATGCTCGACGACATCGAGGACGTGCTGCTGCGCGCCGACCTCGGCACCTCGGTCGCGGTGCGGATTGCGGACGCCGTCGGCACGGGGCGCTACGACAAGGCGATCTCGGCGGACGAGGTCAAGGACGTCGTCGCGACCGAAGTCGAAAAGGTGCTGGCGGCGGTGGCAAAACCGCTCGTGATCGACACGGGCAAGAAGCCCTTCGTCATCCTCGTGGTCGGCGTCAACGGCTCCGGCAAGACCACGACCATCGGAAAACTCTCGCAAAAATTCGCGTCCGAAGGCCGCAAGGTGATGCTGGCCGCCGGCGACACGTTTCGCGCCGCGGCGATCGAGCAGCTCAAGGTCTGGGGCGAACGCACGAAGACGCCCGTCATATCAGGTGCGCAAGGCTCGGATTCGGCGAGCCTCGCCTTCAACGCGCTGACGGCGGCGAAGGAGCAGGCCATCGACGTGCTCCTGATCGACACCGCCGGGCGGCTTCAGAACAAGGCCGAGCTGATGAACGAGCTCGAAAAGGTCGTGCGCGTCATCCGCAAGGTGGACGCGACTGCGCCGCATGCGGTGCTGCTCGTGCTGGACGCCACCGTCGGCCAGAACGCGCTGTCGCAGGTCGAGGCGTTCCATCGCACCGCCGGGGTCACCGGCCTCGTGATGACGAAGCTCGACGGCACCGCTCGTGGCGGCATTCTGGTGGCGCTCGCGGAAAAATTCAAACTCCCGGTGCATTTCATCGGCGTCGGCGAAGGCGTCGACGATCTCGCGCCATTCACCGCGCGCGATTTCGCCCGCGCCATTGCCGGAATCGAAAGCTGAAGAATGGACAAGACCCAGCCGCATCCGCTGTTCAAGCTTGCGACCGAGCTCGGGCCGCTGCTCGTGTTCTTCTTCGTGAATGCGAAGTTCAACCTGTTCGCCGCGACCGGCGCCTTCATGGTCGCGATCGTCGCGGCGATGATCGCCTCCTATGTGGTGACGCGCCACATTCCGATCATGGCGATCGTGACAGGCGTCATCGTGCTGGTGTTCGGCACGCTGACCCTGGTGCTGCACGACGAGACCTTCATCAAGCTCAAGCCGACCATCATCTACGCTTTGTTCGCCGCGATCCTCGGCGGCGGCCTGTTGTTCGGCCGCTCCTTCATCGCCGTCATGTTCGACCAGATGTTCAATTTGACGCCGCAGGGCTGGCGCATCCTGACGCTGCGCTGGGCGCTGTTCTTCGCCGGCATGGCGGTGTTAAACGAGATCGTCTGGCGCACCCAGAGCACCGACTTCTGGGTCAACTTCAAGGTGTTCGGCGTCACGCCGATCACCATGATCTTCGCCATCGCCCAGATGCCGCTGACCAAGCGCTATCACCTCGAGCCGGCGTCGCTGGAAGCCAGCGAGGCCGAGGCGGGGGATGTGAGGAAGGGGTAGCGCTCTCTCAGCTCGTCATTGCGAGCGAAGCGAAGCAATCCAGAATCTATCCGCGGAGGGATGCTGGATTGCTTCGTCGCAAGGGCTCCTCGCAATGACGGTGGCTATTTCAACGCCCTTTCCATCTGCGGCAACAGCACCGTCCGCAAATTGTCCGGCGTGATCGGTCCCACCAGCTTGTAGACGATGGTGCCTTCGCGGCCGACGACGAAAGTCTCGGGCACGCCATAGACGCCCCACTCGATCGAGGCGCGGCCGTTGGCGTCGACGCCGACGTGGCCGAACGGGTTGCCGTAGCGCCCCAGGAAGCGCCGCGCATTGTCGGCGGCATCCTTGTAGTTGATGCCGACGAGCTGGAAGCGCTTGTCTTTTGCCAATTCGGTCAGCAGCGGCGCCTCGTCGTGGCACGGCACGCACCAGGACGCCCAGACATTGACGAGGCTGACCTTGCCCTTGAACGCAGCCGGATCGAGGCCGGGGATCTGCGCGTTGTCAGCCTGCAATCCCTCGAGCGGCGGCAGCGTGGTTTGCGGCGCGGGGCGTCCGATCAGCGCGGACGGGATCCGCGAGGGATCGCCGCTGCCGAGCCGGAACCAGAACAACAGCGCCAGGCCGATGAACGCGATCAGCGGCAGCACCATCAGGAAGGTGCGGCGCTGCGGCGGAGCTGACGTCGATTGCTCGCTCATGCTCGATCTCTCATGGCCGATCCGTCGCGCTACGGCCGGAGCGGCGGGTGACGCCGCTGCGCTCGAGCTCGCGCAGGCGCTGTGTCTGGCTCCGATAATCGAGCACGATCCAGCCGATCAGGATCACGACCACGAGGGCGGCCGCGGCATAGGACGTCACGATGAAGGACGCGTAGGGACCGAGCGACATGATCATGCAGCCCCCACTTCTTTTGACGTGCTGCCTTCACGCGAGCCGGTGCCGACGTCTGAAAACGCCACACGGCTCGCCTGCATCATCTGCAGGGACCGTACGCGCCGGCGCAATATCTCGTTGCGCATCGCAGCCAGATGCAGCGTGACGAACAGCAGGGTGAACGCGATGGCCATCACCAGCAGCGGAATCAGGAATGATTTGTCGAGCGACGAGCCGCCCATCCGCATCACCGAGGCCGGCTGGTGCAGCGTGTTCCACCAGTCGACCGAGAACTTGATGATCGGCAGGTTGAGCGCGCCGACCAGCGTCAGCACGGCGGCGGCGCGTGCCGCGCGGGAGGGCTCGTCGACCGCGCGCCACAGCGCCATCAGGCCGAGATACATCAGGAACAGGATCAGCACCGAGGTCAGCCGCGCGTCCCATTCCCAATAGGTGCCCCACATCGGTCGGCCCCACAGCGAGCCCGTCAGCAGCGCGAGGAAGGTGAAGGCGGCGCCGATCGGGGCGGCCGCTTTCGCGGCCACGTCGGCGAGCGGATGCCGCCACACCAGCGTGCCCAGGGAGGCAATGCTCATCACTCCCCACACGAACATCGACAGCCAGGCATTGGGCACGTGGATGAACATGATCTTCACTGTCGCGCCCTGCTGATAGTCGTCGGGCGCGGTGGCGGACTGATAGAGCCCGATCGCGAGCAGGATGATTGTCGCGGCCGCAAGCCACGGCAGCAGCCGCGCCGTCAGCGCGAGGAACCGTGTGGGGTTGGCGAGGTCGATCAGCGTCATGGTATCCTGATAATCACAGGTAAGCGCTCACGCAATCAGCACGAATGTCCGCAGCGAAAGTTGATCGGGGTCAAGGTCAGTCCAGTCCATCTCAGTCCAGTCCATGCTTCAGGCTCGCCGCGGCCGCGAAGGGGCCGATCACGAGGCTGACCAGCGACAGCGCGCACAGGATCGAGAACGGCGCGCCGAACGTCATGGGTCCGACGATCACCGCCTGTGAGGCCGCGACGCCGAAAATCAGCACCGGGATCGACAGCGGCAGCACCAGGACCGCCATCAGCAAGCCGCCACGATGCAGCGTCACCGCCAGCGCCGCACCGATCATCCCGGTAAACGTCAGCGCCGGGGTGCCGGCGAGCAGCGTCAGCGCCACCGCGCCGGTCGCGACCATGTCGAGGTTGAGCAGCAGGCCGAGCACGGGGGTTGCGACGATCAGCGGCAGGCCGGCGGCCAGCCAATGCGCCAGCGCTTTCGACGCGCAGGCGAGTTCCAGCGGGGTCCGGCTCATGGTGATCAGGTCGAGCGAGCCGTCCTCGTGGTCGGCCATGAACAGCCGGTCCAGGGTCAGCAGGCTCGCCAGTAGCGCCCCTAGCCACAGGATCGCCGGCCCCAGCCGCGACAGCAGTGCCAGATCCGGCCCCACCGCAAACGGCATCAGCACCACCACGGTCAGAAAGAACAGCACGCCAATCAACGCCCCGCCGCCGACGCGGAGCGCGATCCGGATGTCCCGGCGGATCAGGGCAGACAGGGCGGTCATGCCACTGCTCCTAGAGGTGAGGAGGCAACGTCGGCCGGGTACCCCGGGCGATCTGCGCTCCCTCCCCCCTTGTGGGGGAGGGCGGGGGAGGGGGGTAGCCCCGGGGAAGATGGTTCTTGGGTGCGGGCCGCGAGCAACAGAGCGCCCGCCTGCCGAACGTTGGAATCGAGAGAGTGCGCCGTGTGGCACCCCCCTCCCTGACCCTCCCCCACAAGGGGGGAGGGAACGGAGGGGGCGGAGTTCGGCCGCTCGAAAAACTGAGGGTCCATCGGAATTACACCATCCCCCCGATCCGCAGCTCCCGCGAATCGATCCCGAGCGCGGCGTGGGTGGCGGCGACGATCAGGCCGCCGCGGCCGAGGTGCTCGCGCATCAATCCGGAAAACATCTCCTGTCCCGCGACATCGAGCGCCGTGGTCGGCTCGTCTAACAGCCAGACCGGTCGGCGGACGGTCAGCAGGCGGGCCAGCGAGAGCCGGCGGCGCTGGCCGGCGGACAGGAAGGCGGCGGGCAGATCGGCGGCATGGTCGAGCCCGACGATGGCGAGGCTCTCGCCGGCGTCAAAACGCTCGCCGCCCAGAAAATCGGCCCAGAATGTCAGATTCTCCGCCACGCTCAGGGCCGGCTTCAGGGCGTCGCGATGACCGAGATAGTGGCATTGCTCCGGCAGCGTCAGCTCGGCATCGCCTCCGGCCAGCGCGATCGTGCCGCCCGCCGGAATGAGCAGCCCCGCGATCAGCCGCAGCAGCGAGGTCTTGCCCGATCCGTTGCGGCCCACGACTGCCACGGCTTCGCCGGAGCCGGCGTCGAAATCGAGCCCGGAAAACACCTCGCGCCCGCCCCGCACGCAACTGACCCGGCGTCCGGAAAGCTGCATCTTGTCTCGTATCGATCCGCTCAAAGCCAGGCCTCAGGAAATCTTGGGGTAGCGTACGGGAATTTTTGGCTCGCGGATTGCCGCGGCTCGATTGTGGCTGTGGCGGCGCGGTTAGAAAGCTTCTATAAGCCCGGAACTACTTGATGCAGCAACTCAACCTGCCCCCGCAAGCGACTCAGCCTGCCTACGCTGACGGTGTTAAAATACCCTGCCGGGTATAACTGACAATTGGGATTTCCTACATGACCTCGCTCGACAGCTTCAAATGCAAAAAGACCCTCAAGGTCGGCGCCAAGACCTATGTCTATTACAGCCTGCCCACGGCCGAGAAGAATGGTCTGAAGGGAATCTCGAAACTCCCCTACTCGATGAAGGTCTTGCTCGAGAACCTGCTCCGCAACGAGGACGGCCGCTCGGTCAAGAAGGAAGACATCGTCGCGGTCTCGAAGTGGCTGCGCAAGAAGTCGCTGGAGCATGAGATCGCCTTCCGCCCGGCGCGCGTGCTGATGCAGGACTTCACCGGCGTCCCCGCCGTCGTCGATCTCGCCGCGATGCGCAACGCGATGCAGAAGCTCGGCGGCGATGCCGAGAAGATCAATCCGCTGGTGCCGGTCGACCTCGTCATCGACCACTCCGTGATCGTGAACTTCTTCGGGGACAACAAGGCCTTCGGCAAGAATGTCACCGAGGAATACAAGCAGAACCAGGAGCGCTACGAGTTCCTGAAGTGGGGCCAGAAGGCGTTCTCGAACTTCTCCGTCGTGCCGCCCGGCACCGGCATCTGCCATCAGGTCAATCTCGAATATCTCTCCCAGACGGTGTGGACCAAGAAGGAGAAGATGACGGTCGGCAAGAAGACCGGCACATTCGAGGTCGCCTATCCCGACTCCCTGGTCGGCACCGATTCCCACACCACCATGGTCAACGGTCTCGCCGTGCTCGGCTGGGGCGTCGGCGGCATCGAGGCGGAAGCCTGCATGCTCGGCCAGCCGCTGTCGATGCTGTTGCCCAACGTCGTCGGCTTCAAGCTGAAGGGCGCGATGAAGGAAGGCGTCACCGCGACCGACCTCGTGCTGACCGTGACGCAGATGCTGCGCAAGCTCGGCGTGGTCGGCAAGTTCGTCGAGTTCTTTGGCCCCGGCCTCGACCATCTCTCGGTCGCCGACAAGGCGACCATCGCCAACATGGCGCCCGAATATGGCGCGACCTGCGGCTTTTTCCCGGTCGATGCCGCCGCGCTCGATTATCTCAAGACCTCCGGCCGCGCCTCGGCGCGCGTCGCGCTGGTGCAGGCCTATGCGAAGGCGCAAGGGCTGTTCCGCACCGCCAAGTCGGCCGATCCGGTATTCACGGAGACGCTGACGCTCGACCTCGGTGACGTCGTGCCCTCGATGGCCGGCCCGAAGCGTCCCGAAGGCCGCATTGCGCTGCCATCCGTGGCCGAGGGCTTCTCGCTCGCCCTCGCCAGCGAATACAAGAAGGCCGAGGAGCCGGCGAAGCGCTTTGCCGTCGAAGGCAAGAAGTTCGATATCGGCCATGGCGACGTCGTGATCGCCGCGATCACCTCCTGCACCAACACCTCGAACCCGAGCGTGCTGATCGGCGCCGGTCTTCTGGCGCGCAACGCCGCCGCGAAGGGCCTCAAGGCAAAGCCGTGGGTGAAGACCTCGCTCGCCCCGGGCAGCCAGGTGGTGGCGGCCTATCTCGCCGATTCCGGTCTCCAGGCCGATCTCGACAAGGTCGGCTTCAACCTGGTCGGTTTCGGCTGCACCACCTGCATCGGTAATTCCGGTCCGCTGCCCGAGGAGATCTCGAAGTCGATCAACGACAACGGCATCGTCGCGGCTGCGGTGCTCTCCGGTAACCGCAACTTCGAAGGCCGTGTCTCGCCGGACGTGCAGGCGAACTATCTCGCCTCGCCGCCGCTCGTGGTCGCCCACGCGCTCGCGGGCACCGTCACCAAGAACCTCGCGGTCGAGCCGCTCGGTGAAGGCAAGGACGGCAAGCCGGTCTACCTGAAGGACATCTGGCCGACCACAAAGGAGATCAACGCCTTCATGAAGAAGTTCGTGACCGCGTCGATCTTCAAGAAGAAGTATGCCGACGTGTTCAAGGGCGACACCAACTGGCGCAAAATCAAGACCGTCGAGAGCGAAACCTATCGCTGGAACATGAGCTCGACCTATGTGCAGAACCCGCCCTATTTCGAAGGCATGAAGAAGGAGCCGGAGCCGGTCACCGACATCGTCGAGGCCCGCATCCTCGCCATGTTCGGCGACAAGATCACCACCGACCACATCTCGCCGGCCGGTTCGATCAAGCTCACCTCGCCCGCGGGGAAATATCTCAGCGAGCACCAGGTGCGTCCGGCCGACTTCAACCAGTACGGTACGCGGCGCGGCAACCATGAAGTCATGATGCGCGGCACCTTCGCCAATATCCGCATCAAGAATTTCATGCTGAAGGGCGCCGACGGCAACATTCCGGAAGGCGGTCTCACCAAGCACTGGCCGGACGGTGAGCAGATGTCGATCTACGACGCCGCGATGAAGTACCAGCGGGAACAGGTGCCGCTGGTGGTGTTCGCCGGCGCCGAATACGGCAACGGCTCCTCGCGCGACTGGGCCGCGAAGGGCACGCGTCTGCTCGGCGTGCGCGCCGTGATCTGCCAGAGCTTCGAGCGCATCCACCGCTCCAATTTGGTCGGCATGGGCGTGCTGCCGCTGACCTTCGAGGACGGCACCTCCTGGTCCTCGCTTGGCCTGAAGGGCGACGAGAAGGTCACGCTGCGTGGTCTCATCGGCGATCTGAAACCGCGCCAGAAGCTGACCGCCGAGATCGTCTCCGGCGACGGTTCGCTGCAGCGCGTTTCGCTGCTTTGCCGCATCGATACGCTGGACGAGCTCGAATACTATCGCAACGGCGGCATCCTGCATTACGTGCTGCGCAAGCTCGCGGCGTAAGCGCGGATTTGTGAACGGTGGCTCACTGCGAAGTGAGTAGTAGGTTACACGAAGGCGGCCTATCACAAGGCCGCCTTCACGCGTTTGCGGCAGGCTTCAGATGGGCCCGCCCGGCAGAGAACCTCGTCTTGGACGGTTCTTGGACGGACAAATGTGTGAGGCCCGTAAGACTACGGTGACCATCCGGCGGTAAGATTTCCCTCTCATGAGCAATGGTGTGCGGCGTTCGACATGACAACAATGACGGCTTCTCATCTGGTTTCACGCAACGTGATCTCGAGGTGGTCCGGCGCCCTCTGGTCGGGTGCACTTGGTCTCTGTGCGATCGTCGCCGTCATTCGCCCTGCCGAGGCTGATCCCCGCGCCGTTGTCGAATTGTTTACCTCGCAGGGCTGCTCCTCCTGCCCGCCGGCCGACAAGATCATCGGCGATCTCTCCCGCGATCCCTCGATCATCGCGCTGAGCATGCCGATCGACTATTGGGACTATCTCGGCTGGAAGGACACATTGGCCGATTCGCGCTTCTCTGCACGGCAGCGGGCCTATTCACGCATGCGCGGCGACCGCGAAGTCTACACGCCGCAGGTTGTGGTCAACGGCTCCACGCATGTCGTCGGCAGCGACCGCACCGGCATCGAAAGCGCCATCGGCAAAACCGACACGGGCACTGGTGTGATGAGCGTGCCCGTGACGATGTCGCTCGCTGG
The DNA here is from genome assembly GCF_055807555.1 of Bradyrhizobium sp. Ken64. NCBI lineage: Bacteria > Pseudomonadati > Pseudomonadota > Alphaproteobacteria > Hyphomicrobiales > Nitrobacteraceae > Bradyrhizobium > Bradyrhizobium sp. Ken64. The sequence continues at coordinate 527 of NZ_JBVVPA010000007.1, read as the reverse complement.
CAAACAGATCAACGTCTCGGTGGCCGCGAGCAAGGAGCCGACGGCGTCCCACGGCGAGGTCTGGATCTGCTCCATTGCGAAGTCGGTGCCGATCGCGATCAGCCGTGGCGAAAATCGCGGACAGCAGGTCATCTATCACAACGTGGTGCGCAACCTGCTCAAGGTCGGCGACTGGACCGGCCGTCCGGAAAGCTGGACGGTGCCGATCGAGAACCTCACGCGCGACGGCGTCGACGGTGCCGTGGTCTATGTCCAGGACGGCAGCCGGGAGAGACCGGGCCCGATGCTGGGCGCGGCGTACACGTCGCTGCACTGATTCGATTCTTTCTTCCTAGGCGTCGTACTCGCTCTCAACCCTCATGGTGAGGAGCGCGCCCTTGCGCGCGTCTCGAACCATGCAGGCCCGGCGGCAGACATCTCAGGCCTCGATCCTTCGAGGCGCCGCTTCGCGGCTCCTCAGAGCTTGAGAATGTTTTGCTCCCGCCGGGAGAGTTTTGCATTGCCTGGAGAGCGGTGACCCCAAGGTT